>NZ_CYPR01000095.1 GCF_001408515.1 Jannaschia seosinensis | reverse complement strand
CGGCGCCCTTGGGGCGGCGGGCCGGGCGCAACAGTGTCCCGACGAGCCGGCCTTCGCCGTCAAACACGACGATCGGCTGGAAGCCGAACTCGTCGTAGAACGCATTGAACAGGCGCAGCTGCTGGTGGCCATGCACCGCGTCAAAGGTATCATCGATATCGAGCACGATCCGGCTTGGGGGGCGCGCAAACGAGTGGCAGTAGAACCGGATCATCTCGCGGCCCATGCGGATAAGGGCGCGGGCGTCGGGCAGGTTTTCCATGCGCGAGATCGTCGGCTGCGAACACAAGGCCGGCCCTGTTTCCGGGCCACGCTCCAGCGCGATCCTGAAGCTGGGATCGTACCGCAGGGCTGCCGCGTCGTTGCCGTCTTCATACCCCGCCGCGATCATCATGATCCGGAACCGGATGATGTCACACAGGCTATGCTGAACTTTCGCCGGGTCACGCGGATCGCGCAGGCAATCTGCGAGCCGCTGCGCCAGACCCGCCCTGCGCTCGATCTCGCGCAGCAGGGTCAGGCCGGCGTCGGAGCTCATGTCGGCGCCGTCAAACCCGAGTAGGACCGGCTTACCGTTAAGGGGTGACAGGCGGGGCGTGGAGCACGTAGACTGGGTCATGGCGGAGGTCGTCCTGCTGAAATCTGAATCTTTGGCGTCGATAACCAAAAAATACAGAGTTTCAGACGGTTACGCCACCTCCGCCGCCTTCTCGTGAATTATCCGGGCTAGGAGGTATGCGCCTCAGCCGGTCCACTGTGGGCACCGCTCACCAGCGTCGTATCTTGCGGCGAGATTCACTCCGGGAGAACCAGTTCCGAGACGGCCTTTCAATCATTGGCAACAACTCGTGCCCCTGCCTGTCCTCCACGGAAAGCCGCAACGAGGGCCATCGGCTTGCCGCGGAACCCTTGCCCACCTTGGGTCATAAGCCTCTGACAGTGATTTAAGGCCGTCCGACCTAGGCATCGTCCACCTCGACGGTGTCACCCAGCGGCATCAACTTGCCGTTCCGGTCGTCATCACCTCCCGGATGACATGCCCCAGCTTCCGTGCAATCTTGTGGTTCATTCCGAGGAGCCGTGCCGTTACCACCGAAGGCGCCGCTTTGCTCGATGGGGCACCGGGAACATCGCGCGAAGCCAGAGCCGCAAGCTAGGCTTTGTGGGGTGCATCGGGCTGTATGTGGTTACGGTGCACCGGGCTCGGCAGTCCTGGTGTCGGAGAGTCTTGGACGAAGGCTCCTGCCGCAAGGGCGAGAGGATGATCCGACTGTCCCACAGTACGGGCAGTGCCGCCCGCTCGACCATATGACACCATCCGAGAACCGTCGCGTACGCATCCGGCCTGAGGCGTGTTCAACGAAGAGCAAGCCCACGAAACAGCGCAAAATGCACCGAGATCACGGAAAACCGACGCCGTGACAGTGCCCTGCGCCGTTACCTGCTGTTTCTGGGGAGTAAGGGGGTTAATCGTTGAGCGGGCATCTCTTGTCAGCCTCTCGGCATGATGAAGACTTCACGCACGCTGGCCTTATCGCTGGTCGAGACGGCATAGAGCACGGCGTCCGCGATGTCGTCCGGCTGTATCTTGTCCGGTTTTTCGGCATCGAAGAAAGCGGTGTTGACCATCCCCGGCGCGATAACCGTACAGCGACCGCCCCACTCGTTCATCTCCTCGCCGAGATTGCCGCCATAGCCGTGGACGAACCACTTCGATGCGCCATAGACCGACCCCGCGATGGTGCGCCGACCTGCGGCCGATCCCGTCATCAGCATGTGGCCTTTGCATAATTTGAGGTGGGGCAGGGCGGCCTTCGCCGTGTGAAGCACACCCAGGATGTTGATGCGCAGAAGCTGCTCCCACTCCTCCGGATCGCCGTTCTCGGTTCCTGGCGCGTCGAGCCCTGTGCCCGCATTGGCGAAAGCGGCATCGACACCGCCGAACCGGTCGGACAGTCGCGCCAGGGCATCCTTCTGCTGTTCGAAGATCGTGACGTCGCCGGGGAGGGCGAGAGCCGCTTCGCCCAACTCATCCGCAAGCCGAGCAAGCGTCTCTTCGCTGCGAGCAAACAGGCCGACGTTCCAGCCTGCCTTGACGGCTGCCCGAGCGGTCGCGGCGCCGATACCGCTGGAGGCGCCGGTGATGAACATGGTCTTGCGGGTCATGAAGTGCCTTCCGGTAATAAACCGAGCGATAGGGGCAGGGCCGGTTGCGTATTTCGTAGGTCAACGCTGGACGCCGTTTCGGGTTGCAGGCACCGATCAGGCTCTTCTGCACCTTCAGCGCCAAGTAAGCCGCATTCGGGCTCCAACATATGCAAGAGAAGGAACAAGCTCTGGCCGCGATGCCGGCAATCTCGATCGTATTGCAGGCGGCACCGAGGGACGGACATCCCGGAAATTTGATGATAGAGGCGAAGCGCGAAAGTCATGGCGCGGTGAGATTGGAAATAGAATGCAACAATCTGTTGGCCAGTTGCCGTTGCGACTCCGTTTTGCTGGACCTTCCGTTCGATGAGTGGTTGCGGCCGCATTCCAGAAGCGCCAGCACCGTCGCCTACACAATGGACATGAAGCAGATGCCAGAAACCACCGAGACGACAGACCATGCGACGCGTCTGGAATTCGAGACCGACAAGGGCGCATCGCGCTCGATCTGGATCGCCGCGGCTATTCTCGTCGCGCTTCTGCTCTGGATGGGCAGCGGGTTCATCCTGCCCTCCGCGCCCGAGATCGCGCAGCAGGACACGCCGGACGCCCAGCCGCCTTTCGTCATGGTGCGGGAGTCGACGGCCGAACCGGTGGTGCTGATCTTCGGCGCGGAAGGGCAGGCGCAGCCTGACAGGGATACCAGCTTGCGCGCGGAGGCATCGGGCAATGTCGTCGAATTGTTTGTGCGCAAGGGCGAGATGGTCGCGGCCGGCGATCCGATCGCGCGGTTATCCTCGGCCCGCGTCGAAGCCGATCTTGCACGCGCGGAGGAGGAACTGGCGCGGGCGCGGCGGGAGTTCTCCAATGCGCAGGAGCTTCTCGAGCGCGGCGTCGGCACGGCCGACCGTGTGTCGGAGGCGCGTGCGGATCTCGCCGCGGCCCAATCGCAGGTGGCAAGCGCCGAGCAAGCGCTTGAAGACGTGTCGATCGTCGCGCCCTTCGACGGGCGCTTGGAGACGCTGACGCTCGATGAAGGGGAATTTGTCGCGGCCGGCGAGCAGATCGGCCGGATCGTCGACAACCGTCCGCTGACCGTCACGATCCAGGTGCCGCAACAGGCATTGAGCCGCATCGAAGACGGCCAGACCGCAACGGTGCGCTTCATCACCGGCGAGACCCGCGAAGGCATCGTGACGTTCGTCGGCACCTCCGCCTCAGCCGCGACCCGTACGTTTCTGGTGGAGATCGAGGTTCCCAACGAGGACGGCGCGATCCCGGCGGGTGTGTCCGCCGAAATCGAGATCCCGACCGGCGAGGCGCTGGCGCATTTCATCGAGCCGTCGATTGTCTCTCTCAACCCCGAAGGCGATCTCGGCGTGAAGACGATCGAGGACGGCGTGGTGCAGTTCCACCCGATACAGATCGTTAAGGCCGAGCTGCAAGGCGTGTGGGCCGTCGGCCTGCCGGAGACGGCGCAGATCATCACGATCGGGCAAGGCTTCGTCCGCGAGGGCGAAGAGGTGAACGCACAGTTGACGGAGAACGCCGACGTGGCGGTCGTCGTACCGGCGGCGGAGCAGGCGGAATGAACGCGCTGATCGAGGGTGCCTTCTCGCGCAGCCGGTTCATGATGATCGCGCTGGCGATGATCCTGACCGTCGGGGCCATCGCCTATGTCGCGATCCCGAAGGAGGCCAACCCCGAAGTGCCGCTCCCGCTGGTCTATGTTTCCACCGGGATCGACGGCATCAGCCCGACCGACGCGGAGCGGCTGCTGCTGGAGCCGATGGAGGCGGAGTTCGGCGCGATCGAAGGGCTCGAGAAGATGTCGAGCGAGGCCGCCGAGGGTTTTGCCAGCGTGCAACTCGAATTCGCCGCCGGTGGCGATACCGACGACGCGCTCGACAAGGTTCGCGATGCCGCCGATCGGGTTGAGGGCGACTTGCCCGATGCGGCCTACGACCTGACCATAACCGAGATCAACACAGCGCTTTTCCCCATCATCACCATCATCCTCTCCGGTCCCGTGCCGGAGCGGACGCTGAACGATCTGGCCGAGACGGTGCAGGATGAGGTCGAGGCGCTTTCGGGCGTGCTTGAGGTCGATATCGGCGGCGCGCGCGAAGAGTTCCTCGAGGTGCTGATCGACCCGACCGTCTTTCAGACCTACGACATCAGCTTCGACGCCCTCGTCAACCAGCTACAGCGCAACAACCAGTTGATCGCCGCCGGCGCCATCAACACCGGGGGCGGGCGGATCGTGCTGAAGGTTCCGGGCCTGATCCAGGACGTCGCGGACGTGATGAGCATTCCGGTGAAGGTTGAGGGCGATACCGTCGTGACCTTCGGCGACGTCGCGACCGTGCGGCGCACCTTCGAGGACCCGACGAGCTTTGCGCGCATCGACGGACAGCCGGCTCTCGCGCTCGAGGTGAAGAAACGCTCCGGCGCGAACATCATCGACACGGTGGCGGCCACGCGGGCCGTCATCGCGGAGTTGCAGACGGATTGGCCGGAAACCGTCAGTGTCACCTACCTTCAGGACCAGAGCGAGCAGGTGGAGACGCTACTGTCCGATCTGGAATCAAACGTCATTGCCGCGGTTATCCTGGTCATGATCGTGATCGTCTTCGCGCTCGGGGTCCGATCCGCGATCCTTGTCGGGCTTTCCATTCCGGGGGCGTTCCTTGCCGGTGTCACCGCGCTCTGGGTCATGGGCTACACGATGAACATCGTGGTTCTGTTCGCGCTCATCCTCGTGGTCGGGATGCTGGTCGACGGCGCCATCGTGACCGTCGAGTTGGCGGATCGGCGGCTACAGGAAGGTGACAACCCGCGTCACGCCTACATCCATGCGGCCAAGCGCATGGCGTGGCCGATCATCGCCTCGACCGCCACGACCCTGAGCGTTTTTTTCCCGCTGCTGTTTTGGACCGGGCTGGTCGGCGAGTTCATGAAGTACCTGCCGATCACCGTCATCCTGACGCTCTCGGCGTCGCTCTTCATGGCGTTGATCTTCATTCCCGTGCTGGGCGGTATCATCGGCAAACGCCAACCCCAATCCGCCCGCGCCAAGGCCGCGTTGCACGCCGCCGAGGCCGGCGATCCCCGCGAGATCGGCGGCTTCACCGGCGCCTACGTGAGGTTCCTTGAGAAGGCGATCCTGAGACCTTGGACGACGCTTCTGTTCGCGATCTCGCTCCTCGTCGGAAGCTTTGCGCTCTATGGTGAGTTCGGACGCGGCATCGCATTTTTCCCATCGGTCGAGCCTGAATTCATGCAGGTCGAGGTTCGCGCGCGCGACAACCTGTCGATATACGAGCGCGACGCGCTTGTGCGTCTGGTGGAGGGGCGACTGCTCGGCCAGACCGGTGTCGAGAGCGTCTATGCCCGTTCTGCTCTCAATGCAGGGCAGGGCGACGAAGAGGTGATCGGCACCATTCAGCTCGATCTGATCGACTGGGATCGGCGTCGTCCGGCGGAAGAGATCGGCGCCGATATACGGAACCAGATGGCCGACATCGCCGGCATCGACGTGCAGGTGCAGACCGACAGCGGCGGCCCCTCCAGTGGCAAGCCGGTCAATCTCCAGATCACGGCCGCCACGCCCGAGGCGCAGGTCGCCTCGGTCGAGCGGGTCTTGGAGATCATGGAGCGCATCGGCGGCTTTACCGACGTCACGGATACGCGACCGCTGCCGGGGGTCGAGGTGGCCATCAACGTGGATCGGGCCGAAGCCGCACGGTTCGGCGCGGACATCAACCTTCTGGGGCAGGCGGTGCAGCTTTTGACGCAGGGCATTGCCGTCACCGATTACCGGCCCGACGATGCCAAAGGCGAAGTGGACGTGCGCGTGCGCTTTCCATCCGACGCGCGATCGCTTGCGGAACTTGGTAACCTGCGCGTCCCGACCCCGGCGGGGCTGGTTCCGATCTCCAACTTCGTGTCGTTCTCGCCCACGCAACGGGTCGGCGTCGTCCGCCGCATCGATGAGGAGCGCGTGACGACCGTGGAAGCCAACGTTGCGCCGGGCCTGCTGGTCAGCGACCAGATCACCGCGCTGGAGGCCGCGTTGGATGTCGCCGATCTTCCCGAAGGCACAAGCTACACTTTCGGAGGCGAGGCGGAAGATCAGGCCGAGTCGATGGCGTTTCTCGCAAGCGCCTTCGTGGCGGCGATCGCGCTGATGTTCGTAATCCTGCTGTTGCAATTCAACAGTTTCTATCAGGCCCTGGTGGTCATGAGCGCGATCGTCTTTTCCATCGCGGGCGTCCTTCTGGGATTGATCGTTACCGGCCGGCCTTTCGGCGTGGTCATGGGGGGCGTCGGGGTGATCGCGCTTGCGGGCATCGTCGTGAACAACAACATCGTGCTGATCGACACGTTCAATGACCTGCGCCGCAGCGGCATGGGCCCGCGCGAAGCCGCCCTGCGCACCGGCGCTCAGCGCTTCCGGCCGGTTCTGCTCACCTCGGTGACCACGGCCCTCGGCCTCACGCCGATGGTGATCGGCTTGAACATCGACTTTTTCACACGGGAAATTGTCTACGGCGCCCCCTCCACCCAGTACTGGACTGAGCTTTCGAGTGCCATCGCAGGGGGACTGGTGGTGGCGACCCTGCTGACGCTCGTCGTCACCCCTGCAATGCTGATGTTGCGGCGCGGTAGTCGTGAGGCGGCCGATCAGGGTGCAACGGCAGACCAAGCCACTGGGCCATTGGCTTCGTGATAGGGCGTGAGGCGGAGCATTGTCGGTGCTCCGCCTCTACCAATGCCGCGCCGGAAGCCCCGCCAATCCGGCCGGATTTCTGATCTTCCAAGGTCGGCGTATCTACAACCAGCCGCGATGCTTGAAATAGAGGTAAGGCAGGATGGCCGCGCCGATCATCAGGCCTATCGCGAACGGATAGCCGAACAGCCAGGACAATTCCGGCATATACTCGAAGTTCATGCCATAGATTGACGCAATAAGTGTCGGCGGCAGGAAGATCACTGCCACGACCGAGAAGATCTTGATCGTCGCATTCTGCTCGATGTTGATCATGCCGAGGCTGGCATCGAGCATGAAGGTAATCTTTTGCGACAGGAAACCCGAATGGTCGGTGAGCGAGCGCGCATCCTGCGAAAGGGTCTTGATGCGTTCCCGCAGATCCGTGTCCGATTGCCGTTCCGAAGCCACATGACCCAAGAAGCTCGTCAGCCGCTCAAGCGTCACGAGACTGTCCCTGATGTTGGAATTCAAGTCTCCTTTCCGGCCGATCTTTTCGAGGACCCCCTGATAATCGCGGGGGCCTGTCTGCTCGTCGGTCTTGCGGAAGATCGTTGCGGACACAGCATCAATGTCCCGCCCCGTCCTCTCCAGAACGTCGGCAAGCCTGTCGATGATTGCATCGAGCAGACCGATCAAGACCGAGTCCGCATCCGGCAACTTCATCGCAGTCCTCTGTGCCTGGTTCGGAAAGGTCGTGAAGGCACGGGGATCGTGGTAGCGCACCGTGATTAATCGCTCGCCGCACAGAATGAACGATACGGGCGCCATCTCCGGATCGTCGCCATCGGTATGTGCCGGCAGGATCGCCGTCATGAAAGCGGCACCGTTCTCGCGGTACAGGCGCGAGGAAACCTCGATCTCCTCCATGTCGGCGCGGTCGGGAATGCCGATCCCGAGACGGGCCCCCACCGCTTGCACCTCCTCGGGGTCGGGGCTCAAGAGATCGATCCATGTGGCGTCCAAATCGATACCATCGGCCACATCACTGAGATGCAATCGGCTTTGCGCGGTACTGTAGGTGCGGATCATGTGCGGCGTTCCTCGGCCAAGGCATCGAACTAGCGGTTAAGCGTCACATCCCGGAAGGTAGTATGGCTGTTTCTTGAACAGTTCTGGCTTGATTTTGTGCCAGTCCTTCATGGCCTGCAAGGGCGCCTTGCTGGCCAACGCTGATTGCGGGAGCTGCTGGTTGTAGAGCCAGACGTATCGGTGGAGCGTGGTCTCCAGGTCCTCGCCTGATCGGAAATGGTGGCTCTGCAGGACCTCTTCGATCCGGCCGTTGAAGCGCTCGACCATTCCGTTGGTCTGCGGCGACTTCGGCGGGGTCAGGCGGTGGTCGATGTCGAGGGCGGCGCAAAGCGCGT
>NZ_CYPR01000094.1:0-15000 GCF_001408515.1 Jannaschia seosinensis | reverse complement strand
CGAACGCCTACAAGCAGTCGGAGGCTCCTTGAGAGCTGACGGCGTACCTTTTGTATAATGGGTCATCGACTTGGTCTCACGAGCAAGCTTAAGCCGTTAGGTGTAGGCGCAGCGAAAGCGAGTCTTAATAGGGCGATTTAGTTCGTGGGATCAGACCCGAAACCGAGTGATCTAGGCATGACCAGGATGAAGGTTGGGTAACACCAACTGGAGGTCCGAACCCACACCTGTTGAAAAAGGTCGGGATGAGTTGTGCC
Organism: Jannaschia seosinensis; assembly: GCF_001408515.1. Lineage (GTDB taxonomy): Bacteria > Pseudomonadota > Alphaproteobacteria > Rhodobacterales > Rhodobacteraceae > Jannaschia > Jannaschia seosinensis. Next base: position 14,743 of record NZ_CYPR01000094.1, on the reverse strand, counting down.
TAGGGGTGAAAGGCCAATCAAACTCGGAGATAGCTGGTTCTCCGCGAAATCTATTTAGGTAGAGCGTCATCCGAATACCCCGGGGGGTAGAGCACTGGATGGGTAATGGGGCCCCACAGGCTTACTGATCCTAACCAAACTCCGAATACCCGGGAGTACTAGATGGCAGACACACGGCGAATGCTAACGTCCGTCGTGAAGAGGGAAACAACCCTGACCTCCAGCTAAGGCCCCTAATTCATGGCTAAGTGGGAAAGCAGGTGGGACGACCAAAACAACCAGGAGGTTGGCTTAGAAGCAGCCATCCTTTAAAGATAGCGTAACAGCTCACTGGTCTAAACAAGTTGTCCTGCGGCGAAGATGTAACGGGGCTCAAGCCATGAGCCGAAGCTGAGGATGCACATAGTGCATGGTAGCGGAGCGTAGTGTGACATAACTCTTTGCCTCTTCGGCACCCTCGGGTGTCTTGGAGGCGCGGAGTTTTCGATGAAGCCGGGGCGTGAGCCATCCGGTGGAGAGATCACTAGCGAGAATGATGACATGAGTAGCGACAAACAGGGTGAGAGACCCTGTCGCCGAAAGTCCAAGGGTTCCTGCTTAAAGCTAATCTGAGCAGGGTGAGCCGACCCCTAAGGCGAGGCCGAAAGGCGTAGTCGATGGGAACCAGGTTAATATTCCTGGGCCAGAGAGAAGTGACGGATTGCGAAGGTTGTTCATCCTTATCGGATTGAATGGGCAGCTTAGCAGTCCCTGGAAATAGCCTCTCATTAGATCGTACCCTAAACCGACACAGGTGGACTGGTAGAGAATACCAAGGCGCTTGAGAGAACGATGTTGAAGGAACTCGGCAAAATACCTCCGTAAGTTCGCGAGAAGGAGGCCCAGTTTCTAGGCAACTAGTGGCTGGGGGCACAAACCAGGGGGTGGCGACTGTTTACTAAAAACACAGGGCTCTGCGAAGTCGCAAGACGACGTATAGGGTCTGACGCCTGCCCGGTGCCTGAAGGTTAAAAGGAGGGGTGCAAGCTCCGAATTGAAGCCCAGGTAAACGGCGGCCGTAACTATAACGGTCCTAAGGTAGCGAAATTCCTTGTCGGGTAAGTTCCGACCTGCACGAATGGCGTAACGACTTCCCCGCTGTCTCCAACATCGACTCAGCGAAATTGAATTACCTGTCAAGATGCAGGTTACCCGCGGTTAGACGGAAAGACCCCGTGCACCTTTACTACAGCTTCAGACTGGTATCAGGCCAAGCATGTGCAGGATAGGTGGTAGGCTTTGAAGCAGGGACGCCAGTCCCTGTGGAGCCATCCTTGAGATACCACCCTTGCTTCGCTTGATATCTAACCGCGGTCCGTCATCCGGATCCGGGACCCTCTGTGGCGGGTAGTTTGACTGGGGCGGTCGCCTCCTAAAGAGTAACGGAGGCGCGCGAAGGTTGGCTCAGAGCGGTCGGACATCGCTCGTTGAGTGCAATGGCAGAAGCCAGCCTGACTGCAAGACTGACAAGTCGAGCAGAGTCGAAAGACGGCCATAGTGATCCGGTGGTCCCAAGTGGGAGGGCCATCGCTCAACGGATAAAAGGTACGCCGGGGATAACAGGCTGATGATGCCCAAGAGTCCATATCGACGGCATCGTTTGGCACCTCGATGTCGGCTCATCTCATCCTGGGGCTGGAGCAGGTCCCAAGGGTACGGCTGTTCGCCGTTTAAAGAGGTACGTGAGCTGGGTTTAGAACGTCGTGAGACAGTTCGGTCCCTATCTTCCGTGGGTGTAGGATACTTGAGAGGAGTTGCCCCTAGTACGAGAGGACCGGGGTGAACGATCCACTGGTGGACCAGTTGTCATGCCAATGGCAGTGCTGGGTAGCTATGATCGGACAGGATAACCGCTGAAGGCATCTAAGCGGGAAGCCCCCCTCAAAACAAGGTATCCCTGAGGACCGTGGTAGACCACCACGTCGATAGGCCGGAGATGTAAGCGCTGCAAAGCGTTCAGTTGACCGGTACTAATTGTCCGATAGGCTTGATTTGATCCAGTAGAAGGCTGGCTCAAAAGCATACACCACGGTGTACGCGACTTGGAAATCCGAAGAGCTTTTTCGGTTTGGTGATCATAGCGCAAGCAAAACACCCGGTCCCATCCCGAACCCGGCCGTTAAGTGCTGTAGCGCCGATGGTACTGCGTCTTAAGGCGTGGGAGAGTAGGTCATCGCCAAACCTAGAAAGCTCTTCGGATGTATCTCTCGACGATGGAAATGGCGCGGGATGGAGCAGTCCGGTAGCTCGTCAGGCTCATAACCTGAAGGTCGTAGGTTCAAATCCTACTCCCGCAACCAAATCTACACGCGTTATTAAACTTTTATGCGCCGCCCTCCGGGGCGGCGTTTGCGTTTCCAGCCACCGTGGAAGCACTGTGGAAGCAAGAGGGAACAAAGTCGTTCATATCGCTTCGTAAATCGGTGGCTGCCATGAGCGTTGCTTCCAGTGCCGCTCGATCGGGGATCATCCCATCGATACTGGCCGGGATCCCGCGACCGAAGGCGAGCCCTCGAACATCGACCGCGACAACCTCCAGCACCCCCAAGTTCGACAGTTCAGAGGCTGATCTAAGCGGATTTCAGATTGCGGATGACTGTTTTTCAATGAGTTGGCGCGGGGGTTCATGCCGCATGCGACGCTTCATGTCATCACGCGCTTTGGTAGTGCCCCGACCGGTGGTGTAAGAGGCCGCGCGCGGAGCCATTTGGCGTAGCGCAGCGCGCGGCCGGGCTGGCGGCCACCGCGCTTCTTCGTAGTCTGAGGTTGTTCAAAGACCGATGACAACGAAGGAGAGCACGATGACCGAGACCGTGATCGACCTTCCGGGCGTGATCGCCAAGAGCGATGACGCGAATTTCCTGCGGGACCTGATCCAGGATGCCGCACAGCGACTGGTGGACATCGAGGTGGCCACGGTGTGCGGTGCCGGGCATGGCGAGCGCAGCCCGGACCGCGAGAACCAGCGGAATGGCTACCGGCCGCGGCAGTGGGATACCCGGGCGGGGACCATCGGGCTGAACATCCCCAAGCTGCGCAAGGGCAGTTACTTCCCCACGTTCCTGGAGCCGCGCCGGACGGCGGAGAAGGCGCTGATGGCGGTCATACAGGAGGCCTACATCCACGGTGTTTCCACCCGCTCTGTCGATGACCTGGTTCGCGCCATGGGTCTGACGGGCACGTCGAAGAGCCAGGTGTCGCGGCGCTGCGAGGAGATCGACGAGCGGGTGCAGGCGTTCCTGAACCGGCCTCTCGAAGGCGACTGACCCTTCCTCTGGCTCGACGCCACTTATGTGAAGCTGCGTGAGGGCGGGCGGATCGTCTCCATGGCGGTGATAGTGGCCGTGGCGGTCAACACAGACGGACGTCGGGAGATCCTGGGGATCACCGTCCTGCCCTCGGAAGCCGAGACGTTCTGGGCCGACTTCCTGCGGTCTCTCACGCGCCGCGGCCTGCGGGGCGTGCAGCTGGTGATCAGCGATGCCCACGAGGGCCCGAAGGCCGCTGTCCGCAAGGTCCTGGGCGCAGGGTGGCAGCGCTGCCGCGTGCATTTCCAGCGCAATCTCCTGGCCCGCGTGGGCAAGACCAGCAAGCCGGTGGTCAGCGCCGTCGTGAAGACCGTCTTCGCCGAGAAGGACCGAGACCAGGCCCATGCCCGCTGGCGCGAGGTCGCCGACAGCCTCCGCGAGCGGTTCCGCGACGTGGCCGAGCTGATGGACGAATCCGAGCACGACGTCCTCGCCTACATGGCCTTCGACGAGAGCCTGCGCTCGAAGTTGCACAGCACGAGGCCGCTGGAGCGCGTCAACAAGGAGATCAAGCGCCGCACCAACGTGGTCGGGATCTTCCCGAACCGTGAGGCCGTCATCCGCCTCGTCGGAGCACTGATGCTGGAACAGAATGACGAGTGGGCCGTCTCCCGCCGCTATATGCCGGTGGAAAAGCTGACGGGCGTGTGCGACGATAACGGCACGGCGACGATGATCGCCGCGCAGTGAACGAGCGACACCAGCTATGGAGAAGCAGGTGGACGCCAGTTCCTACACCATCTCCCGGGACACTACCCGCGCTTTGGTCATGCATTCTATTGAAATAATTGCTTCCGGCGTGGTATCGTCGCCACAAAATGTACACCCGTATCTCCAAGACCGGAGGCCGCCAGTACCCGCAACTGGTCGAATCCTTCCGAAACGACAGCGGCAAGGTCCGCACGCGCGTCGTGGCCAACCTTGGGCGCCTGGACCAGATCACGCCGGCGCAGCTGGATCCGCTGATCAACGGGCTCAACCGGGCTGTCGGGCGGGCCGAGAACATAGTGTTCGCCACCTGACACTAGATTCCCAAGGCTGACATGCTGTGCCATATTCGGGCGCATGAGACGCTCCGACATCTGCCTTTACCTTGGCCCCGTCGACCGCGCTGAACTTGAAGCGCTGACCTCCAACCGCAACACGCCGCGCAAGCTTGTCTGGCGGGCCGAGATCGTCCTGGCCACCGCGGATGGTCACGGCACCTTCGAGATCATGCGTCGTGCGCGCACGTCGAAGCCCACGGTGTGGCGCTGGCAGCAACGGTATCTCGAGGAAGGCGTGGCAGGTCTCAAGCGCGACAAGACACGACCTTCACGTGTGCCGCCGCTGCCCATGGAAACGCGGCTGAAGGTCATCGCCAAGACGGTGCAGGAGACGCCGCCCAACGCCACGCACTGGAGCCGCGCGCTGATGGCCGAAGCCATGGGCATCTCGCCGTCCAGCGTGGGTCGCATCTAGGCCGAGGCCGGCCTCAAGCCGCATGTCACGAAGGGGTTCAAGGTCTCGAACGACCCGATGTTCGAGCAGAAGGTCACGGATCTCGTGGGGCTTTACCTCGACCCGCCGGCCCGGGCCGTGGTCCTGTGCGTCGATGAGAAGTCGCAGATCCAGTCACTGGATCGCACCCAGCCGGGGCTGCCGCTCAAGAAAGGCCGCGCGGCCACCATGACCCACGACTACAAGCGCCACGGCACGACCACGCTGTTCGCGGCACTCGACGTGAAGTCGGGCAAGGTCATCGGCGACTGCATGCCCCGCCATCGCGCCAGGGAGTTCCTGAAATTCCTCCGCAACATCGACAAGGCCGTACCGGGCAAGCGCGATGTCCATCTGGTGCTCGACAACTACGCCACCAACAAGACGCCCGAGGTGCGGGCCTGGCTGGACAAACACCCGCGCTTCAAGCTGCACTTCACCCCCACAAGCGCGTCGTGGCTGAACCTCGTGGAGCGCTTCTTCGCCGAGATCACGTCGAGGCGCATCCGACGCGGCAGCTACTCGAGCGTCGATGATCTGGAGGCTGCGATCTACGACTATCTGGCGCAACACAACGAGACGCCGAAGCCATTCAAGTGGACCAAAACCGCCGAAGACATCCTCGACCGCGAACGCCGCGCACTCGACGCGCTGGATGAAATCCGTGGAAACGGGTAGGATCTGTCAGACGCGGAACACTAGCGCATACCGCACTTCGCTCTGAACGCCGCTCCAGGCGCACCCCGCGCAGCCATCACATCAACACCGTGAACGCCCTGATCGGCCGGTTCCTCGAATTTATGCAGCCGTTCTGCGGCCTCGCCTCCAGGAACCTCGGCGCCTACGGCCGATGTCACGCCGCCCGTGACAAAGCGGTGCAAGGCCATCGGGGCGTATTCAGGCTGTTGCTTAAGTCAGGCCCACGCGCCAACACGGTTTGCTGAAGCCGCCTGACAGTTAGTTTGTGGATTGAGCATTTCAACGTTTCCCCTTTAGGAGCTCTATCGTCCCCTGCATCGCCTCAACCTCATCGGCGAAACCGGGTTGCTCAAGAAATCCCGCATCCTGCGAAATGTGTTGGATGATTGACCATGCCTGAGCGTTAAGCTCTACGTGCGCCTCTGCGCTGTCTTTTGGAAAGCAATGCGGCGGACAGGTCGTCGCTGCCATCTCCGGCAGTTTGGCTATATCGCGCAAGGTGTCGTACTTCACCCCAAGACCCTGCTCCAGCGCATCTGTATCCGCCTCATTCGCCTCGGCGCCCTGTAGCATTGCACCCAGCATCATCATGGAGCTGAGCGGACGGACGACGTTCATGACCTCCGGGGGAAGCTCTTCATCGACGCACCATGGAGGACATCCAAGCCCAATGACGATCGGAAGCTCAAAATCACTATTTGAGTCAAATGGTTGCACCTGCGCGAAGGCCGGCGTGCCTACTAGGGTCAGTAAAATCATGAAACGGGTCATTGTCAGAGGGCTCCTTTCTTTAGAGAATGACGACTAGGGCGAGAACGGTTAGCATTTGAGCGAGTTCAGCAGCGGACCGATCTCGTCTGCTAGACGCGGCGTCGGCGACAGCAGACGGTTGCGTGCTCCCGGCGCGAGGTCTTCGCACAGCTTGCGGCGGATTTCCTCGGGGTCGACGGGCGACCAAAGCTTGCCCGCGTCCTCAGGCGGCAGATCACTGCTCGCCAGCAATGCGCGCGCGATGATCCAGAGATCGCCAAGCGGTTGGTCTCTTGCGACGGGCCATTGGGACGCGAGCAGCCGCACGATCTCGGTTCTTATCGTGGAATCCGCCTCCCATTCGGCGGTAACGTCCGTGACCGACGCAGGTAGACCGAGGGTGCGCGCTGCGTCCGCGCCATACGCAGCAGCGTCACGCAACAGGTCTTTCGCCTTCTCGGGATGATCCTGCGCTCGGTCGGCGAAATCGAGCGACGCCTCGATCTGTAGCGTCGCGAGATGTGCACGCATCCACCCGCCAGGGCGTGCCTGAAGACCTCGGTCCATGCGTTCGGCCTCTGAGATCGCATCCAGCAGGGCATATCTCAGCTCTTCTTCCTTTTCTCCGAGGGCGATGCGGGCCCTCAGTTCCAGAGCTCGTTCCGCCGCCAGCGCGGTCCAGTGCAGGCGTAACTCGTTATGACCAAGCCGAGCATCGCTCAGGGTGGCCCGCCGCTGGGCGATTATCCCGCCAAGCGCGTCCCGCACCTCCTTCAAGGCGATCATGTTCTTTGGATCCGTGCTGAGAGCGGCAAGCAACCTACAGTAAAGGCCGGACACACGGTAGAAGAGAATCAGTTCGGGGAAGCGATCGGTCGCGTTCTCGATCGACCCGAAGAAGGCCTCAACCCGTTCGTCAGGCGCGCAGTCGGGACCTTTTTTCGGCCCCAGAGCGCCCAACAGGGTGGCTCGCGCCAGAGCCGCAGCTTCCAGCTCCTCCATCGGCGGACCGTCGCTGTCTTTCTGGTCCGAACCTTTAGCCCCTTTTGCGTCTTCTTTTTGAGCGGCCTCCTGCCGCTTCGTCCACGTTTTGTGCATCTGACGGGCGCGCCGCTCGAAGGCGAGGCGTATACTCTCGCGCCGATCCGGGTACTGGACGACACGGATGAGTGTGTTGAGCGCCATCAGGTCGACTAGGCGGGACAGATCCGGGTCTGTACCCTCGAAGGATAACAGATGTGGCAGCGCCGTCCGAAGGATTTCCGCTCGGTATTCATCTTCGTCGAGCGCGCCCTTCGTCTTCTGCTCCGTCTCCGGCATCCGGCGTGACGCGACTTCGGTGAAGATCGCCGCCGCCAGAAGGCCCGCCTCCGGCCAATTGGGGCGTCGATCCGTCAAACCGTGAATCCTGTCGTGGGCTCGCTTCAAGGCGTCCTCTGTCCCGAAGCGGACGGCCCTGCGATGATCGCCGACCGCAAGGACGAATTCCGCCGCGTCCTGGCCCCGGACTTCAAGGTCGGCGCTATGGGCGTAGATTGCGGCGGCGATCAGCGCGGCGGCCTCATCCGCACCTGGGGCGGTGATCCGAACGGCAAAGGACCGTTCATCTACGGTTCCGGCGACGTCGACCGAAAGCCGATCCCCATCACCGGACGATACCACGCCGCTAATGATCTCGTCGCGACGGCGGATACGCGGCAGCCGAGCGGCGAAATTGAAGCCGATCGGGCCCGTCGATATCTCTGCCGTCTGGATAAGGGGTGGCTCTTCCGTTCTCACCGTGGCGAGCAGGTCTTCGGTGATCCGTGCCAGCAGCCTGGGCGTTGCGGGCTCGCGCCATTGTCGCCAAGGCTCAAGCGGTGGAGAGAGGAGCGCGTATATGTCCCGCATATGCGCCTCGACCGCAGCTGCCATGAGCCCCGCGTCATCTGCGACGTCCGCACTCGATGGCACAAAGGTATTCAGAACGATCCGTGCGGGCGCTGACCGGAAGGTGATCCAGCGATCGACAAGATAGGATGCTGCGGCCACCGCGAATGCCAGGGCAGCGATCCCCAGAACGACGTCGTTCCCCGCCCCCGTGCGTCTGAACGCAAGCACCGTCAGCCACAGCAGTACGGTCCCTGCCGCGATGGCGAGCGCGATCAGTGCAAGGTATCGAAAGAAATCCATTCGCTCCGCAGCCCCATCTCCCAGTGATCTACATCACAACCACTCCGATACGTACGACAACCTTTGACCCGTGAACCCTTCCGCCAGCCCCCATCAAGAGCCAGACCAAGAGTGCCGACAAAAGCCGCTCGCGACGGCTAATGCCGCGCGCGTTAGGGCACTTCAGGCATGCTGTCGCGAGTGGCGTTAAGAAATGCGCGCACGTCCAGAATGCCGCTGCCAAAGCCCGTGTGGAACCCGCCGATCGATCGCGCGTGGCGTCTTAGCGCGCCCAGAATTTCTGCCGTGCTGGGCTGTGGCAGACCGGCGGCCGCCCGGCGAGAGAACGCGAGCGCCACGGCACCCGTGACATGTGGCGCGGCCATCGAGGTGCCGTTCTTCGCGATCTGCTCGTCGCCCGATACGCCTTGCGCCCGCGCCGAGTACACGCCGATTCCCGGCGCGCAGACATCCGGCTTGTCACGCCCGTCCCGCGTCGGTCCGTGCGACGAGAAAGGGGCCAGCAGCAGCCCGTCCTCGGCGCCGCACGCACCGACCGAGATGACGAAATCTGCGGTGCCGGGCACCGACAGCGTGCCCTCGCGCATCGGATGGTCGAAGCGTACGGGATTTGCGCGGCGGGTTTCGGTCCACATGTCGAGTCGGCGGTCACGGGACCGGATGTCCTCGGCGCGTAGGCGCAGCCGCCAGCGGCCGCCCTGGATCGGCTGGCTGTCCGCGTCGATCGCGATTACGAGCTGTGCGTCGCCATTGTGTGGATGCGTCGGGATCAGGTCGAGCCGGACGACGTTTCCGCACAGCACGGCCCGCACCAACGGCGTGTCCTCCGAGCAGATGTCGGTCGCGTTCCCCTGCGGGTCGATCACGCGGAAGCTCACGCGGTCGGTGCCATGGTGCCAGACCTCGAAGTAGTCGCGCCGTCGCGACAGGTCGATGACGCGGGTCCAGCTGACATCCTGCCAGCCGCCGCAGAGCTTTGCCTGCGTATGCAGCGCGTCCTCGGCTGAGTTGCCAGCCGACTTGATCACGGCGAAGCCCTCGGCGTAGCCGTCATTGACCACCTGCTCAAATGCGCGTTCAAGCGGGGTGCGGCCATCGTGCGGGCCCGCCATCATGCCAAGGCTGACATTGACGGCCATCGGGCGGGGGGCTGGCAGGACTGGGGTGCCGCCCGCCGCCGCGCGCTTTAGAAAGTAGATCGCGTCGACATGGGTCTTGGAATAGCCAAGGCTGGGCGGATCCTGCGGCGTACTGGGCGAAAGCCGCGGGATCACCACGACAATGGCCGCATCAGGGGCCAGCCCGTCGGCCAGACCTCCCACCGCGCGCCCGGCCGCGATACCGGCGACATGGGTGCCGTGGCCGCGCGGGTCGCGCAGGCGGGGCGGGACCGCGCCGGGATCGGCCGCGATCAGGGCCTCGATCTCGTCGCGCAGCCAAAGCCGACCGTAATCGGGCCCGAAGGAACGATCGACCGTGGCGGGGGATGGGCCGTTCGCGTCGAACTGATCCCAGATCGCATGGATGCGGGTCCGGCCCGCGTCGTCAAGGAACCCCCGGTGCAGGATGTCGATGCCCGTATCCACCAGCCCAACCGCCGCATGAGCCCCACGCTCGGATATGGGTGGGCGCTGGGCGGCGCGGGCGGCCACGACCTCGCCCGATTCGTGCAGCTCCAGCGCCTCGACCTCGCGGCTGATCTCTATCGAGCTGACATGGGCGCGGTCGCGCTCGGCCATGGCGATCTGCGCCGGGCTGGCCATCGCGGTCACCACTAGGCCCTGACGGGTATCCACCACCATTCCATCGGGCGGGGTCCAGTCTTCGCTGCGCAGCAGGATCACGACGGGCTGCGGCGCATTGAGCTGCCGGTCGACCGGATCAGTCAGGTCGGCCGCATTGGGACGCAGCTGGCCGATCTCCTCGATCCCGAAGGTTTCGCCAGCGAAGAGGTCGGCGGCGTCGGGCGGGGCGCCGACGCGGGCGATGCCTTGCGCCTCGATCCGAGAAGCAGCAATCGGCGCGGTCTCGACCTGGAACACGGGGTACACGGCGTCAGCCGCTTGGCGCATCCGGTCGGCGTAGAGCGACATGCGGTGCGCGCGGATGCCCGGCAGCAGGCCTTCGGCGCCCTGGCCCGGCTCTTCGGAGCCAAAGAGGCCATCCGCCTCCATAGCGTCGGCGGCCTCGATCTGTGCCTTCAGGATCACCTCATGTTCGCGCGAGAGAGGTGGAGGGCCGTCGGTCTCGGCCGCTTCCGTGCCGTCCTCCGGCAATGTGCGCGGGCCGCCCTCGTCGAGCAAGTGCAGCTGACCGGCGTGATGCAGATGGCCGGGGATGCGGGCCACCAGGTCGCAGTCGTTCACAATGCGGTCGTAGCGGATGCCGAGCCGCGCGTTGATGCTCTGGCGGGCCTCCGTTGAGAAGCCTCGCGGCTGGCCGAAGGTGGTGACCCCCGTGACGCCGCGGTCGACATGATCCACCGCGGCGAGGGTGGCAAGGGCGCCGCCCAGACTATGCCCGGTGAACCAGAGCCGCTTGCCACCGTCCGCCCCCGCCGAGTCAAGCGCTTTATTCACGGTCGTGCGGACCACGTCGTAAGAGTCGAGGAAGCCGCGATGCACGCCGCCATCCACGAACTCGGTCTCGCGCGTCCGAACCCTCAAATTGTCCCACCAGTCGCTGATCTGATCGGTGCCGCGAAAAGATACTAGGACGACCTCGTCGGCGGTCGCGACGAACCCTTGCGAGCGACCGATGGAGAAGATCGTCAACTGCCCCCGCCACAGCGTCTGGAGCGCGCGCTGAACGCCGCGCGCGTCGGTGTAGGCAAGTTGCGCCATCGAGGCGAGGGCGTAGCCGACGCTATAGGAAAATCCGTCGGAGTTCAGCCATTTCGGATCGAAGCGCATCAGACACCGGGTCCTTGCAGCGTTTCCGGGTCAAGCGTGCCGGGATGTGGGTCCTCCACTTCGAGAGTGTCATCGTCGATCGCCTCTGTGCCGCCATCGACGAAATTGCGGATCGCTGTAAGCTCTTCGGCAGTCAGAAGCACGTCTGGCGGATCAAAGGACTCTGTCGGGTCGTGCAGAATGGCGTCGAAATGGCCCTGCGCTGCGGCGACGAATGCGTCGAACTCCGTCAACAGCAGTTTCGGACAGGGCTTGTTCGTCCAGTGTTTGTGGGTGACGACCTGCGCTCCAAGGATACCCAAGTCATGCATCAGCGCCGCAACGAGCCGTGCGGCGCGGTCGTTCGCGGCGTTTTGATCGATGCCCGCATGCATGCAGATCTCAATGCCGATTGAGCGGCGATTGCCGGACTTGGCGTGGAAGCCGACCTCGTTGACGGGTAGGTGTTTGACCACCCGCATGTCGTCGACCGTGTAATGCCAGGAGACCGGGTGCTTCCTGTCGTTGATCTTATAAAAGCCGGTCTGCGTGACGAAGCGCGCATGGGCCAAAGCATCGGCCCCTGCCGAGGTGTTCGAGGTATTGTGGATCGTAATATGACTCGGCGACATGGACCGCCCAGAGCGGTTGTGTCGACCTGCGGCGATCATGTCGGTGGAGAGGTTTAAAGATTGGCCCAGAGTCAGTCTGTCCATTTAAAATATCCTTTGCTCAAAGATGATCTGCGGGAACAAAGAATCTAAATTAACCTTATAATTGCATTCAGATGCCGCTACGTCAACTGTAGACTTCTGGAACTAGTATACCTTCGGGGAGAAGCGATGAACGCAAGCTCTGTCCCGCAGAGTGCGAGTTCGGGTCCGTCTCGATCTCGCGGCCGCAGCTAATGGCCGGTTCAGCGGGCTGCGCTGCGGCACCGAGAGCCCCCGTGAAATTCCGCATAGGGGCCGGTCACGTCCAGCAGGCCGCCAACGGTTCGCACATTTGGACCGCCCGCTCCCTGCACGTCGCTGTCGATGTTTTGCGTTCGCCGCCGATTCACGCCGTCCCGAGCGCGGGCGCCCTGAGAAGATCGGCCACCTGTCGAAAGGCCGCGAGGTCCGCGCTGGCGCAGGAGGGCAGGTCGTCGTCTAGCGAGTCCGCGCGCACCTGTTCAAGGAGCAGGTCCTCGACTCGGTGAAGGTCGGCGTCAATTCCCACGGGAGGGAATATCCCGCGGATCTCGGAGAGGAACTTCGGCAACTGCTGAGCAAACTCCGGGCGAGTCGCTGCGGCAGTCGTGAATCTCAGCAGCTTTTCGCCAACAAGGTAGTCGAAGGCGGCGGTGTGGCCGAAGCGGTGCAGGATGTCGATCGTCGCAGCGCATTGGTCCTGCCAGATCTCTTGCGGGGCGTGCATCTCGGTCCTCCGGTTGGATTTCATTGCCCGCCGAGTTTGCCTCGTGAGGGGTTTCGGTCAATATTCGGCTGCACCGCATCGTGCATCAGCCTGTCCCGATGCCAGCGTCGATAACTCCGCCTGTCCCGGGCAGCCATTCTCGCAACTTCGACCAGCGCCTTCGCCCTGAGACGTTCTTGACCGCGATGGCCACCGCCTTGCGCTGGCCGACAATCACCACGAGGCGCTTGCCTCGGATGATGCCGGTATAAAGCAGGTTGCGCTGCAGCATGGCGTAGTGCTGGGTCAGAACCGGGATGACGACAGCCGGGTATTCCGATCCTTGGCTTTTGTGGATCGTTGTGGCGTAGGCCAGCACCAGGATATCGAGTTCCCCGAACAGGTAGCTGGCGCTCCGGCCGTCGAAGCTGGCGGTCAATTCGCCCTCGGTCAGATCGACGCCTTCGACTTAGCCGATATCGCCGTTGTAGACCTCCTTGTCGTAGTCATTCTCGATCTGCATGACCTTGTCGCCCGGCGCGAAGGTCGAGCCGAAGCGCTCCACCTTGTTTTCCCCCACGGGGTTCAGGGCGGCTTGAAGTTCGATGTTGAGCGAACGGGCGCCAACGCCGCCCCGGTTCATCGGACAGAGAACCTGGATGTCCCTGATCAGGTCGAAGCCGAAGCGGCGCGGGATGCGCCTGGAGACCAGTTCGACGATCCGCGGCACCGCCTGTTCGGGGTCAGCGGCTGGCACGAAGTAGAAATCCGTCTCGCCATCCGGCGGGGTGAGGTCCGGCACGCGGCCCGCGTTGATTGCGTGCGCCGTCGTGATGATCCTGCTCTGCGCGGCTTTTCGCGGCCAGGATGCGCAGGATCGAGTTCACGATCGTGGTCTTGCCGACACCGGGGCCGCCGGTGACCACCATGATCTTCGACTTAACCCGGATAATTCACGAGAAGGCGGCGGAGGTGGCGTAACCGTCTGAAACTCTGTATTTTTTGGTTATCGGCGCCAAAGATTCAGATTTCAGCAGGACGACCTCCGCCATGACCCAGTCTACGTGCTCCACGCCCCGCCTGTCACCCCTTAACGGTAAGCCGGTCCTGCTCGGGTTTGACGGCGCCGACATGAGCTCCGACGCCGGCCTGACCCTGCTGCGCGAGATCGAGCGCAGGGCGGGTCTGGCGCAGCGGCTCGCAGATTGCCTGCACGATCCGCGTGACCCGGCGAAAGTTCAGCATAGCCTGTGCGACATCATTCGGTTCCGGATCATGATGATCGCGGCGGGATATGAAGACGGCAACGACGCAACGGCCCTGCGGAACGATCCCAGCTTCAGGATCGCGCTGGAGCGTGGCCCGGAAACAGGGCCGGCCTTGTGTTCGCAGCCAACGATCTCTCGCATGGAAAACCTGCCCGACACCCGCGCCCTTATCCGCATGGGCCGCGAGATGGTCCGGTTCTACTGCCACTCGTTTGCGCGCCCCCCAAGCCGGATCGTGCTCGACATCGACGATACCTTTGACGCGGTGCATGGCCACCAGCAGCTGCGCCTGTTCAATGCGTTCTACGACGAGTTCGGCTTCCAGCCGATCGTCGTCTTCGACGGCGAAGGCCAGCTCGTCGGGACACTGCTGCGCCCGGCCCGCCGCCCCAATGGGGCCGAGAGCGCGGCCCACATCCGCCGGTTGATCCGGCAGATTGCCAGGCATTGGCCCGAGACAGAAATCCTGCTGCGAGCCGACAGCCACTACTGCACCCCGCAGGTTCTGGACCTGTGTGACAGGCTCGGGCTGCGCTATGTCTTTGGTTTGTCAAAGAACGGCCGTCTGGCGCGGAACATCTCGGCATTGGAGGCATCGACAGCGGCGCGCTACGCCCGAACGCCGGGCCAGAAGCTGCGCCGGTTCAAAACCTTCTCCTACGCAGCCCGCTCGTGGTCGAAACCCCGCCGCGTCATCGCCCGCGTCGAGGTTGGCCCCATGGGACAGGACACCCGCTAC
>NZ_CYPR01000093.1 GCF_001408515.1 Jannaschia seosinensis | reverse complement strand
ATTCTCACCGACAATGGCAAGGAGTTCACCGACCGCCTTTTCGGCCTGCGCAAGCGGACTGCCACGGGAGAGCACGCGTTCGACGCGCTTTGCGCCGCCCTCGACATCGACCACCGCCTGACCCCGCCGAAGTCGCCGCAGACCAACGGAATGGTCGAGCGCTTCAACGGCCGGATCGAAGAGGTCCTGCAGAGCCACCATTTCCGATCAGGCGAGGACCTGGAGACCACGCTCCACCGATACGTCTGGCTCTACAACCAGCAGCTCCCGCAATCAGCGTTGGCCAGCAAGGCGCCCTTGCAGGCCATGAAGGACTGGCACAAAATCAAGCCAGAGCTGTTCAAGAAACAGCCATACTACCTTCCAGGATGTGACAGGTGGCGTCGAGTCTTAGACGAACGGCAGGGAGGGAGCACGTCACCCCCCCCGTCGCAGACCCCGCGCAAGATTGATCTTGCGATGAAGAGAGCCGAGCGGCGAGGGCCTGTGTGATCGTCCCGGACAGGACATGTACAAAAAATATTCTCTATAAAAGATTCGAAATTCTCGCCAACGCTCGGCTGCTTTATCGTCCGGTAATTCCAGGGAACGCAATTAACAAAGCGAGCGCCAGAATCTGCAAGCCGATAAACGGAAGCAGCGATTTGAATATTTCTCCCAGACTGATGTCGGGTGGAGCAACGGATTTCAAATAGAACGCTGCCGGGCCAAAGGGCGGCGAAAGGAAGCTGACTTGCATATTCATGCAAAACAGCACTCCGAACCAGACCGGGTCGTAGCCGAGATCGGTTATGATCGGGACGAAGACGGGCATCGCCAGAAGCGCGATCCCGACCCAATCCAGAAACATTCCCAGAAGAAACAGGATCGCCATCATGAACAGCAGCACGAAGAGACGGTTGTCCGAGATATTTGCGACCAGCGACTGGATGTAGTCGAGCCCGCCCATCAGGTTGAAAACGCCCACGAGAGCCGAAGCGCCGATACCGATCCAAACGATCATTCCCACGGTCTGGAGCGTCTGAAGCGCGGCGCCCTTCATCAGCGTCAGGGTGAACTCACCCCGAAAGATGGTCGATAAGGTGACGCCCAACACGCCCACGGCCGAGGCTTCAGTCACGCTGGCGATGCCGCCGTAGATCGAGCCCAGCACCCCGATGACCACGAGAATTGGCAGGATCAGGCCACGGAGCAGTTTCAGCTTTTCGGCGCTAGTCGTCTCGGTGTCGGGGGGAAGGGCCGGAGCGGCTTCGGGGTTCAGGTAGCCGCGGATCAGGACATAGGCGACGTAGAACCCCGCGAGCATGAGGCCCGGAAGGAAGGAGGCGCTGAAGAGATCGCCGATCGAGACATTCGCGGTCAGGCCGTAGATGATGAGCACGATCGAGGGCGGGACCATAGTACCGAGCGCCCCGCCGGCGCAGACCACGCCGATGGCGAGCCTGCGGTCGTAGCCAAGACGGAGCATCTGCGGCAGGGCAATCAGACCCAGCAAAACGATTTCGCCGCCTATGATACCCGACATGGCCGCAAGAATGACGGCAACGACGATCGTCTGGATCGCCACGCCGCCACGCAGACGCCCGCCGACCAGCTTCATTGCATCGAAGAGATCCCGCGCAATTCCCGAGCGGTCGAGGATCGCCGCCATGAGAACGAACATCGGCACCGAGACGAAGACGAAAGACGTCACGAACGAATAGACGCGGCTTGTGATCAGCGGGACCGCCATCGGTCCGAACCAGCCCAGGGCAAAAATCAGGGCGACGAGCAACGTCACGAATGCCAGCGGGATGCCTGTGACGAGAAGGACCAGCAGCATCCCGAACATGGTATAGGTTGCGGTCTCGACGCCGAGATCCTGTAGCGATCCGAAGACTTCCATATCAGCGTTTCCCGCGGGCGTAGTTGATCGTGAGGATGAGGAACTGGACCGCCATCACGACCAGAACGATCAGGAGGAAGATCTTCATCATGCCCGGGAAGGCCGGGTTCCAGGCGCTACCCGATCGTTCGAGGCGAAACTCTCCGGACGGCGTGAAGGCGGCTCGGCCGACCATGATCCAGGCGGCATAGGCGAACATGGCAGAGGACAGCGCGCAGATGAAAGAGATCAAGACATCGAAGCCACGCCGTGCCCGTGGCGGGATAGCGTCATAGATCAGCACGACGCGGATGTGGCTGTCGCGCGAGACGCAGTAGAGCCCGCCGTAGAGGAAGGCGATGCCCGACAAGAAGATCGTCGTCTCGTGCGCCCACGTGGTCGGGGCGTTGAAGAAATAGCGCAGGACGACCTCCTGGATCAGGATTGCCGCGGCCGCGACGATGCCGAGGGCGAACACGATCCCGCCCTGCGAGATGATCCGCCCCAGTGGGCCCGCCTGCGGAATCGGCGCGCCCTCATTGCGCTGCGGGGTCTCGCTCGCGCCGTGCTCGATGTTGTCTTCTGCCTCGGCCATACCTGCCCCCTCGCGCATGAACGGGGACCGGCCCCTCTGACAGGACCGGCCCCGCAGTCGGTCAGATCTTACATCAGACCTTGTTCGATCAGATATGCAGTCAGCGTGTCATACACCTTCTGCGCATTTTCCGATCCTTGGGCGACTTTCTCCCACTCGCCCCGGGCAATCTGGCGGAACTTGGCACGCTCTTCCTCGGGCCAGTCATGCACCGTGATGTCGCCGGACGCCCGGGCTTCTTCCAGTGCTTTCTCGTCGGCTTCCTTCAGGGTCGAGACCTGCAGCTGCGAGAATTCCTCCACCGACTCTGACAGCGCGGTCTGCTGTTCTTCGGTGAGGCTGTCCCACTTCTGCTTGTTCATCGAGATCTCGACCAGCGGCAGCGAGTGAAAGCCGGGATAGACAGGATGCGGGGCGACGTCGTGCATGCCCTGCGCCTGATTCGTGGAAAACACGGTATAGTCCGCGGCGTCGATCACGCCCTTGTCGAGAGAGGTAAAGACCTCCGATCCGGGCAAGTTCACCGGGGCCGCGCCCGCGGCGGCGAACACCTGCTGCACAAGCCCTTCGGGCGCGCGCAGTTTCAGGCCCTGCAGGTCGTGGACGCCTTCGAGGGGGACCTTTGATACGAAAGCTTCGAGGCCTGGGGTCGTCGCACCGATGAACTGCAGACCATAGGGGTTCAGAAGCTCGTTCATAAGCTCCGCACCGCCGCCTTCATACATGAAGTCGAGCATTTCCTGCGGATCGCCATAGGCGCCGACAGGATTGGCGATCAGACCGAACGCCGCGTCTTTGCCTGCGAAATAGGATGTATCCGTGACGTGCCCGTCGAGGATACCGGCCGCGATGGCGTCCTGCGTCTCGTTATGAGCGACGATCGATTCGACCGGCAGCATTTCGACCTCAATAGCGCCGTCGGTCTTCTCCGAGACGCTTTCGGCCCACTGTTTCTGTAGCTGGAAGTTCGGGTTGCCCGCCGGATCCGACGACTGGAAGCGCAGGGTCATGTCCTGTGCCAAGGCTGCTGTTGCGGTGCTCATGGCGAGCAAGGCGGTGATCGTAAGAGTCTTCATGGTTTTCCTCCCTGTGGAATGAACGGCCGTGCGCTCTGGCGCGGCCGCGTAGCGAAATCGTGTGCCGCGTCGACCATACGATCAAGCGGGTCCGCGATGTCGAGGGGCAGAACGTCCTGTCCCTCGGGCAATTCGAGGACGGCAAGCTGACTGTCGATCAGGCTTGTCGGCATGTAATGGGCCGTGCGTTGCGACATCCGCGCGACCACCAGCGAGCGTGTGCCGTGCAGGAAAATGATGTCGAGTGCACCCAATCGCTCGGCCAAGCGCGCCCGATAAGCCCGCTTCAGCGCAGAGCACGCAATGACGGTTTGGACCCCGGTATCATGCGCCGCGGCACCGACACGGTCGAGCCAGCCCCAACGGTCCACATCGGTCAGAGCATCGCCTCGCGCCATTCGAGCGATGGCTTCGGGCGCGTGATGCTCGTCCGCTTCGATCATGGCGCAGGACAGTCGTTCGGCCAGCCGACCGGCAAGGGTCGTCTTGCCCGTTCCGCAGATGCCCATGACCAGAATGTTCCGCACCAAGTCTCCCCCATTCACAGTCGCCAGCACGCATGACAGCGTTGTCATCGGCGCAATGCTTATTGACAGCGCTATCATCGGTCAAGGATAGCCTTTCCCATGAGGACAGTTCCATCGAATGGCAGGAGAAAAGGGTCCACCCGCGTGACGCTGAACGATGTCGCGCGGCAGGTCGGGACGTCGACGATCACGGTCAGTCGCGCTTTGCGGCGGCCCGATATGGTCTCCGAGAAGTTGCGGACGCGCATTGCCGCGGCCGTCGCCGAACTTGGCTATTTGCCCGATCCCGCCGCTCGCACCCTTGCGTCCCGCCGCAGCGACGTGATCGGTGTGCTTGTCCCCTCGATCACGAATAGCGTGTTTTCGGACGTGCTCACTGGCCTCTACGATACGGTGGCCGAGACCCCGTTCTCCGTTCAGCTCGGAAATACGCGGTATCAGGCATCCGTCGAAGAGGAACTGATCGGCATCTTCCTGAGCCAACGTCCCGCGGGTTTGATCGTGGCCGGCATCGATCAGTCACTACGATCCCGCGCTTTGCTTGAACGCGCCGATTGCCCGGTGGTCCAAATCATGGAGACGGCTCCGGACCCGGTGGATATGATTGTCGGATTTTCGCATAGCGACGCCGCCCGCGCGGCGACGGAGCACCTTCTGGCGCAGGGATATCGTGCTCCGGCCTTTCTGGGCGCGCGAATGGATCCCCGTTCCGAACGTCGGCGCACGGGGTTCCGACAGGCTCTGATCGAGACCGGACTTTCTTGGCAGGGCCGCGAAGTCGTCACTCCAGAGCCCTCTAGCGTCCGGCTCGGCGGTGAGCTTTTCGAACGCCAGCGCGCATCGGCCCCTGAAACTGACGCCGTTTTCTGCAATAATGACGACCTCGCACTGGGCGCTCAATTCGCCGCATTAAGGGCTGGACTGCGCGTCGGACCGGAGTTCGGCATCTGCGGCTTTAACGATCTCGAAGTGATGGCATCCGCTTTTCCCACCATCACGAGTATCCGAACCCATCGACGGACAATGGGCGAGACTTCCGCCAAGATTATTATCGACCGCCTTTCCGGAGTTAAGGCGGCCAATTCCGTTATCGATCTCAAATGGTCTCTCGTCGCACGCGACAGCACCCGTCGCATTTGAACACAAGATGAGGTGTCGAAGCTCGCCGGTACATTGGGAAGGTGAGAACGGCGGTGCAAAAGTCTGCCACGGTAGCGGCGGGATGAGCCTGCTGCGGGCGGCGTAAAAGTCGTCCACCTTTACCCTCTCTGGCGGCAGGGAGGGCGGGAGGATTTTCACCGTGGACTTGTATCGTAAGGTGCGATTGGCCTGTGCGGAGGGCATGAGCCAGCGGGCGGCGGCGCATCACTTCGGGATTTCGCGCGACAGCGTTCAGAAGATGTTGGCGTTCTCGATTCCTCCAGGATACCGGCGAACGGCGCCCGTGAAGCGGCCGAAGCTGGACGGGTTCACCGGGATCATCGACGGCTGGCTGGATGGCGATCGCGAGGTCCATCGCAAGCAGCGGCACACGGCGAAGCGGTTGTTCGAACGGCTCCGCGATGAGCATGGTTTCACCGGCGGCTATACGATCGTGAAGGACTACATGCGGGAGCGCGAGCGGCGCGGCCGAGAGATGTTCGTGCCGCTGGCGCATCCGCCCGGTCATGCCCAGGCCGACTTTGGCGAGGCGGTGGTCATCATCGACGGCGTCGAGCAGAAGGCGCATTTCTTCGTCATGGACCTGCCGCACAGCGATGCCTGCTTTGTGCGCGCTTATCCCGCGGCGACAGCGGAAGCCTGGATTGATGGCCACGTCCACGCCTTCGCGTTCTTTGGCAAGGTGCCCGCATCGGTCCTCTACGACAACGACCGCTGTCTGGTTGCGAAGATCCTGCCGGACGGGACGCGTCAGCGGGCCACGCTCTTCAGCGGGTTCCTGTCGCATTACCTGTTCCGCGACCGCTACGGGCGGCCCGGAAAGGGCAACGACAAGGGCAACGCGGAAGGGCTGGTCGGCTATTCCCGCCGCAACTTCATGGTGCCGATCCCGCGGGTCGCAACCTGGGACGCGTTCAACGCCCATCTGGNGGAGCAGTGCCGCAGGCGCCAAGCAGATGTCCTGCGGGGCCAGTCCGAGACGATCGGTCAACGTCTCGCGCGGGACCTGGCCGCGATGGCCGACCTGCCGGCCGCGCCATTCGACGCCTGCGATCAGACCACCGGACGGGTCAGCTCCCAAGCGCTGGTGCGCTACAAGACCAACGATTATTCCGTGCCGGTTGCTTACGGCCACCGCGACGTCTGGATCAGGGGCTATGTCGATCAGGTCGTTATCGGCTGCAGTGGTGAAGTCATCGCACGCCATCCCCGCTGCTACGGTCGCGAGGACATGGTCTTTGATCCAATGCATTACCTGCCGCTAATCGAGCGCAAGATCAACGCTTTGGATCAGGCAGCACCTCTGGCGGAATGGGACTTGCCG
>NZ_CYPR01000092.1 GCF_001408515.1 Jannaschia seosinensis | reverse complement strand
GTTGATCCCCTTGTGGCGACGGTGCTCTACGCCGGGTGCGAGTTTCGCCTTGGCCGCCGCATAGGATCCGAGCTTGTCGGTCACCATCACCCGCGGCAGGCCCCATCTCTTGAAGAGCTTGCGCATGAACTGCTTCGCGGCCGCGGTGTCGCGGCATGACTGCACGAGGATGTCCAAGACGTCGCCTTTCGCGTCGATTGCCCGCCACAACCAATGCTTTGTGCCGTTGATCTTGAGTACGACCTCGTCGAGATGCCACTTGTCGGCTGGCCAGGGCCGATCGCGTCGGATCTTCGCGGCGAACTGCGTCCCGAACTTCGCGACCCACACCCGTATCGTCTCATAGGAAACGGCGACGCCCCGCTCGGCCAGAAGGTCTTCGACATCTCGCAGGCTCAGGGCGAAACGGTGGTACGCCCAGACGGCGTATCCGATGACGGTGCGCGGAAAGCGGTACCCCTTGAGGCGGGAGAGATCGTCGAGGTTCAGCATCCAAGCGAGCTACCGGCCTTCCATGACGCCATCAACCTGACAGTGCCCTCAGGAGTTGGAGCCTCCGGCAAACCCGGCGCGGTTCAGTTCAACCGGGTGTCCTTATTGAAAACGTGCCGCCGTATCGCAACGTTTCCGGCGGCAATTACGCTCAATCCGTTCCATTTGGACCTCGCAACGGGTAGTGGCGCCCGATATTGCGCGCGAAAAGGACGGTCCCATTGCCGGTGCGATCCCACAGATGACAGACCGATCGTTTCCGGGCAGCTCGAAGATCGCCTATCTGACAGGCGCCTATCCGGCAGTATCGCACACCTTCATCCTGCGCGAGGTCGAGGCTTTGCGCGCCTTGGGGGCCGAAGTGCTGACCTGCTCGATCCGGCGCACGGGCGATGAACATCATCGCGGACCTTCTGAGCGGGCCGCCGCGGCCGATACTTTCTATGTTCTGGCCGCCGCCAAGCAGCCCTCGATCCTGTTGCGTGCTCTCGCGGGGGCGTTGCGCCGTCCCGGTCGCACGGCTGCGGCGGCAGCGCTGGCATTCCGGATGCGCCCGCCGGGCCTGCGCGCCCTGATCTACCAGATCTTCTATCTGGTCGAGGCCATGATCCTGGCCGATTACCTGCGAAAGCAGGGCGTGACGCATCTGCACAACCACTTCGCCAGTTCAAGCGCCACCGTGGCCCTTCTGACGGGCGTCCTGACCGGCATTCCCTTCAGCTACACGCTGCACGGGCCAGCCGACCTGTTCGAGGCGCATCGCTGGCGTCTCGATCTCAAGACCGCGCGAGCGGCCTTCGTGGCCTGCATCAGCCATTTCGCCCGCAGTCAGGCGATGCTGTTCTCCGATCCCGCCCATTGGCCGAAATTGAGGATCGTTCATTGCGGGGTTTTGCCGGAGATCTATGACCGACCTACGCCCCCTTCCGATGCGACGGCGGGGCTGGAATTCCTGTTCATCGGGCGGCTGGCGCCGGTCAAAGGTGTGCGCGTCCTGCTGAAGGCTTTCAATGCGGCCCGGAAACAGGTGCCCGATCTTCGGTTGACGCTGGTGGGCGACGGCACGGACCGTACTGTTCTGGAAAGCCTCGCCGCCTCCGCCGGCGATGCCATCACCTTCACCGGATACCTGTCGCAGGAAGAGGTGGCTAACCGGCTGGCAAAGGCGGATGCCTTCGTTCTGCCGAGCTTCGCCGAGGGTGTCCCTGTCGTCCTGATGGAGGCGATGGCCGGCGGACGGCCCGTCATCGCCACCCGCGTCGCCGGGGTGGCCGAATTAGTCGATGACGGCGAAAGCGGCTATCTGGTGCCGCCGGGCGATGCGGAGACGCTAGCGCATCGCATGATCGCGCTGGCCCGGGATCCCGACCTGCGCCGCCGCATGGGAGTCGCGGGGCGCGCGAAGGTGCACGCCGAATTCGACATCCGCATCGAAGCGGCTCGCATGCTGTCCCTGATTGAAGGGACGAGCGGCTCCGACCTCCCCCCCCCATCCCGTTGAGGCCATCCTATGACATCACCTGATCACAATGCCGCACCAATTTCGGTGGTCGGATCCTTCCACTCCGGCAATGCCAGAGACGAGGCGGTTCCGGCCTTCTTCAACAGACTGATAGCCTGCGCGCACGCCAAGCCAGAGAAGCTCATGTTCATGGCTTTGACGATCCGGATCTTATCGTGCTTGGCAGCCTCGCCAGTGTGGGCCCGGCGACTGCAGTTTTCGGAGAATTCTCGACGATCGATTGTTTCTGAATACGCCAAAAGGCTGCGCTGCGGCGGATCCTACGTCAATAAGCTTGTCGACAGTGAGAACAGAGCAGTATGAGAGTCACATTCGTCATCCCCGACTTTCGCAGATTGTCAGGCGGCATACGTGTCGTCGCCCAATATTTCGACCATCTTCGGCGCGCCGGACATCAGGTCTCAATCGTGTCGTGCGCCGTATCTACGGGCCCAGAAGGGCGACGCAACTGCCTGCGCCGCTGGCTGAGACTGGCTCGACCTCAAAAGGGAGATGCTTTCGAAGCAACGGGACATTTCACCGAAGATCTATCCCGCATCACACATTATCCAGCTTATTACCCATTGAAGGAGGGAGATTTTCCCGATGCCGACATTATCGTCGCCACTTGGTGGGAAACTGTCGAATGGATCCGTGATCTGCCTCCTAAAAAAGGCACGAAGGTGCATTTCATTCAGGATCATGAGGACTTCTCCTACCTGCCTTCTGATCGTGTCAGGGCGGTCTATCGTGCACCCATTCGCAAGATCGTCGTAGCCTCTTGGCTGATCGAGATGCTGCGTGAGCGCTACGACCGGGACGCCGTGCTATGCACAAACGGTGTCGATACCACATGGTTCGACACCCCGCCCCGCGCGCCCACCGGTACGCCGCAGGTGGGCTTTCTCTACTCGCCTCACCCACGCAAGAACATTGACCTGGCGGTCGAGGCCGTGACGCGCGCGCGTCGGGATCTTCCGGATCTGCAGTGTCTGGTTTTTGGAGCGCGCGCTCCGCGCCGGCCCCTTCCCGATTGGTTCACGTTTCACAGCAAACCGCCGCAGACCGAAATTCCCAGTCTTTACGCCGCCTGCGACGCTTGGCTGTTTCCCTCGGAGACCGAGGGCTTCGGATTGCCTTTGCTCGAGGCGATGGCCAGCCGAACGCCGGTTTTAGCGACGCGAGCGGGAGCGGCGCCGGATCTGGTGAACACAAGAAATGGACGGTTGCTGAATTCGGATCCGGACGCTTTCGCTCAAGCCATCGGCGACATCGCCAGATTGCCGCCTCAGGATTGGCAACAGATGTCCGACGCCGCCCGCGCCACCGCGGTCCATCATGACTTAACTGCAGCCGCCAAACGGTTTGAAAAGGCGCTCGCTGGCCTAACGTGAAGGCGGGTTCCTCCCAGCACTGTTTTTCCGCTTGTCAAAGAAAAACATGATACCAGCGACCGATAGAGGAGAAGCGTATGCCACCCAATCGCCTTTTGGCTCCGGTAAACTTCCTAATGCCGGACCCACATCGCCTGGCGGCCATACGTGCCTTGGCGCCGTCCGAGATGACCGAGGAAGTTATTCTCGAGCACCCCAAGTTCGACACTTCAGGGGCGGTTTCATGAGGCGTTGTTGCAGAACTCAGGTTGCCAACGATTCACATCACGAATCCATGTGGTTAGACGGGCAGCATGAGCAAGCCTGTCCCCGCCCGCTACCGCACGACGAACTGGTCCAGCTATAACGCGGCGCTGCGCAAGCGCGGCTCGATGTTGATCTGGATGGACGAGGAGATGGCTTGGCTGGCCCCGCACGAAAGTCGGCCCGGCCGCCCTGCCGTCTTCTCCGATGCCGCCATCCAGTTCT
>NZ_CYPR01000091.1 GCF_001408515.1 Jannaschia seosinensis | reverse complement strand
ATCTTCATTGCGGCCGCGATCGCGCACGCGCGGGACCTGCACAGGAATGGTCCCGATCCCGGTCATCATCTCGCGCTCGGGCAGAAAACCATGGCGCACAAGACGCTGGCGGCCCTCCTCGTCCAGAAGATGCGCATGCTCGGCGAGGAAGGCGGATACCTCCGCCTGAACCGCCGTTCGCAGAAGCTCCTTGGCCCCAGCTTGGATTACCTCGGTCAACGGATCCGCAGAAAATTCCGATGGCAGTTCGAACGGGACAACGGTAGATTTGGCCATGGTGGCATATCCTTTCTCTTTTGAGACTGACGGCGCGTGAACACCGCCATGATATGCCGCCTACTTCAGGCCATCACCAACTTTCGGGCATAACTCCCCGCCGCTACATGCCGGTAGAAAAGCTGACTGCCGTGTGCAACGATCCGGACGTGGGCGCGATGATCGCCGCCCAGTGAACGAGCGACACCAGCTATGAAGAAGCAGGTGAATGCCAGTTCCTAAACCACTTCCTGGGACACTACCCCGATGAGGCCGCGACCAAGCTGGTCTATCTGGCCATCCGCAACTTCGAAAGGGGCGGCAGAAACGTCCGCGAATGGTTTGCGGCCCGCGATTAGTTCGCTATCATTTTCGACGAGCGCTTCAATGCGTGACCGTATCTGAAACCAGCATGGGCCTACGCCAGATACACAGAGTTCATGACATTCCCAGATCCAAAGCAGCCGCAGCCGCAGCCGCAGAAAACCCGCCTTTAGATCGCGTCGACAGGAACAGCGTCCCTCCAGCCAGACTATTTCAGCGACCTGTTCTCACGATCGCCGTCAAGCCCTTGTTCACGCCCAATATCTCGGCAGGGCCGGGCGCGGGAACGATGTAGGTGCGCAAGGTAGGAGACGGAACGGAGACGACCGTTGAGCAGGCTCTCATGCGCGGGTTGGTTACCGCATGACCATGGTTTCGTCCTGGGGCTGCCTCGCTCTTAGAGCGCCTAACAGAACCTCTTGATCTGGTTCATGCCTATGATGGCGGTTGCGAGCTTGGTGAGGGCCATGTGGATATCGGCGCGGCGGTCGTAGCGGGTTGCGAGGGTGAGGCTCGCCGAACGAACTGAGCGAACCACGCGAAGGTGCGCTCGACGACCCATTGATGGCGGCCGAGCTTGGTGGAGGTCTCGAGCCCGCGACGCGCGATGCGGGGGATGATGGAGCGGGCCCGGCATTCCTTCCGGCACCGGCGGTGATCGTAGGCCTTGTCCGTTACCCGGCAGGGTATCGCGCAGCGATGTCCCGAGAGGGGGTGTGCAGCTTGCCCGGGCGCTTGCGGGGACGGCCGCGCCGTCCCGACCGCACCCCCGGCACGGCGTCGAGCGTGGATACGAGCGCCATGCTGTCGTGGCGGTTCGCGGCCGTGATCGTCAGGCCGAGCGGCGTGCCCCGGCGGTCCGTGACGCAGTGCCTCTTCGTGCCCGTGCGGTCCCGGTCTGTCGGGTTCGGGCCCGTCGCGGCCCCCCCTTTTTGCCGCAATGGAAGCGGCGTCCAGAGCGCCGCGGGACCAATCCAATTCACCCGCTCGGTTGAGCCGGTCCAGCAGAACCCGGTGCAGCCGGTCCCACATACCTGCCTGCTGCCAGTCCCGCAGGTGCCGCCAGCAGGTCATGCCCGAGCAGCCGAATACCTCGCGCGGCAGCATCTCCCACGCCAGGCCATGGAGTGCCCCACTGAAGTGGTCCACCAACTGGAATGGAATTGTCCCGATCAGGAGGACCAGAGATGGCAGGAAAGCGAGGCAAGCCCGAAGACATCGTGCTCAAGCTTCAAAAGTTCGAAGTGCTGCAAGGACAGGGGATGGCAATTGCCGATGACCTGCGCCCCGTGAGGTCCCTCAGTCTGATGTAGAGTCTGCTCGACCGCGAAGGAGCAGACGAATGAGGAAGAGCTGTTTCACCGAGGCGCAAATCATCGGGATGAACAAGGAGCAGGAGGCCGGTATGGCCACGGCAGAGGTGTGCCGCCGGCATGGCCTGAGCCTGGCGACGTTCTATAAGCTGAAGGCCAGGTATGGCGGCATGGAGGTCTCCGAGGCTGCCAGGCTGAAGGCGCTGGAAGACGAGAATAGCAAGCTCAAGCGCCTGCTGGCCGACACGATGCTCGACAACGTTGTCTTGAAAGATCTTCTGGGAAAGAACTGACGACGCTGACCAAGCGGCGAGAGGCGGCGCTGCGGGCAATGCGGGATCACGACATCTCGCAGCGCCGGACCTGTCAGCTTATCGGTGTCGATCCCAAGACGGTCCGAGGCGAACGCCCGCCGGACTCCCCGGAGATCCGCAAGGAAATGAAGGAGATCGCCGGGAAGCGGCGCCGGTTCGGCTACCGCCGGATCGGCATCCTGCTCGAGCGCAAGGGCATGACCATGAACCACAAGAAGCTCTATCGGCTCTACCGGGAGGAAGGGCTGTCTGTGAAGCGACGGCGCGGGCGCAAGCGGGCTCGTGGGTCGCGCACGCCGATGCCGGAGGCGGCACGCCCAAATGCGCGCTGGTCGCTCGATTTCTTGGCGGACAGTTTCGGCGCGTCGCGGAAGTTCCGCATCCTGGCGGTGATCGATGATTGCCGCCAGCATAACCTGTGCCTGATCGCCGACACAAGCAGGTACTGTACCCTCAGGTCTGGAAATTCGCTTGAGACGCGGGGCGTGAGCTCGTGCTGGGGCGCCCCCCAGCACGAGCTGCCCATTCTGGTATTCCATGGATTTGCAACACAACCATGGAGAAGAACGAATGGACAGGCGGAAGGATACGGCGCTTGAGGCGGTCTTGGAACAGTTGATCGAGCACGGGCCCGGCGAGATCGCATCGGTGTTCGCGCGGGCTTTCGAGCTGGCGATGCAGATCGA
>NZ_CYPR01000090.1 GCF_001408515.1 Jannaschia seosinensis | reverse complement strand
CGCGCAGCAGGGTCAGGCCGGCGTCGGAGCTCATGTCGGCGCCGTCAAACCCGAGCAGGACCGGCTTACCGTTAAGGCGTGACAGGCGGGGCGTGGAGCACGTAGACTGGGTCATGGCGGAGGTCGTCCTGCTGAAATCTGAATCTTTGGCGTCGATAACCAAAAAATGCAGAGTTTCAGACGGTTACGCCACCTCCGCCGCCTTCTCGTGAATTATCCGGGTTAACGTCGGGCGGGGGCTTTCGCCCCCACCATCCCGCAGGCCATGTCGGCATAGACGCCTTCGACGGTGGCGCGATCAAGACGCCCGCCTTCGCGGTACCAAGTGTTGACGCCCGTCAGCATCGCGATGAGCGCCATCGCCGCCAGCTTCGCATCGGCCACGACCATCGCACCCGCGGCCATTCCGGCGGTCAGAATACCCTCCGGGACCGCCTCGTAACGCCGCCGAAGCCCCTCGATCTCCGCAAATCGGTCGGCCTCCAGCGCTCGCAACTCCATATAAGCGATGAAAACCGCATCGGGCCGGTCGATGTGAAACCGGATGTGGAATCGTGCAAACGCGTCAAGGCGGTTGATCGGGTCACCGCCAGGATCCGCCGCATCCCAAGCGGCAAGCAGGCTGTCCAGATGATTGCGCATCAACTCGGCAAGCAGCGTCTGCTTGTCGGGTGTGTAGTGGTACAGCGCGCCCGCACCTATTCCAACTTCCGCCGCGATCATTCGCATGGAGACGGCGGCGTAGCCGTGCCGTGCGAACAGCCGCTCGGCGGCCTTGCGCACACGCGGGCCGGTCACGCCAGCATCGGATCCCTGTGGTCTTGCCATGGCGTGAGGTAAACCGAACAGGTGTTCAATTCCAAGCCGCTTGCCGCGTCTGCCCCCCGCGCCTAGCGTGTCGCTCATGATCCGAACCCTGCCCCTTTTGATGTTGCTCGCCGCATGCGCGGCCGATTTGCCACCGGTAGAAGGGACCATATCCGACGCTGCGCGCGCGCGGCCGTATCCGGAGCTTGTACCCCTCGGGCCGCTCTTGGCCGAAGCCTCCGTGCCCTCGCGCGCTGCCGGCGCGCAAGATGCGCTGACATCTCGTGCGGCGGAGTTGCGCGGCGCCACAATTCCGGTGCCGGGCGGCGACGATGTCGTCGAACGAGGCCGCCAATTGCGCGAGCGCGCCGCCGCCCTCCGCGCAGTGGAAATCTGACCCGCCTCGCGTTGCACCCCCCGGTGTGACCGGCTACCCCTTCGCGCGACCGCCAGCCGCCTCGGAGATGCCGCCATGACCACACCCCTCCGCCTCGGGATCGCAGGCCTTGGAACGGTTGGCGCAGGGGTCGTGCAAATCGTGCAAACTCACGCCGACCTCCTCGCCAAGCGGACCGGGCGCGATATCGCGATCACCGCCGTATCCGCACGAAGCAGGAAAGCGGATCGGGGTGTCGATCTCTCTGCCTATGCGTGGGAAGACGATCCCGTCACACTGGCCCGCCGCGACGATGTGGATGTGTTCGTCGAATTGATGGGAGGCGCCGACGGCCCGGCTAAGGCCGCGACCGATGCCGCGCTTGCGGCGGGCAAGCATGTCGTGACGGCCAACAAGGCGATGCTCGCCCTGCACGGGCAGGCCTTGGCCGAGGCAGCGGAAGCGTCCGGCGTGGCCCTGCGCTTCGAGGCCGCCGTGGCCGGTGGCATTCCGGTCGTCAAGGCGTTGATCGAAGGGTTGGCCGCCAACGCCATTACTCGCGTGTCCGGTGTGATGAACGGCACCTGCAACTACATCCTCACGCGCATGGAATCAGCAGGCCTGCCCTACGACGATGTGTTCGAGGAAGCCCGGGCCCTCGGCTTTCTCGAAGCGGACCCGAACCTAGACGTGGGCGGGATCGACGCCGCCCACAAGCTGACCATCCTGTCTGCCATCGCGTTCGGGCACCGCGTGGATTTCGATGGTGTGGCGCTGCAGGGAATCGGGCGCGTCTCCATCGACGACATTCACCGCGCCCGCGACATGGGCTACCGCATCAAACTTTTGGGCGAGGCGCGGCGCACGGCGGATGGCGGCGTGGAGCAATCCATGCGCCCTACCCTCGTACGCGCCGACAGCCCGCTGGGGCAGCTTGAAGGCGGCATGAACATGGTCGTGCTCGAAGGCGACGCCGTGGGCCAGATCGTCCTGCGCGGTGCAGGGGCTGGGATGGGGCCGACCGCCAGCGCCGTGATGGCGGATCTTTGCGACATCGCGCGGGGACTGGTCCTGCCGCCCTTCGGTCAGCCGGCCGCGGCGCTTGCCCTTCCGTCGCGCGCAAAGACGGCGACGCCGCGCGCCCACTACCTCCGCATGATGCTGCGGGACGAGCCCGGGGCCTTGGCGCAGGTCGCGACGGCGCTGGGCCGCTCGGGGATTTCGATAGACCGGATGCGCCAATACGACCACGAAGGCGGCGAGGCGCCCGTCCTAATCGTCACCCACCCCTGCGCACCCGGCGATTTGGCAGAAGCCCTCCAGGCAGCGCTGGCCACCGGCGTCGTCGCGGGCGAGCCTGTGGCCCTGCAGATCGAAGCGGCCTGAGCGGCTAAAATCGCACGGCCGCGCCGTGCTGCTTGCCCAACTGCGCGACGCAACGTAAGCCCGTGACACAGAACGAAAGAGCGGAGCCTGCCTTATGTCCAAGATCGATTTCAACGACCGGATGCTGTCACTGGGCCTTGCCCGTGTCTCGGAAGCGGCGGCGATGGCCTCTGCGCGCCTGATCGGACGCGGTGACGAGAAGGCCGCTGACCAGGCCGCCGTCAATGCGATGCGCGATCAGCTCAACATGCTCGATATTGCAGGCACGGTCGTCATCGGAGAGGGCGAGCGCGACGAAGCGCCCATGCTCTTCATCGGTGAGGAGGTCGGAACCGGCAACGGCCCCGAGGTGGATATCGCGCTCGACCCCCTCGAAGGCACCACCCTGACGGCAAAGGACATGCCGAATGCCCTCACCGTCATCGCGATGGGTCCGCGCGGCTCGATGCTCCATGCGCCGGACGTCTACATGGACAAGCTGGCGATCGGCCCCGGCTACCGCGACGGTGTCGTAACGATGGACATGTCTCCGGCGGAGCGGGTCAATGCGCTCGCTGCGGCACGTGGATGTTCGACCGACGACATCACGGTCTGCGTGCTCGAACGTCCGCGCCACGAGGAGATGATCGCCGAACTCCGCACGACGGGCTGCGCCATCCGCTTGATTACCGACGGCGATGTTGCGGGCGTGATCCACTGCGCCGAGGCGGAAAAGACGGGCATCGACATGTATATGGGCT
Organism: Jannaschia seosinensis; assembly: GCF_001408515.1. Lineage (GTDB taxonomy): Bacteria > Pseudomonadota > Alphaproteobacteria > Rhodobacterales > Rhodobacteraceae > Jannaschia > Jannaschia seosinensis. The sequence continues at coordinate 4,489 of NZ_CYPR01000090.1, read as the reverse complement.
CCGGCGGCGCACCCGAGGGCGTCTTGGCCGCGGCAGCACTCAAGTGCATGGGCGGGCAGATGTTCGGCCGCCTCACCTTCCGGAACGATGATGAACGCGGTCGCGCCAAGAAAGCCGGCATCACCAATTTGGACCGTGTCTATACGCGCGACGATATGGTGACGCAGGACGTGATTTTTGCGGCGACCGGCGTGACGGACGGATCGATTTTGCCCGGTATCCGACGCGAACCCGGCTACCTGACGACCGAGACGATCCTGATGCGATCCAAGACCGGCTCCGTCCGTCGCATGAACTACCGCAACCCGCGCTGACGTATCCTTGATCCGGCGGCGGGACAGGCATCTTGCACTCTGTTCCGTCGCCGGTCACATGCAGACCCATGTCGTATCTTGGCGTCTCAAAATCCGCGACGGGGCGCCGCTGGGTTGGTCTCGACGCCACTCAGGAACGGCTGGCCGAAGCCATCGCGCAGTCCGGCCAGCCGCATCCCCTCGCCCGCCATCTGGCACGCCGAGGCATCCTACCCGAGGATGTTGCCGACTTTCTCGTGCCGCGCTTGCGGGACCTGCTGCCCGACCCGATGCGCCTGTGCGACATGGAGGCGGCAGCCGAAAGGTTGGCCCGCGCGGCCAAGGCGGGCGAGCGGGTCGCAATCTTTGCCGATTATGATGTCGATGGCGGAGCCTCCGCTGCGTTGCTGGTCTGGTGGCTGCGGGCCTTGGGGCAGACGGCGACAATCTACGTGCCCGACCGGATCGAGGAAGGCTACGGGCCGAACGCCGCGGCTATCGGGCGACTGGCCACCGATCACGATCTGATCATCTGCGTCGATTGCGGCACACTCAGTCACGACGCGCTCGCCGCTGCCGCTGGCACGGACGTGGTGGTTCTCGATCACCATCTCGGCGGCGAAACGTTGCCCCCCGCTCTGGCCGTCGTGAATCCGAACCGGCAGGACGAGGATGGCTCCCTCGGGCATCTTTGCGCCGCCGCCGTCGTTTTCCTGACGCTGGTGGAGACGAATCGCCGGCGGCGGGCGAAAGGATTGTCGCAGCCGAATCTGATGGAGATGCTCGACCTCGTCGGGCTTGCCACTGTCGCGGATGTGGCGCCGCTGATCGGGGTCAATCGGGCGCTGGTGCAACAGGGTCTGAAGGTATTGCGCGGCCGCGGGCGGCCCGGTCTCGCTGCGCTGGCCGACGTCGCCCGGATGGACGGACCGCCGACCAGCTACCATCTCGGCTACCTTCTGGGACCTCGCATCAACGCGGGCGGCCGCGTGGGGGCCGCCGATCTGGGAGCGCGGCTTCTTGCGACGGATGATCCCGCGGAGGCCGCAGCATTGGCCGAACGGCTGGACAGGCTCAACGACGAGCGCCGCGCCATCGAATCACGCGTGACCGACGCGGCTCGCGCACAGGCCGAGGCGCGGATCGACGCCGGAGGCGCCTTGGCTTGGGCGGCGGGCGACGGTTGGCATCCCGGTGTGGTCGGCATCGTGGCGTCGCGCCTGAAGGAGGCACTGAACCGGCCGGCAGTCGTGATCGGCATGCGCGAAGACGGGCTGGGTCAGGGGTCAGCCCGATCCGTTGCGGGCGTTGATCTTGGCGCCGCGGTACAGCGTCTCGCGGCCGAAGGTTGGCTGGTAAAGGGCGGCGGACACCGTATGGCCGCCGGTTTGACGGTCGAGGCGGAGCGGGTCGAAGGCGCCATGGCGCGCCTCGACGAGTTGCTCGCGCGACAGGGAGCGGGCGAGTCGGGTCTTCGGGAGCTGATCGTGGATGCGACGCTCATGCCCGGCGCGGCCACACGGGATCTCGTCACCGCGCTGGAATGCGCGGGACCTTTTGGCCAAGGCGCCGCCGCGCCGCGCTTTGCCCTGCCAGACTTGTGCGCCGTTCACACCCAAGCGGTTGGGGACGGCCACCTCAAATTGACGCTTTCCGGCAACGGCACGCGGATAGACGCGATCGCGTTCCGGGCCACAGCCGAAGGCATTGCCGGAGCTATCGAACGTGCAAGCGGGGCTCCGATCCACGTCGCCGGGCGGCTTGAAGTCAATCGCTGGCAAGGACGCGAGAGCGTTCAGCTCAAGGTCGAGGATGTCGCACTGGCCTCTGAGGCCGACCGGTCATGAGGTCGCAATAGCCGAGGAAAAAAATGGTCGAAAAGCGCAGGAAAATGGCTTGCAGGCCCCGAACGCCTCGCCTAAACACCCCACACGCTAACGTGGCCCGTTCGTCTATCGGTTAGGACGCCAGGTTTTCAACCTGGAAAGAGGGGTTCGATTCCCCTACGGGCTGCCACTTTTCCTGCTTTTCCTTTGTTTTACTGGGCTCTATGGTGCCCAGTGTCCCACGATTTTCGGCGCGTGGGACACTCCGGGCTTCTGCGGCAGCCTCGGCGCGCACAAAAGCGCGCTCGGCGAGCTTCGCCCGGTCGACGCGCTTGGTGTAAATCGCGGCGGTTTTGGGATCACTGTGAGACAGGTAGGCCATGACTTCGTAAACCGACCCGGACGCCTCTGCGATCTGCTCTGCGCGGCGCTTGCGGATGCCATGCTGCGATCGGGTAGCGCGCATCTTCGGATTCCCGTTCTTTTCCAGGATCGGGTTGCCGTCGTCGTCGAGCGCAGGCTCGCAGAGACCCGCCGCGATGATCCATTTACGGACCGCGTTGTCGAGCGAGCCCGACGAGGCAAAGGGCGTGCCCTTCTCTGTCAGGAGGTAGGCCGCGGCATCTGCGGGTAGATTGGCGGCCTCCAACATGAAGTCCCAAGGCAGCGGAAGCTGGACTTCGGACGATCCGCGCTTTGACGGCTGAAACCGGATGTAGAGACGCTCATTTCGCGTCATCTCATGCCGCGGGCCGAGAATGTGCATGTCACCGATGCGGCCCGCTGTCGCCTCTGCGAGCAGAAACCACCGGCGGGCCATCGTGCCTTCTCCGTGGCAAGCCAGGAATTTTTCTGCGTCGGCGTCGCTCCAAGGCTCTGCACCCCCCTTCTCGACATGTCCGCTCTTGACCTTGAAGACCGGGCTGTCGATCGGATATCCGTGGTCTTCACCCCATGTATACGCGGCCCGGAGGGCTTTCAGACATGTGTGCGCTGCCCCAGTCCGAACGCCGAAAGAGTCGCGGATATGGGCGAAGGCTTCACGCGGAAGCGACGCTTTCATCGTGCCCATCCGTGTCTTTTTGTTGGGTGAAAGGCAGTTACGGGCTTGTGTCAGGCCGGTAATTCGGCTGTTGAGCGTCGGCTGTTTCAGATTTCCGGCTTTGACCTGCACTTCCATCCACTCCAGAAACTTCTCGCATAACTCGTCGAGCGTGTTCTTCGCCGGTTTGGGTTTCTCGTTCACGATCAGCTTCAGCCCGGATCTCGCGGCGAGGTAGTGGTCCTCGAAGTCTTCGTGGTCAGGCCCCACCGGAATCGTGATCCTCTTTTTCTTCTGCCCGTCAACGCGAACACGCCAGCGGGGTGTCCCCGCCGGCGTTTTCTCTTCGCAGAGGCCTTCGTATGTTTTCTCGATCTTCATTATCCGTCTTCCCAGGATGGGGCTTCGTCATCCTCAGACGCGACTTCCGCCCCTTTGTTTCTTGCGAGCTGCCCTGAGGGCGCGCCATTGAAATTGCCTGCCACATCGACACAGAACGATCCGTCTACGTTCACCCGCACAGCACCCGGCTGAAGGCCCGCCGCGACCATGGCGTGGATCACGTTTAAGACTGAGGATCTGGATGGCTGAGCAGCGGGCATTGGTCTTCTCATCGTTTGACGGAAGAAGAGTGGGTTCATCGATTTTGGGCCAGTCGCGCAAAACAGAAGAAAAATCGCTCCGGAGCCAGACTACACGACACAGCCGTTTTTGGGGTGGCCGAGACCGGCAAGAGAGATTCTTCTGGTGGACTCGACCTCGCCAAAGGAACGGTCCCTTGAATATCCGTGCTCTCGCCGATCTCCAGAAAACGCTAACTCCGCATGTGCCGTTGGGCAAGTCACGGCTCGAGACGCTCTGCATGATCCTGCTTGGCATGATCAGCGCCCGAACGGTGAACCTGACGCATATCGCGAGCGAGCGGCCAAGTCGCGCCATGGTTGCATCGACCTATCGCCGTCTGCAACGCTTCTTCCAACACGTGTGCCTGCCCGAGGATTGGAGCGTGGGCATCGTGATCTCGCTGCTCGGCAACCCTCGCCCTTGGCATCTGTGTCTTGACCGCACCAACTGGAAGATCGGCAAGACCGACGTTAACGTCCTCGTGTTGGCCGTCATCACGGCCAGGTTCCGTGTCCCGTTGATGTGGACCATGCTCCCGCATTCCGGCAACAGCACGACCGCTCAGCGCATCGCGCTGATGAAGCGGTATCTCGCGTATTTCGACGCCTCAACCGTTCGGATGCTGCTGGCGGATCGCGAGTTCATCGGTCAGGAATGGTTCACTTTTCTCGTCGAGCAGGAGATCCCCTTCGCGATCCGCATGA
>NZ_CYPR01000089.1 GCF_001408515.1 Jannaschia seosinensis | reverse complement strand
GATCCGCGACGCTGTCGCGCTTGCGCCACTTGTAAACGGTCTGCTCCGTTATGCCGAAGCGCTCGGCCAGGACCGGAGCAGGTTCCGTGCTCGCCTGGATCGCCGCCCGCACCTTCGGCGTGGTCGTGGCCTGCTTGTGAAGATGTATCAGCATGGTCGTGCCCCGTCTCGAAGGTCCCTCAGAACCGATCTTGCCATGAAGAGCGCGGATCGTCGCGGGGAAAGGTGATCATCCGGGACGGAACACTTAGCACGCTGCTGAAGAACCCGCCGCTGAACGCCGTCTTGGCCTGCCCCTTATTCGGTAGTCCGGTTTCAGTCTTAGAGCGCCTAACAGAACCTCTTGATCTGGTTCATGCCTATGATGGCGGTTGCGAGCTTGGTGAGGGCCATGTGGATGTCGGCGCGGCGATCGTAGCGGGTTGCGAGGGTGAGGCTCGCCGAACGAACTGAGCGAACCACGCGAAGGTGCGCTTGACGACCCATTGATGGCGGCCGAGCTTGGTGGAGGTCTCGAGCCCGCGACGCGATGCGGGGGATGATGGAGCGGGCCCGGCATTCCTTCCGGCACCGGCGGTGATCGTAGGCCTTGTCCGTTACCCGGCAGGGTATCGCGCAGCGATGTCCCGAGAGGGGGTGTGTGTCACATCCCGGAAGGTAGTATGGCTGTTTCTTGAACAGCTCTGGCTTGATTTTGTGCCAGTCCTTCATGGCCTGCAAGGGCGCCTTGCTGGCCAACGCTGATTGCGGGAGCTGCTGGTTGTAGAGCCAGACGTATCGGTGGAGCGTGGTCTCCAGGTCCTCGCCTGATCGGAAATGGTGGCTCTGCAGGACCTCTTCGATCCGGCCGTTGAAGCGCTCGACCATTCCGTTGGTCTGCGGCGACTTCGGCGGGGTCAGGCGGTGGTCGATGTCGAGGGCGGCGCACAGCGTATCGAACNCGTGCTCNCCNGTNGCNGNNCGCTTGCGCAGGCCGAAAAGGCGGTCGGTGAACTCCTTGCCATTGTCGGTGAGAATGGTGCGGATGCGGATCGGGCAGGCGCGCTCCAGATCGCGCAGGAAGCGCCGTGCGTTGGCCGCGGTCTTTGCCGGGAAGACACGAATGAAGACCCATCGGGTCGCCCGGTCGATGGCCACGAAGAGGTAACGGCGGCGGGTCTCATCGACCATTTGCGGAAGGTATTTCACGTCGATGTGGAGGTAGCCCGGCTCGTAGGCCTTGAAGGCGCTGTGCTTCGGCTTGGCCGCCTTGGTCTTCAGGTCGCGCAGGTTCCCCACGCCATGCCGGCGCAGGCAGCGGTCCAGCCCCGAGCGCGAGGCGTTCGGGTTCAGGAACTCCCGCACAACCGCCAGCAGATCATCCAGCGACACCAGCAGCGCCTTTCGCAGGGCCACCGCGACGGCCTCCTGCGGTGGTGTGTCAGCGTCGTCTGGAGACTGTGCGGCGTGTGGCTGCGATCCGCGACGCTGTCGCGCTTGCGCCACTTGTAAACGGTCTGCTCCGTTATGCCGAAGCGCTCGGCCAGGACCGGAGCAGGCTCCGTGCTCGCCTGGATCGCCGCCCGCACCTTCGGCGTGGTCGTGGCCTGCTTGTGAAGATGTATCAGCATGGTCGTGCCCCGTCTCGAAGGTCCCTCAGAACCGATCTTGCCACGAAGAGCGCGGATCGTCGCGGGGAAAGGTGATCATCCGGGACGGAACACCTACGGCCCCGGCCGTCGCGGGGATCTGGCTGACCCCCAAACTGGGCGCATTGCGCGTTCCGGCAAAAGATCACATCCACCCCGATAAATGGGAGTGGAAGGCGGCATTTTGGGGCTGTCGTAGATTTTTGCGAGACGGACTTCACCTGACATATCCCTTCGTGGATTCGGGCAAGACAGCCTTCTAACAGGCTGCTGAAAAAGTCTTGAGTGCCCATCTTCGACTCCTACGACGACACATCATATCGGTTTTGGAAGCGCCTGCGCACAATATCTTGTCATCCCTTCGAGACGGCTGATGCAGTTCGTCGAGGTCCATTTCCTTTTTCAGCAGCCTGCTAAGGGAAAGGTTGACCGTTAGGCTGTGTTGACAAAATCCTTCCCGTAGCGCTCTCGGCGTGGTTCACGCTGCCTGATTTTGGTCGGGGGGAGTGACGCGATGGCGCGGGGTCTGATGTCGAACGCGGAGTGGGCGTTCTTCGAGCCGTTCATCCGGGGGGGTACGTGCCCGAAACGGTCGGCAGGGAGCCGATCACCGGCGGGTGCTAGACGGGGTGTTCTGGATCGCCCGGACGGGAAGCCCTTGGCGCGACCTGCCCGAGGAGTTCGGCAAGTGGTCGTCGGTCTACCGCCAGTTCCGCCTTGGACGCTGGCAGGTCTGTGGGAGACGATCCTGGAGGCGCTCAACGAGGCTGCGGGAGAGCTGGATCACCCGCCCGACCGGCTTCATATGATCGACAGCACCGTCGTCCGGGCGCACCAGCACGCAGCCGGCGCAAGGGGGGGACTCAGAGACAGGGTATCGGGCGCTCAAGAGGTGGCCAGACGACTAAAATCCACCTCCGCTGCAATGCGTGGGGCCTTCCAATGCGCACCGACGTGACGCCAGGCCAGACCTCCGACCACAAGGGTTTTGACCTCGTCATGGGTGACCACCTTCCCGCGCCGGGGGCGCTGCTTGCCGACAAGGGCCATGACGCGGACCGCATCCGCGACTGGGCCGAAGCCCGCGATACGATCCCGGTAATCCCCATGCGCCGACATCGCAAGGCCCGCGCGGGCGTCGACCGGACGCTCTACGCGCTGCGCAACCTCGTGGAGCGCTGCTTTGGCCGCCTCAAGAACTCCCGCCGCGTCGCCACCCGCTACGACAAGGCCGTCGAAAGCTTCCTTGGCTTCGTCGACGTCGCCTGCATCCGCTTATGGACACGGCGTTTTGTCAACACAGCCTAGAGTTGGGGAAATGACAATGGTACGTGCTCATCGAAAACTTCAAAGAAAATTAGCGGGCCAATTTACCACGTATTTACTGCTCCAAAGGCATTTTGATCGACATGAAACACACCAGACCGAATCCCAGCCTTTATGTTGCCATCGACCGCCTCCGGTGTTCGTCAAGGTAGTTGTCGCCTGCACTCGTTTTCACGCTGCGTTCTCGGCTGGGCCGGCCATGGGGCCGCCGCCGCCAGCTTCATGAGGGAGCGCGTCGGCAGCCCCATGGCCTCTGCGCCCGGCATCGGGTCGCTCGGGGTTAAGCCAGGCCGAGCCGATGGGCTGCCAGTCGCGGGTCTGACCTGACCAGCGTTCCGGGTGTACGGCGCGGGCCATCTGGTAGACGCGGTGGCGCTCTGCCAGCAGCGCCTTTTCCTCGCCACGATGGCGCTGGTCGGGTGTCACGAAGCGGATGGCGCTGTGCCGATGCTCGGTGTTGTACCAGGTGACGAAGGTCTGGACCCAGATCTGCGCCTCCTCGATCGTCGCGAAGCCGCGGGTTGGCCAACCGGGCGTATATTTGCAGGTCCGGAACAGGGCCTCGGAGAACGGATTGTCATTGCTGACCCGGGGTCGGCTGAACGACGCGGTCACGCCGAGCCGCTCCATCGTCACCTTCATCGTTGTGCCCTTCATGGGGCTGCCATTGTCGGCATGCAGCACCAAGGGATTGGTGAGACACTTCTCGGACCATACCGCACGCTTGAGAACCAGGGCGGCGAAGTCGGCGGTCTCGCGGTCATGGACCTCCCAGCCGACGATCTTCCGGCTGAAGATATCGACGATGAGGTAGAGGTAGAAGAAGGTGCCGGCGATCGGCCCGGGCAGCCACGTGATATCCCAGCTCCAGACCTGGCACGGCGCCTTCGCCTCGAAGCTGGTGGGCGGCTTGCGGCGCGTGGCCGGACGCGCGCGACCGCGGCGATGGTTCTGGCCGCGTTCGCGCAACACCCTGTAAAAGCTGGATTCCGATGCGATGTAGTCGCCGCGGTCAGCCAGCCGAGGCACGATCTGGCTGGGCGGCAGGCTGGCGAACTCCGGCGCGTTGCAGGTGGCGACGATCTTGTCGCGTTCCGCCTCGCTGAGCTGGTTTGTCGGCGCCGGCCGGTCCGCAGACGGACGACGGTCCTCGCAGATCCCGCCGACCGGATCCCGCCAGCGCTGGAGCGTGCGTGGGTTCAGGCCAAGGGCAGCGCAAGCGGCTGTGAACCGAGCTCCGGCTGATACGGCCTCGTCGATGAGGGCTGCAACATGTCGGCGATCGTGAGCAGGCGTCATTCCTCCGCGCCTCCCTCTGGGCCCCAGATCGCCTCGGCCTTTTTTCGCAGGATCATCAGCGCCGCCGCCTCGGCCAGGGCCTTTTCCTTGCGCGCCAGTTCCCGCTCGAGCTGCTGCACCCGCTTGTTGGCGTCCCGTGTTTCCCGCGCGATCTGGCGGGACGCCGCTCGTTCCCAGTCGTTGGCCCGCGCGCAGGCCTCCCGCCAGACAGTCAGCTGATCGGGGTAGATGCCGCGGCGCCGACAATATTCGCCAAGCTCCACTGCATTCAGTGACGCCGTCTCGATCACCGCAGCGAGCTTGTCCGCTGAGGTCCAGCCCTCGGGACCGCGTTCGCTTCGGGCAGGAACTGCCCCTTCGCCCGCGCCTCCGCCCGCCACTTCGCAAGCGTCGCCACGCTGATCCCTTCCTCCTTGGCCAGCCGGCCCAAAGGCATGTTGTTCGGCGGCAGCATCTTCCCGATCACCGCAGCCTTCCGTTCAGGTGAGTAAGCCATTTCGTCGTCCTGTCCCGCCCGCCTCAGAATACACTTTCTGCATCAGAGCAGGCGACAACTTCCCTGACAGAGGGGGAGACGGAGGCGCCGATTGCCCGCCTGAAGCCGACCGGCAACGGAGACGAGGTCCGGCTCGGATCCTGGTCACACCGGCGCAAATGGGAGGATATCGATGACATGGGTGGCGTCGTCATGCCTCTCGACGACGCGCTCGAGTTCATAGCGAACGAGGCCGTTTTCTGGACCTGGACGTGAGTGAAAACGTACAAAGTCGAGCTAAGCAGCAGAATATATTTTGTGAATCATCGGCTTCATGGAGTCATCTCGAAATACGCACTTGCATGCTGTCTTCGTGAGTTGTCGCGGAGCCTGAAGGGAGTCCGCCAATCTCTATCTGTCAGATCGAAAGTACGTCGGTTCTCAAATGAGGTCGAGAAGATAAGCGCTTTCTTCCAGCGATCCATCGGTGTGCCATATGTCGCACGCGAAGTTTTGGTGCTCTCTAAAAAATGACTCATCCTTCCGGTCGAGCCCCACGGAATTCACGCAGCAGAACCGTCCAGATGAAGAGGGTGCCTACGATATCAAAGAGGGACTGAAGTCGTTCTTGAATCGGCTCTCGCGGCAACTCCTGCAAGAAGTTCAGGATACGCGTGAATTTCTCAATCAACTTTCTTCAGCGATGGGCACCAAGGAAAGCATCGCGGCGCAGCAGCGCATTAACAGGCTGCTGAAAAAGGCCGGTCTCGACGCGGTTTCGAGAACATGATTCACCTTCGTCACTGCAGTGGCGGAGAGGGCGACGATGCGCGGGACGGACGAAGCGAGCGGATCGCTGTTCAGCTATGTGGATCTTGATGAGCGGGTCCCTTCGGGTCATCCGCTTCGCAAGATCCGGCAGATCGTGAACGACGCGCTGGCGAGCCTCGATGCCGAGTTCGACGCACTCTACACCGACTTCGGCCGCCCCTCCATCGCGCCGGAGCGCCTGATCCGGGCGAGCCTTCTCCAGATCCTGTTCTCGATCCGCTCGGAGCGGCAGATGATGGAGCAGATGGATTACAACCTGCTGTTCCGGTGGTTCGTCGGACTTGGCATCGACGACCCGGTATGGGTCCCCACGGTGTTCAGCAAGAACCGCGACCGGCTGCTGACCACCGAGATGTCGCGCAAGGTGATGGCGGCGATCCTGGCACATCCGGAGGTCCGACCGCTGCTCTCGAATGAACACTTCTCGGTGGACGGCACGCTGATCAAGGCGTGGGCGTCCATGAAGAGCTTCCAGCCGAAGGAAAGCGCACCGCCGGATCGCGACGACGATCCAGGCGATCCGCCGCCTCCGCCAACTAACCCGCATAATTCATGAAGCTGCGGACTTGTGCTCCGTGGGATGGTTTCCCCGGTCTCGGTTTTCTTGCGCGCACCCGGTGTTTGCGTCCGGTTGGCATGCCGGCCGGTGACTTGGGTCTTGGGCGATACGGGTTGATGTTTCTGGGTTTGTCGGGGCGCTTGCGTCAGGCTGTTTTCGGTGGGGCGAGGGCGTCGAAGAGAAGGAGGAGAAGTCCCTTTCGGGGACACGATGCCGGCAGGGTCACGATGATCCGGGTCTTCTTTTCGACGATGGTGGCGGCCAGTTTGACGAGATGCAGTCGCAGCGTGTCGAACTGGGCGCGGCGCCACGGTGAGCGCTTCGGGCAAGCCGCGCGGAGCTTCCACCAAATCCAGTAGGCGCAGCCGTGCAGCATCAGACGCATCTGGTTGGCGTTGGCTTTCGAGCACGACGTCCGGTCTGCTGCGATCCCCCTCTGTCAGGGAAGTTGTCGCCTGCTCTGATGCAGAAAGTGTATTCTGAGGCGGGCGGGACAGGGCGACGAAATAGCTTACTCACCTGAACGGAAGGCTGCGGTGATCGGGAAGATGCTGCCGCCGAACAACATGCCCTTGGGCCGGCTGCCAAGGAGGAAGGGATCAGCGTGGCGACGCTTGCAAGTGGCGGGCGGAGGCGCGGGCGAAGGGGCAGTTCCTGCCCGAAGCGAACGCGGGTCCCGAGGGCTGGACCTCAGCGGACAAGCTCGCTGCGGTGATCGAGACGGCGTCACTGAATGCAGTGGAGCTTGGCGAATATTGTCGGCGCCGCGGCATCTACCCCGATCAGCTGACTGTCTGGCGGGAGGCCTACGCGCGGGCCAACGACTGGGAACGAGCGGCGTCCCGCCAGATCGCGCGGGAAACACGGGACGCCAACAAGCGGGTGCAGCAGCTCGAGCGGGAACTGGCGCGCAAGGAAAAGGCCCTGGCCGAGGCGGCGGCGCTGACGATCCTGCGAAAAAAGGCCGAGGCGATCTGGGGCCCAGAGGGAGGCGCGGAGAAATGACGCCTGCTCACGATCGCCGACATGTTGCAGCCCTCATCGACGAGGCCGTATCAGCCGGAGCTCGGTTCACAGCCGCTTGCGCTGCCCTTGGCCTGAACCCACGCACGCTCCAGCGCTGGCGGGATCCGGTCGGCGGGATCTGCGAGGACCGTCGTCCGTCTGCGGACCGGCCGGCGCCGACAAACCGGCTCAGCGAGGCGGAACGCGACAAGATCGTCGCCACCTGCAACGCGCCGGAGTTCGCCAGCCTGCCGCCCAGCCAGATCGTGCCTCGGCTGGCTGACCGCGGCGACTACATCGCGTCGGAATCCAGCTTTTACAGGGTGTTGCGCGAACGCGGCCAGAACTATCGCCGCGGTCGCGCGCGTCCGGCCACGCGCCCCAAGCCGCCCACCAGCTTCGAGGCGAAGGCGCCGTGCCAGGTCTGGAGCTGGGATATCACGTGGCTGCCCGGGCCGATCGCCGGCACCTTCTTCTACCTCTACCTCATCGTCGATATCTTCAGCCGGAAGATCGTCGGCTGGGAGGTCCATGACCGCGAGACCGCCGACTTCGCCGCCCTGGTTCTCAAGCGTGCGGTATGGTCCGAGAAGTGTCTCACCAATCCCTTGGTGCTGCATGCCGACAACGGCAGCCCCATGAAGGGCGCAACGATGAAGGTGACGATGGAGCGGCTCGGCGTGACCGCGTCGTTCAGCCGACCCCGGGTCAGCAATGACAATCCGTTCTCCGAGGCCCTGTTCCGGACCTGCAAATATACGCCCGGTTGGCCAACCCGCGGCTTCGCGACGATCGAGGAGGCGCAGATCTGGGTCCAGACCTTCGTCACCTGGTACAACACCGAGCATCGGCACAGCGCCATCCGCTTCGTGACACCCGACCAGCGCCATCGTGGCGAGGAAAAGGCGCTGCTGGCAGAGCGCCACCGCGTCTACCAGATGGCCCGCGCCGTACACCCGGAACGCTGGTCAGGTCAGACCCGCGACTGGCAGCCCATCGGCTCGGTCTGGCTTAACCCCGAGCGACCCGATGCCGGGCGCAGAGGCCATGGGGCTGCCGACGCGCTCCCCCATCAAGCTGGCGGCGGCGGCCCCATGGCCGGCCCAGCCGAGAACGCAGCGTGAAAACGAGTGCAGGCGACAACTACCGTGACGAACACCGCGGCTGAAGCGGATCGAATCTCGATGGATCGCCGTCTGCAATCACCAGCGGCCCCACC
>NZ_CYPR01000088.1 GCF_001408515.1 Jannaschia seosinensis | reverse complement strand
GATCGTATAGCCGCCGGTGAAACCATGCTCATCGCGGAGCCGTTCGAACAACCGCTTCGCCGTGTGCCGCTGCTTGCGATGGACCTCGCGATCGCCATCCAGCCAGCCGTCGATGATCCCGGTGAACCCGTCCAGCTTCGGCCGCTTCACGGGCGCCGTTCGCCGGTATCCTGGAGGAATCGAGAACGCCAACATCTTCTGAACGCTGTCGCGCGAAATCCCGAAGTGATGCGCCGCCGCCCGCTGGCTCATGCCCTCCGCACAGGCCAATCGCACCTTACGATACAAGTCCACGGTGAAAATCCTCCCGCCCTCCCTGCCGCCAGAGAGGGTAAAGGTGGACGACTTTTACGCCGCCCGCAGCAGGCTCATCCCGCCGCTACCGTGGCAGACTTTTGCACCGCCGTTCTCAATTGGCGAATGGCGGCAGAGTGGACTAACCGGTTTATCGTTGCGTTTGCAAACGGGTTCTTCTGAGCGGCGGCTGAATGAAGGAAGCCGCCGCTCTAAAGGCAAAACCTCAGGCGGCCTTCTTAATCAGACAAACCGAGGCTGAGTGCACACTCCGTCGTGTGGTATTGTTCCCGCGATATGGGGGGCATTTATGTCGGACTTCATTGAGCGCTTCAGAACTACGATATTTGAACTAAGATCACCACCACGTTTCCGCAGGGCGCGTCATCGGCTCGTTGGCCTGTGTGTCAGGCTGCTCTGCGTTTGCGCCGTGTCATCAACCCGAGCCCACCGATACCTGCGAGTAAAAGTGGTAGACCAGCGGGGAGTGGGATGGGGGTGAGATTATTTGAGACAACCGAAAACACGTGTTCATCTGAACTCCACGATGCATAGCTACCGTCATCAAAAAATTGATAATAATCTGGGCCCTCAAATGTGCTTAATGTTACTTCATCACCTACATCTGTCCCGCCGCGGAGAAAAAAGTCCCCAAACCCGGTGGTTTGCGCCACACCATCTCCCATGCTGAATGAGTTATCATTAATTCTGCCAAACGCATTTGTGCATGAGCGGAAACCCAAATAGCAGTTGCTGAACTGATTTTCGCCAGGAGTTGAAACGCCAAGAGTTGCAACAAGAGAATATTCTTGATTGATGGCGTAATCATGATCAACAACTGGCCTGATACCCCAAGCATTATCTCGGGAGTCTAAAAAAGAGTGTTTTTGCAATAATTTGCCGCTTGGATCATGAATCTCAAGAAGATTATATCCGGTTTTCTGAAGTTTTAGATCAAGATCCAAATGTTTGATTGTAGACGCCTCGGCCGTTGGTGCCGAAACCGAAATGACCGCAGCAGTGGCCAAGGTCATAAGCTTTTGCATCAGACTTTGCATAGAATTTCTCCGGTAATGAACTCGCCAAAATGACCTATTACCTACGCTGCTGGCAACTCGATCAGGCCAGACAATCTGGGAATTCGTTTTCAAAATTCGTCTGCGGTCGTCACAATGTTAAACCGATATTCCCCAAGTGACCTACCGCTTGAAATAGTGTCGCCCGGAACTACCCGCTGAGCAAGCTTTTTTTGCCCCGAGTGATGCCCGCGGTCGCGGAAACGCTCGGAGTCAGGCGAATGATGATACACCGCGAAATGCAAAGGGCTGGCGGGGGCCCTGCCCGCTTGCCGCTGGAACATCACATAAGGGGGAGAGGGCCAGCCCCTTCTGTCGTGCGCGCGTCTTTTGACGCGCACGACAGAAGGTCCCGGCCGAGAGAATGCGAAGGGATCGAAGCGCGTCGAACATCCACAAACGAAAGAGACTCAGATGCTCGACAGCACACCCACCATTCCCACGATGACCCACGTCTGGCGCGACCATGTCGGCTACGGCGACATCGTCTCGTTCCGCTTTCCTCTCGCCGAGGAAGAAAGCCAACGGCGCCCCAAGGCGCGGCCGTGCCTGATCCTCGACATCGAGGTGCGCGACGGCCAGCGCTACGCCCTGCTGGCCTACGGCACGACCTCGCGTCGCCGCTCCAATGTCGGCTACGAGGTGCAGGTCCGCCGCCGGGCCGACCACCTCTCTGCCGGGCTCGACGAGTCTACCCGCTTCGTCGGTGCGCAGCGCCTGCTCGTGCCGCTGACGCATAGCGGCTTCGTGATCTGCGGCGCCACCGGGTCTGCCGTTCTGGGCCGCCTCGACGGCGCACCGTTCGAGGCGATGAACGCCGTGCGGGGCCGCATCCATGCGGAGCGCGACATCGCGGCGGAACGCCGGTCCAACCGGCGTCGGAAGCACGGGGTGGTGCGCGAGCGCAACCTCGCCGTGGAGCGGCGGACGCCCCGGCGGGCGTTCCCTTTGCGCAAGGCGGTGCAGCGATGAACGCCCTGCCGTCGAAGAGCCTGCTGGAACAGCAGGTCGATCTGAACCGCCTCGCTCTGAGCCTCCGGCGTGGGATGCGCCAGCACCTGTCGGAGCGAGTGCTTCCGCATCTCATTGGGGACCGGGAACAAGAGTTCATCGACGACCTCGTCGACGCTCTCGACGAGGATTTCCTCCTCGACGGTGATTTCGGACATCTTCTCGACGGCGCGGCTGCGGAGATCCGCGACGCCATCTCCGCCGGGACCTCCGAAGAGCAGGTCGTCATCCCGCGCGAGCGCATGATCGGAGGCACGGCAGCCTTTGAGATGCGCAAGACGCCCAGCCCGGATGCGGAGGCGCTGCAAGCCGCCCTGACCCCGCTCGAAGAGTTCCGTCGTGCCGTCTGGGATGCGGTCGGGTTTGCCGAGGCAATCCGCGTGAGCTTCTGGATGCTCGACCAGGACTGAACCGACGGCGCCTCCGGGCGCCGTCCCTTGACGGGGCCGCAAGGCTCCGCCGCCGGGACTGGCCCCCCCGGCCCACGGCGCGCCGGCGACATCCACCCTCCTTCGCTGCTACGAAGATGCCGGCGCGCCCCTTCCATCTTCCGAGGAATGCCGATGACTCGTCTGTTCCGACGCTTGCGCCAAGCCGTGCGGGCCCACCCGACGCTTGCCGTCCGCTTGGCCATCGTCCTGCTGCTGGTCGTGCACGCGGTGCTACTGATCCCTTGAACGAGACGCGCCCGTAGGGGGACACCTACGGGCGCTTTCGGCCATTCGTGCGCGGAGGCTCGGTTGGGTGTCCACCGTGTCGGTTGCTTGATGCTTGAACAGGAAAGGACTCCGCCGATGCCGCTCGACAGACTGATCGACCTTCTCGCAGAAGCCGCGGTCCGCAAGCTCTCGCAGGAGCGGGAGAAGCAGGAAGCGACGCCTGACGCGATGGAGACACTATGGCGGCAAATGATGAAGAAAGGACGAAGATTTCTCGACCACCTCAACGCTTTGCTTACGCTTCCAAATTACCACACAACCCAAGACCGAAGGACACGCGATGATTGCCGCCCTCTACCTCAGATCCGCCACGCAGAATGACGACGCCATCGCCGAGCAGCACCGCAGCTGCGCGGCGCACGCCGCAGGCCGAGGCTGGACCGTCGGCGAAGTCTTCACAGATAACGGCTACAATGGCCTACGCGACGACCGTCCCGGACTCGGGGCCCTTCGGGAGTGCTTGCGCGAAGGTCGCGCCTCGGTCGTAATCGCCGAAGACGGGGTGCGCTTTTTCCGAGACCTGGACAAGCTCGCCGACTTTGCCGCGTCCTGCGAGGCACAGGGAGCCAAGCTCTCGTGTGTGCAGGGCATCGGCTCGATGAAGAACCTGATGCAGCGGCTGATCAAGGAAGACATTGCCGAGCGCCAGCGGCGGACCGCCGGGAGGACTTTGGCATGAGCAAGCACTCCATCCCGGAGGCCCCGCTCCGCGTCGCGCTCTACGCGCGGTATTCCACCGACTTGCAGAACCCGATGTCGATCGACGACCAGTTCCGCCAGGCAGAGCGCTATGCGGCGCAGCGCGGCTGGCGCGTGGTCGAGCGGTTCTCCGACAGCGGCATCAGCGGTTCGGCCAGCCTTACCCGTCCGGACTTCCTGCGACTCTCGAAGGCGTTGGACCCGCAGAACCGCAGGTTCGACATCGTCCTCGCAGAGTCTCTCGACCGGCTCTCCCGCGACCCCGAGCACATCAATGGCTTCGCCAAGCTTGCGAAGTTCGCGCGGGTCGAGATCCACACGGTCGAGCAGGGCAAGGCCAGCACCATGTCCGTCGGCCTGGCCTCGATTTTCAGCAGCATGTTCATGGAGGGACTGTCCCACAAGGTGCGCCGCGGCATTGAGGGGAAGGTGCTGCAAGGCCTGAACGGTGGCGGCCGGATCTACGGCTACCGTCCGGGCACCGACCCGCGCGGAGCGCCGATGAAGGGCGCACTCCGGATCGAGGCGACCGAGGCGGCGATCGTGCGCGGCATCTTCCGCGACTACGCTGCCGGGGTCTCGCCGATCAAGATCGCCAGCCGGCTGAACGCAAATGGCATCGTCTCCCCCTCCGTCGGCTCGAAGCGCAAGTCCTCGGGGCACTGGAAGCAGAACACAATCAACGGCAACCGCGAGCGCGGCACCGGCATACTGAACAACGAGCTCTATATCGGTCGGCGGGTCTGGAACCGGCTAACCTACACAAAGAACCCCGGCACCGAGAAGCGGGTCTCGCAGCTCAACCCCGAGTCCGAGTGGCAGATCGTCGAGGTCCCGGAGCTGCGCATCGTCGACGAGGACCTCTGGGACGCGGTGAAGGCGCGGCAGGATGCCCAGACGCGGCGCAAGGCAAAGGTCGAGGCGACCGATCGCAACAAGCTCTCGTCAGGCCAGACCCTGCGCCGGCGAAAGTATCTGCTGTCGGGGCTGCTGCATTGCGGGCTCTGCGGCGGCCGCATGACCGTCGCCGGCGCCGGTAAATACAAGACGCACTACTGCGCCAGCGCCAAGGAGAAGGGGCCGAGCGTGTGCACGGGCTTCCGCGGCCTGCGCGACAGCATCGCCCTGCCCCTCGTCCTGTCCGGCCTGCGCGACGAGTTGATGAAGCCAGAGGCCTACGAGACCTTCCGGCGTCGGTTCCACCAGCGCCTGCGCGACAGCCAGGGCGCCGCCGAGGACCAATTGCGCGTCCACGACGCGCGGGTGAAGGAGTTGGAGACGAGCCACCGCAACCTGCTTCGGGCCATCGAGACCGGCGACGACGCGTCTATCCTCATGCCGCGGCTGAACACCGTGGACGCGGAGCTGAAAGAGATGCGGGGGAAGCGCGACGAGATCGTGCCGCCGGAGGTCGAGCTTCCCGACGACCTGCCCAAGCTTTACCGGGAGATGGTCAGGGACCTGGCGTCGGCTCTGTCGCAGGAAGATGTGGCGGGCCGGGCCGCCGACGAGTTGCACGATCTGGTCGACCGGATCGTCGTGGAGTGGGACGCAGAGGCCCGCGGCCACTGGCTGACGATCGAGGGCAACTTATTGGGAATGCTACGCAAATCGGCGCCGAGGGAACTCGACGCCGTGCGTTGTGATCGTATTTTCGCGGAAGTTGGTTGCGGGAGTAGGATTTGAACCTACGACCTTCAGGTTATGAGCCTGACGAGCTACCGGACTGCTCCATCCCGCGCCATTTCCATCGTCGAGAGATACATCCGAAGAGCTTTCTAGGTTTGGCGATGACCTACTCTCCCACGCCTTAAGACGCAGTACCATCGGCGCTACAGCACTTAACGGCCGGGTTCGGGATGGGACCGGGTGTTTTGCTTGCGCTATGATCACCAAACCGAAAAAGCTCTTCGGATTTCCAAGTCGCGTACACCGTGGTGTATGCTTTTGAGCCAGCCTTCTACTGGATCAAATCAAGCCTATCGGACAATTAGTACCGGTCAACTGAACGCTTTGCAGCGCTTACATCTCCGGCCTATCGACGTGGTGGTCTACCACGGTCCTCAGGGATACCTTGTTTTGAGGGGGGCTTCCCGCTTAGATGCCTTCAGCGGTTATCCTGTCCGATCATAGCTACCCAGCACTGCCATTGGCATGACAACTGGTCCACCAGTGGATCGTTCACCCCGGTCCTCTCGTACTAGGGGCAACTCCTCTCAAGTATCCTACACCCACGGAAGATAGGGACCGAACTGTCTCACGACGTTCTAAACCC
>NZ_CYPR01000087.1 GCF_001408515.1 Jannaschia seosinensis | reverse complement strand
CGCAAAGGCGGTGAGCCGATCCGCGTGGCGTATTGCTGGGCGCACGCCCGGCGCAAGCTGAAGGAAGTGTTCGATCGCGACGGCTCCGAGATCGCGGCCGAAGGCCTGCGCCGCATTGCCGAGTTCTACAAGGTCGAGGCTGAGATCCGCGGCATGAGACCCGGTCAGCGGCTCTCGGCTCGGCAGACACGAACGGCGCCGCTTGTCGCCGCCTTTGGCGAATGGCTGCAAGAGCAGCGCCTGCGTGTCTCCGCCAAATCGCGTCTCGGCGAGAAGCTCGCCTACATCCACTACCACTGGGATGGACTGCAGACCTTCCTTCGGGATGGGCGCGTCGAGATCGACTCCAACGGCGTCGAAAACCTCATCCGCCCGATCGCTCTGAACAGGAAAAACGCGCTCTTCGCCGGGCACGACGAAGGTGGGAAGGCTTGGGGGCGCATCGCGTCTCTCATCGAGACCGCGAAGATCAACGGCGTCGAACCCTTCGCCTATCTAAAGGCCACCTTGGAGGCGATCGCGGACGGGCACCCCAAGAGCCGGATCGACGAACTCCTCCCCTGGAACTTCAATCCGTCAAGCTGAAACCAATGTGGGGCCCAGCTCCCGCTTACGCACAATTTAACCTAAGCAACAGTTCTCCTACAACCTTTCGGAGAGTCCGCAGGCTGATTTCAGGGGTTAGGCGGCGGGCGTCATGTCCGAATGGCGCGTTATTTCTGTCTCGGCGGGACGGGACCCCGCATGGATGGAAAAGCCGGCCGAGTTGCCCGCAGCAGCGACCGCAAGTCGGGATGGTGGCGCGGCAAAGGCCACACCTCAAGTTGTGGACGTGGTGCCGCATGGGAACCTCCCTAGTTTCAGAGCTCAAGTGCGGGCCAACGCTGGTAGGTCACCGGGAGAGAGACCAGCTTTCCCCGCGCCCTTGACCTTCCCCCCACTGGCACCCCCACCTACGTCTCCAAACACACTCCGGAGCCCGCGCGATGTCCTCTGATTTGTTTGTGACCAACCTAAGCTTTGCATCCTATGTGGGCGGCGCCGAACCTGTGCTGGCCTCCATACCCGGCGCCCGGTCAGCGGCACTTAACGGCGCCACGAAAACGGCGCGGGTCGAGTTCGACGTGCCCGCCGCCGGAGGCGCGGAGCCATTCGTCCCCGCTATGGCGTCGCGGCCAGCCAAAACGGGGCTCGCGATGATCCGTCCGGACCGTTTGCAACGCTCCGGCCGGCGCGCCTGATGGCCGGGTCTCGACGCGATTTTCTGGTTCTGGGGGCGGTTCTTAGCGGCGGCTACCTCGCCGTGCGCACGGGCGTGTCTCTCCTGCAGCGCGAGGTCGAGCTCGCTTTTGATCCCATCGGTCGCCCGGCGGGCTTCCGCCGCATGGCAGGCGGCGCCACCAGCGGCGGCGGGTTCGACCCCTTTGTCGGCCTCGGCGCCGCGACAGATGACCGCCCCGATCCCGCCGCAGTGGCGGCCGTCGAGGCCGACCTCTGCGCAAGCCTGTTCAATGGCTGGACAAGGGATTCCGGGGTGGTGCCGATCGCATCATTCTCGGACTACAACTGCCCGATCTGTCGGGTGACAACGCGTCGGCTGGCGGAGGCGGATGCGGTTCTGGACGGCACGGCCCGGATCACCTGGCACGAGCTGCCAATCCTCGGCGAGACGTCGCATTTGGCTGCGCGCGCCGCATTGGCCGCCGATCGGCAGGGCGCCTACATGGCTTTCCACAAGCGGCTCATGGGCAACCCGTTCCGGGCGAATCAGGCCTATATTGACGCGATAGCCGGCGACCTCGGGCTCGACCGTGAACGCTTTGTGGCCGACATGAAGGGCTCCGAGGTCGCGTCGCGCATCGCCCGGAGCCTCGCCCTGCGGGAGATATTCGCCTTTCCGGGCACCCCCGCGATCGTCGTAGGGCGTACGGTCATTGAGGGCGACGTGAGCGAGGCCATGTTTGCACGCGTGATCGCGCTGGAGCGGCGGGCCGGGCCGCCGCCGGGCTGTGGTTCCCGCCCCGCCGGTTTCCCGTCGTCCGACTGAAGGAGGCCGCATGACTGCCGGAAACCTCCTGCGCACCCCGAGCATGTAACCGAAGACCATCCGCTACTACGAGCAGATCGAGCTGAGGCGGCCGATGGCTGTGGGGAATTGCTAATGCGCATTTTGCGAGGCTGCCAAAGTTGCTGGCGACACTCCCAAGAGCGACGACGTGCTTAGAATTTCGGGCATCGGACCAGGATCCAGTCACCCAACCAAAAGAGCGTTTCTACCAGCGTAGTACTTCAGCGACCTGTCACCAGCAGGCCTCCTTCCAGATCGTCGGCTAAAGTGCCGCTTGGAATAGATCGCGAAGGTTGCTTTCGGTCAACTCCACCGGGTTTCCGCCGCATGACGGGTCTCGCAATGCCATCGCGACCAAGTCGTCCATCCGCGTGTCCGTCACCCCGAGTGTTGGATGTCACTGAGAACTGACCCGGCATTGTCACCGAGATCTGACCCGCCCGGTAGTTATGGTTGTTGGTTCATGATGGGGTCAATACTGCTGTCTCCTTCCGTTTCTTCTTCGCTGTCTCGGAGCTTGCCTTGAAGCGGTAGCTGTCGTTGCCGGTCTCCAAGATGTGGCAGCGATGGGTGAGGCGATCGAGCAAGGCTGTGGTCATCTTGGCATCACCGAAGACGCTCGCCCACTCGCTGAAGCTCAGGTTGGTGGTGATGACCACGCTGGTGCGCTCGTAGAGCTTGCTCAATAGGTGGAACAGCAGCGCACCGCCGGAAGCGCTGAACGGCAGGTATCCCAGCTCGTCGAGGATCACCAATTCGGTCTTCACCAGCGCCTCGGCGATCTTGCCGGCCTTTCCCTGGGCCTTCTCCTGTTCCAGCGCATTCACCAGCTCGACGGTCGAGAAGAAGCGCACGCGTTTGCGGTGATGCTCGATGGCCTGGACGCCGAGGGCGGTCGCGACATGGCTTTTCCCGGTTCCGGGGCCGCCGATCAGGACCACGTTCTCGGCCGCGTCCATGAACTCGCACCGATGGAGTTGACGCACGAGGGCTTCGTTGACCTCGCTGGCGGCGAAGTCGAAGCCGGACAGGTCCTTGTAGGCCGGGAAGCGCGCGGCCTTCATGTGACAGGAGATGGAGCGCACCTCGCGTTCAGCCATTTCAGCCTTGAGCAACTGCGACAGCATCGGCATCCAATCGTCGGGAAAACAGTCCCCCGGACTGTTTTCTGATCCTCCTCATACCTCGAACGCTGGGGCACCTTGTTCCATGAGGTCATGCACCGCCTGCGCCATGCCCGGCATCTTCAGGCTGCGCAGCATGATGACGATGGCGGCTCCGGCGGGATCATGACGCATGACGTGTTCCTCCCCGCAGTCCGTCGTAGCGTGCGACATTGGCCTCAGGTTCCTTCGTCAGAACGAGACTTGAAGGGGGCGTCACATCGAGCCGGTCGGTCGGTGTGCCATCCACCAGCCTGTGGAGCAGGTTCAGCACATGGGTCTTGGTCGGCACGCCCGCCTCCAGCGCCATTTCCACGGCGCACAGCACCGCCTGTTCATCGTGATGCAGGACCAGCGACAGGATCTCGACCATCTCGCGATCGCCGCCGGGCTTGCGCAGCATCTGATCCTGCAACTGGCGGAATGCCTCCGGCATCTCGACAAGAGATATGCCCAAAAGTTGGTGACGGTCCTCATCAGGCGGCGGTTTGAAGTTGCTTGATCCCGTCCTTGAACTCAATCCCCTGAATGACGTCGGGCAGACGGTTTGGCCCGTTGATCTTCCGCCACTTCTTCTTGGCTGACTTCATGAGTCGGAAGACCATGGCGAGGGCGGTCTTGCGGTTCAGGCAGCCCTTGGTTTTGCGGGTCCGGTTCCTGACCGTGGCGAAGACACTCTCGATCGGGTTCG
>NZ_CYPR01000086.1 GCF_001408515.1 Jannaschia seosinensis | reverse complement strand
CTCGAGGGATTGCGGATAGAACGGCTCTTCCCCATGCCCGGCAGTCTTGGGCACCTGCACGCTCACCGTGCCCGCAGGCGTGTCGATCCGCTTGGGTTTGTAGCCGTTGGCATAGCCGTGACGCTCGGGCGTGCGCTCATAATGGCTCGCGCCGAGAAACCGCTCCCGTTCGATCTGCATCGCCAGCTCGAAAGCCCGCGCGAACACCGATGCGATCTCGCCGGGCCCGTGCTCGATCAACTGTTCCAAGACCGCCTCAAGCGCCGTATCCTTCCTGTCCATTCGTTCTTCTCCATGGCCGTGTTGCAACTCCATGGAATACCAGAATGGGCAGCCCGTGCTGGGGCGCCCCAGCACGGGCTCACGCCCCGCGTCTCAAGCGAATTTCCAGACCTGAGGGTACAATACCCGAGAATTATCACTACACCGTGTCGTTCGCGATGGCCCTCTGTGAAGGCGAAGTTCAGCGGGTAGGGAGGATATGGGCGGACGGAGAAGAAATCGACCGGAATTCAATTCAGATTCATCTGCATACAGGAGCGGAAGACCAGCTTCCGGACGGTTTAATGGAGGCCGTTGAAGGTGCGGGAACAGTTCCAGCCTACAGGGGCACCGCGTATGTAGTCATTGAGGACCTGAACCTCACCCCTTACGGCAATCGGATACCGAATTTGTCGTTTGAGGTCGTCCGGTACATCCGAATCCCCGGTGAAACAGCAGTTCCAGCTGAATTGATTGAGGGTGTCGCTCTTATTCCAGGAACGGGCGAATACGCGCTGGCGACGACAGCAGTTCACTACGATCAAGGTATTGGGCGGAAAGAATCAGCGAATATAAATACGAAGCAGTCAGCCTCTGATTTTCGGGTCGCTCTTCGAGAAATGATCGAGGAGTTGCCAAACCTAAAGTCGGTGACGTTGGTAGTGTCGTGGTTTGGGGACGATCTGCGCTGTGGGTCCTGTTCTATTCGCCCCGCAGTTGAGCAAAAGGATTGCGACGGTAAGCCGCTCGTTTGGAGCGTATCCGGGCTTGATCGCCAAGCGGCAATGCTTGTCCCGACGCTGGACGGCCGACCTGTTTACGGTGGCACTCCCTGTGATCATTCTGTAGTTGAGGCAATAAGAGAGCTTAAGTCGAGGGGAATAAAGGTTACCTTTTACCCTTTTATTCTTATGATCCAAACCGAGGGAAATGGACTGCCGGATCCTTACGGAGGACCTGAGCAGGCATGTCTGCCTTGGCGCGGAAGAATTACAAGTTCCATTCCGGCTAGGCAGGGCAGGGCTCCGAGGTCAACAAATGTTCATGACGAGGTAAAATGTTTTTTTGGGCAGACGCGGCAAGAAGACATTGTCTGCTCAAGCGGCACAAAGTACGTTAGCCTTTCAGGCCCCCCGAACGATTGGTCATATCGTCGTTTCGTTCTTCACTATGCAGCACTCTGCCGCGAGGCAGGTGAGATATGCCCAAAAGTTGGTGACGGTCCTCATCAGGCGGCGGTTTGAAGTTGCTTGATCCCGTCCTTGAACTCAATCCCCTGAATGACGTCGGGCAGACGGTTTGGCCCGTTGATCTTCCGCCACTTCTTCTTGGCTGACTTCATGAGTCGGAAGACCATGGCGAGGGCGGTCTTGCGGTTCAGGCAGCCCTTGGTTTTGCGGGTCCGGTTCCTGACCGTGGCGAAGACACTCTCGATCGGGTTCGTGGTCCGAATGTGCTTCCAGTGCTCGGCCGGGAAGTCGTAGAAGGCCAGCAGCTCGTCACGGTCTTTCACCAGCTTGGCCACAGCCTTCTCGTACTTCGCGCCGTAGATTTCGACGAAGAGATCGAAGGCGGCATTCGCCTCCTTCTTCGTCTCGGCCATCCAGATGTCTTGCAGATCGGCCTTGACCCTTTCATGCATGGAT
>NZ_CYPR01000085.1 GCF_001408515.1 Jannaschia seosinensis | reverse complement strand
GCCCAGCACCTCACGTTTGCCGTCCTCGTTCACCGCAATGGCCACTATCGCGGCGCGGCTGACAATGCGCCCGCCGTCACGCACCTTCAGGTACGTGGCATCGAGCCAAAGGTAGGGCCACTCGCCCTCCAGCGGCCGCGACAGGAACGCGTTCACCCGCTCATCGATCTCACCGCAGAGCCGGCTGACCTGGCTCTTCGACATGCCGCCAGCGCCCATGGCCTTGGTACTGTACCCTCAGGTCTGGAAATTCGCTTGAGACGCGGGGCGTGAGCTCGTGCTGGGGCGCCCCCCAGCACGAGCTGCCCATTCTGATATTCCATGGAGTTGCAACACAACCATGGAGAAGAACGAATGAACAGGCGGAAGGATACGGCGCTTGAGGCGGTCTTGGAACAGTTGATCGAGCACGGGCCCGGCGAGATGGCCTCGGTGTTCGCGCGGGCTTTCGAGCTGGCGATGCAGATCGAACGGGAGCGGTTTCTCGGCGCGAGCCATTATGAGCGCACGCCCGAGCGTCACGGCTATGCCAACGGCTACAAACCCAAGCGGATCGACACGCCTGCGGGCACGGTGAGCGTGCAGGTGCCCAAGACTGCCGGGCATGGGGAAGAGCCGTTCTATCCGCAATCCCTCGAGCGCGGGCGGCGGTCGCTTCGGTCCGTCATGCTGGCGGTGGCCGAGATGTACGTCAAAGGCGTCTCCACGCGTGACGCCGAGGCTGTCATGCGCGAGTTCGGGATCGAGAGCCTGTCGTCCTCGCAGGTCAGCCGGGCTGCCAAGCTGCTCGACGACGAACTGGAGGCATGGCGCAACCGCCCTCTGGGCCAGGTAAAATACCTCATCCTCGATGCCCGGTACGAGAAGATGCGCCACGGCGGGGTGGTGCGCGATGCTGCCGTGCTCTCGGCAATCGGCATCGGCCCGGACGAGCGGCGGCGTGTTCTGGGCGTTTCCGTGGCCCTGTCCGAGGCCGAGGTCCCCTGGCGGGGCTTCTTGGAGAGCCTGGTCGCCCGCGGCCTGCGCGGCGTCGAGTTCATCGTTTCGGATGACCACTCAGGGCTGCGTGCTGCCCGGCGGGCTGTTCTTGGCGGCGCCACATGGCAGCGCTGCCAGTTCCATCTCGCGCGCAACGCCATTCATCACGCTCCGAACGTCGAGATCCGCAAGCGCATCGGAGCCGAGCTGCGCACCGTGTGGAATGCCAGCACGCTCGCCAAGGCAGAAACGGCCTTGGCAGAGATCGTCGCCAGCTATCGCACCTCTGCGCCGAAGCTGGCCGCATGGCTGGAGGAAAACGCGCCCGAGGGGCTCGCGGTCTTCACGCTGCCCGAGCACCATCGCCGCCGGCTGCGCACTTCAAACCCGATGGAGCGATCCGTCCAGCACGAGCTCAAGCGGCGCACCGTAAAGGTCAGGGTCTTTCCCAGCGACGACGCTCTGCTGCGACTGGTCAGCGCCGTCCTCGTAGAGATCGACGAGAAATGGGCCTCCGAGACCAAGGCCTACATCAAATGGGAATGCCAGGATGCATGACCCGCTCTCAGCAGAATTTCCAGACCGCAGGTTGCTCTATCCATTGAACAGGCGCAGCTGCTGGTGGCCATGCACCGCGTCAAAGGTATCGTCGATGTCGAGCACGATCCGGCTTGGGGGGCGCGCAAACGAGTGGCAGTAGAACCGGACCATCTCGCGGCCCATGCGGATAAGGGCGCGGGCGTCTGGCAGGTTTTCCATGCGCAAGATCGTCGGCTGCGAACACAAGACCGGCCCTGTTTCCGGGCCACGCTCCAGCGCGATCCTGAAGCTGGGATCGTACCGCAGGGCGGTCGCGTCATTGCCGTCTTCATATCCCGCCGCGATCATCATGATCCGGAACCGGATGATGTCGCACAGGCTATGCTGAACTTTCGCCGGGTCACGCGGATCGTGCAGGCAATCTGCGAGCCGCTGCGCCAGACCCGCCCTGCGCTCGATCTCGCGCAGCAGGGTCAGGCCGGCGTCGGAGCTCATGTCGGCGCCGTCAAACCCGAGCAGGACCGGCTTGCCATTGAGGGGTGACAGGCGGGGCGTGAAGCACGTAGATTGAGCCATGGCGGAGGTCGTCCTGCTGAAATCTGAATCTTTGGCGTCGATAACCAAAAAATACAGAGTTTCAGACGGTTACGCCACCTCCGCCGCCTTCTCGTGAATTATCCGGGCTAGTCCGTCCGCGAAAGCAGGAGCCTCGGGAATCAGACAACTCGTGAAATAGTGGCGCTCTGGCAGGGGCATCCATGTGTGCGCAGACCGGTCCAAAGGTGGGAGCCATCCTTTTCCTATTTGGACACATCAGAACTTCACTGCCGGCTACAGGGATTGCGGTGTCTCAGTTCGAGACAGCGATGCAAGCCTTGGGTCTCGGAAACGTGGTGATGGAAACCCTACGACATCAGGCGTTGCTCCAGCAGTTTCATGTAATTCATCTTAGCCTCGGCACAGCTCCGGCGGTGTCGGGCTCCTAGGGGGCAGTATTTCTGCGTAACACGATGACGGCGGGGGCACCTCGAATCGCGATGGCATTGTGGCAATTGCGCATGTAACAAGCCGTCTCGGTTCGCGGACTTACCGCTGCCGAAGGGGGGGGCAAGCCGGCAGGACCGGCAGCACGATCGCGGTCTGCTCGAAGAGATGGCGCTGCAAGGTTCACGTCCGGCTGCACCATCCTGCTTCATCTTGCATTCTCAGGCCGAACGCGGTCCCACTCCGCCACAAGTCGGCTGGCCGGGAGTTGGGGAGATGGCATGAAGCAGATCGTCTGTATGCGCTGGGGCAAGAAATACGGGCCGGAATACGTGAACCGCCTGTACGGCATGATCGCGCGTAACATCACACCGCCGTTCAAGCTGTTCTGCCTGACCGACGATGCGAGCGGTGTTCGCCCCGAGGTCGATTGTCGTCCCATGGCCGATCTGGGGTTCGAGATGCCTAAGCTTCGGCGCGGCATCTGGCACAAGTCGCGGCTGTGGATGGTGGAATTATCCGGTATCGAGGGGGTCGTGCTGTTCGTGGACCTCGACGTGGTGATCACGGGCTCGCTTGACCCGTTCTTCACCTACGGTGCCGATGACGATGTCATCCTCGCGCGCAATCCTGTCAAACCGTTCGAACGGCTGGGGCAGACGTCGCTTTACCGGTTCAAGGTCGGGACGCTTGCGCCGCTATGGGAGGAGTTCCGCGCCGATCCGAAAGCGGTGGGCGAGCGCTGGACCTACGAGCAGCGTTTCGTCACCAATCGCGCACCGGGTGGCGTGACCTTTTGGCCGCGCGGCTGGGTGGTGCATTACCGCCATCATTGCGTGCCGTTCTTCCCGGCGAATTTCGTGATGGAGCCGCGCCTGCCAAAGGGTGCCCGCGTGGCGATCTTTGCCGGGCAACTCAATCCCGCCGACGCCGTGATCGGCCGCTACCAAAAGGATTATCCGGTCCTGTCACCGTCCCAGCATGTCAGGCGAGCGCTCACCGGTCCGGCACCGCGCGAGGGCCGGATGAAGTACCTGCGGCATTTCGTGCGGCCGTCTTCGTGGGTGCGGGAGCATTGGCGGGAATAACGATGCGGGATTGAGCGCCGCGGCGCGGCATGCTTGGGTGACGCCGGGACAATTCGGAGGTCCAACATGGCGACCGTCATCACGCTCGCACAGCAGAAGGGCGGATCGGGCAAGACGACCCTTTGCGCGAACATCGCGGTCGAACTGGCCGCGCGCGGGCGGGAAGTGGCGATCCTCGACAGCGACCCGCAGGGCTCGCTCGGGCGCTGGTTCATGACCCGCTTCGAGCGGGAAAGCGGGCTGCAAGGCGATCTGACCTTCTCGACCGCATCCGCCTGGGGGGTAAGCTACGAGGCGGGGAAATATCAGAAGACCCATGATTTCGTGCTGATCGACACGCCGCCCAAGATTGATGCGGATCTGCGCCCCGCCCTCAAGGTCTCCGATCTCGTCGTGGTTCCGGTGACCGCAAGTCAGGTCGATCTCTGGGCGACGGAAGGCGTTCTGGAGATGGCGGCGCGCGAGGGCAAGCGACCCTTTGCCGTGCTCAACCGGGGGCGCAGCGGAACGCGGCTGACCAACGAGATTCGCGGTGCCCTGTCGGAGATCGAGGCGGATGCGGCGGAGACGGTCATCGCCAACCGGGTCGCCTATGCCGAGGCGATGGGCTCCGGTCAGGGGGTGCGCGAGTTTCCCGGCGCCAAGATTGCCGCTGCCGAAATCACGGCGCTGGTGGACGAGATGCTGGCCCGGATCGACGGCTGATCGCTGCCTTGCCGAAATGCCGCGTCACCGCCAGATGCGCGCTTGGCTCGCCAGCACGCCTTGCGCCTTGGCAAGAAGCCGGTTGATCCGGCCCGGCGCGACGAACGGGCCGTGGGCAAGACGGTGGACGATCACCTCGGGCGGGCAGGCCGTGCCGATGACGGGATCGAAGTAGCGCGGATAGTCGATCATTACGGCTTGAACGAGCGCGTCCAGAGACGGTCGCACCACGCGGCGACGCGCGGGGATCGCGCCACGATCGTCGTTCAGGCCCCATCCCGCGTAGAAGGGCGCCCCGAGCGTGACGACGCGCCGCCCGCGCAACAGCGCCTCGAAGCCGAGAAGCGAGGTCATCGTCCAGACCTCGTGCGCCTTCTCGATCAGCGCGATCGGGTCTGCTTCATGCGCAACGAGATCGGCATCGGCCGCGTCGATGGCGCCCTCGCGCAGTCCCGCTTCGACGTCGGGATGAGGCTTGTAGACAAGGAAAGCCTCGGGATGCGCAGTGCGTGCGGCGCGCAGGAGGCCGGCGTTGTCGCGCACGTCGGATGTGCCGAGCCGAACCGACGCGTCGTCAGCGACCTGACCCGGCACGAGGATGATGCGGTCATCGGGAAGGTCGGGAACCGCGCCCGGCAGATTGTATTTCGACAGGCGCGCAGCGGCGATCGCGGTGCGGAGCGCCCGCGCCCGCCCAAGCGCCTCGGGCGGCAGGCCCGCCGCGCGGATGATCGCGTCCTCTAGATCGCTGCGCCGGGTCGGATCGAGGTACAGACCCTGCCGGTCGAGCACGAGGGAGAGGGGCGGGATCAGATCCGCGCCGAGCCCGCGCGACCGCAGGAACCCGTCCTCGATCCGGACACTTCCGGCAGGGGCAGAGGCGTGCGCCGACCCGGAAGACGGCCGAGGCAACAGGGCCGCCGATCCCGCATCTTTTCCAACGTCCGCTGTCGTCGCACCGGTGCCCCAGACAAGCCTTTGCCGCTTCGGATCGTCCCGGAACACGACGCGGCCCGACAGGAAACGGCGCAGCGGCGCGCGCTTCCACAGGCGCATGCCCGGCGCGGACCAGCCGGGCGTGTCCTCGCGCCAGGCGCGTGCGCGGGCTTGCAGGATGCGGATCACGTCCACGGGATCGCAAAGCCTGTCGCGATGCGGGTTGTACCAATGCGGATAAAGCACCAGCGCTCCCGCAAAAAGCTGCGTTCGCGTCAATTTGCGCGTCCGCCGGTCCAGCGGCATGCGGTCGTCGTCGAGGCCCCAGCCGGCATAGAAGGGCTGTCCGAAGGTGACCGGGCGATGATCGTGCAAAATTGCCTCGAAGCCGATCTGACTGCTGACCGTATAGACCCGGATCGCGCCCGACAGGAGCGTCGCGGGCGGGATCGACCGTGTCTCCAAGGTGGCGTTATGGGTAGCGTCGGCCTGCGTGTAGTGGCCGGGGCGATGACCCGCGACCGTTTCGGGATGGCTTTTGATGAGGATGCGCGCGCCGGGATTTTCCTCCCGCGCGACGGCCAGCATCTCGCGGAACGTGGCCTCGGACGCGCCGCCGAGGCGGATGGAGGCATCGCCGCGTGTCTGATCCACCACGAGGACATAGCCGGGCTCCGGCGCGACGAGGTCGGTTCGGGTGGCGGCGTATTTCGTCACGCCCGACCGGGCCCATTCCTCCATCGCCTGACGTGTGCGCGCGATTAGGTCGCCGTCGTCGAACGGATGGGTGGCAAGCAGGCGTTCGAGCGATGAGGGTTGCCGCGCATCGTAATGCGCCCCGTCCCGGTCGATGGTCAGACCCAGCGGCGCCTCGCCCCCGCGCAGGCGGGACGTCCGCCCGGGATGGAGCGAGCGCAGCCACGCATCCTCGATCCGCAGGATAGGGGCCCCGGTCCGGCCTGAGATGGCCTCCGCCCGCCGCGCCGACGCGCCGTCATGGCCCCAGGCGGCGATCCATTCGCCGTCGCGTGGCCAGCCGGGCTGGAGATCCACCCCGGCAAGCCAGGCGATGCGGCGGATGCGGTTCGACAGGAACCCGCCGGAGACGAAGCGGGCGACCCGCGCCCCGTCATCCGGCACGTCAGTTCACGCCGACGGTTCTCGCCGAGGATACGATCGGGTTCAGCGAGCCGAAGAGCGCGGCAATCGTGCGGTTCCAGCGGACGATCGGCGCCTCGGTTACATAGACGGTGTCGCCGTCGCGGATCACGAAGTCGCGGGCCTCGAACATGCCGTTGGGCTCGGTCAGGTCGAGGACGTAGATCATGCGCTGCGGGCCCTGGAGGTCAGGCCGCCCGATGACCTGTCGCGCGATACGCTCATGTTCGTCGCGCAGGATAAAGACGCCGGTCGGGTTGGCGTAGTTCGGGTTCAGGCCCCCGACCTGCGCCAGCGCCTCAATGGCTGAGATGGTTTCGGTTTCGAAGGACAGACGGTTCTGCGCCCCGGTTGCGCCGAGAACGGTGAAGGTGCGCGTATCGGCCTCCAGGAAGACCGTATCGCCATCGCGCAAGGCGATGTCGAGAGCCGGCTGCTTGTAGAGGTCGGACAGATAGGCCCCCTCGCTGCGGCCGTTGCGGGTAACGGTGACGGTCGTGATCTCCGGTTCGGCGGCAACCCCGCCGGCGCGCGCGATCATCCCGGTCAGCGTGCGGGTCGGGCGCTCGATCGGATAGACGCCCTGTGCGCCGGCGGTGCCCACGACCGCGACGGTGGCCCCGTCGCCCGCCAGGCGTTGGACCACGACCTGCGGATCGGGGGTCTGCTCGTCGAGACGGGCGGTTATCGTGCGACGCAGCGCCTCAGGGGTGTTGCCCGCGGCCTGGATGCGGCCGGCATAGGGAATGAAGATGAAGCCCGACGCGTCCACCTGCACCTGGTTGATCTGGGATGCGGACGCGCCGACATTTGTCAGAAGCCCGTCGGTGACGTTCTCGTAGACGATCAGGCTCAGCGTGTCGCCCGGTCGGATCGTGTCGGTTCCCATGAGGCCCGCGTTGCGAAAGGATTCCGAGAAGCCGAGCGTGGGGCCCACGGCGGTCGCCGTCGTCACGCGCGCATCGACGGGAATGACGAAAGCGTTGCCCTCGTTCTCGATGGCGCCGGCGAAGATTTCGTTCTTGGTCGGGCCGGACCGGGGAATCGTGCCGCAGGACGCGACCAGCGCCACGGCGAGGGATGCGGCGATGAAGCGCGCCGTCCGGGTTGCCTGGATGCTCAAATCTCTGCCTCTCGTCTGCGTCAGTGGCCTCTGGGTCGCGTTTTCACCGATCCGGGCCCGTCAGTCCATGGCCGGGTTCACCCCGAGACCGGTTTCAGGTTCTGGCGTGGTGCCGAACGCCCGCTGGCCAGTCGGTCGTACGGGTCGGAATCGGTCAGCATCATGTCGACGACCTGGCGCAGCAATTGCCGTCGTCCACGCGCCGAATAGAAGCCCCCCGCGACCTGCGACGTCTCCAGAAGGTAGTGCCGGTAATTGCGGTAGGCCCGGGAATCGGGTCGTTGCGGATCGGCGAAGAAGGCGGAAATCGGCTGATCGCTCACGAATTCGGGCTTGGCGTAGACGGAACGGCCGAGAGCGAGGACGGGCAGGCCGCGCCAGAGCGCCTGCTGCGCCGCGGTGGAATTGACCGTGATCGCCGATCGCGCCCCGTTCATCAGATGGGCCAGCTTGCCGCCGCGCAGGACATGGACGCGGCCCGCTAGCCCGTGCTTCCGGGTCAGTCGGCGGATCGCCGCCTGATCCGGCCCGCGTCCGGCATCGAGCGGGTGGGCCTTGAGCACGAGGTGGTGATGCGCCGGTGCCCCGGCGGCAAAGCCCGCGATGACGTCTTCGAGAAAGGCCATCGTCGATGGGTAGGGCGAATGAGCCCTGAAGTTCGAATCGTGCTCAAGCTGCATCAGGCACAGGTGGTAGGGAAAGCCACCATGGACGATGCGCCGCGTGCGCACCCGCCGCTCCAACGCGGTGAAAGGCATGGTGAGCAATCGGCGCAGGTGGAGGCGGAATTCCTGCCCGACCGTGAGGTCGCGATGCGGGCGCCAGCAGGTGTAGCGGGCGGGTCGCAGCAGCACGAAGAAGTGGTAGAGCGCGCCGTAGAAGACGTGGTGGCGCATGTCGCCCCAATGGGCCGGCGCGTCGGGCAGGTCGCGATTCATTCCGGCCAGCGCAGCCTGCATCTGCGGCACGGTGAAACCCATCAGCCGCGAATTCGCATTCGCGCCGCCGCGTTCGTAGGAAACCCACCACGGGCGCAGGTACCCTTCTTCGAAGACATGGATGCGGATGCCGCGGGTGCGCGCGGCGGCGATGGCGGCGGCGTGGATCGGCCGCGTGTCGCCGTAGAGCACCAGATCGGTGACGGCGGTGTCGTCCAGCAGCGCGCCGCAGGCGGCGGGCCAGTCCTCCGGCGTTCCCTGATAGGCCGTGAAGCTGTCTCGGCGGGGCCAGAACGCCTCGTCGCCGCGGTTGAAACCCACCCGGTGCACATGTGCCCCGGCCGCGCGCAGAAGGCCGGCGAGCCGGTGGAAGAAGGGCCCATGCGGACCTTGCAGGAACAGAAAGCGGCGAGTGTCCATGGTCGCTCCCGATACGATTCCGGCCGTCGCAGTGCCAGCACCCGGGACGCGAATGCCGCAACCGTGACGCCAATGGGTCACTTGCGGCGGGAGGCGGCCTTCGCTAGCCCGAAATGCGACCTGAGGGAGTGCCTCCATGTTCACTGGCATCGTCACCGATATCGGCACCATTCGCCGTCTCGACCCGCGCGGCGACCTGCGCGTGCGCATCGGCACCGCTTACGACCCCGCCGGGATCGACCTCGGCGCGTCGATCGCCTGCGACGGCTGCTGCCTGACGGTGGTGGACCGGGGGACGGATGCCGATGGCGGCTGGTTCGATGTCGATGTCTCCGCCGAAAGCCTCTCGAAGACCGCGCTGGGCGACTGGGTCGAGGGATCACGCGTGAACCTGGAGCGCAGCCTGCGGGTCGGCGACGAAATGGGAGGGCACATCGTGTCGGGACATGTCGACGGTGTGGCGCGGATCGTGTCGATCACGCCGGAGGGAGACTCGCGCCGTTACCTGTTCGAGGTTCCGGCGGAGCTTGCCCGCTTCATCGCGCCGAAAGGCTCGGTCGCGTTGAACGGGACGTCCCTCACCGTCAATGAGGTGGAGGGGACCCGCTTCGGCGTGAACCTGATCCCCCATACGCAGGAGGTCACCACATGGGGCGGCGCGGCCGAGGATGATCGCGTGAACCTCGAGATCGACACGCTCGCCCGTTACGTGGCCCGGCTGGTCGAGACCGGCATCTGAGATGGGTATTCTGCGGCCATCTATTTCGCGCGGCTGGTAACGAGACGCCCGCTCTTTCATCTTCGCAGCTTGATTTGCGTCAAGGCCGGCCGGTCCGGCGCAGGTTATCGGGCAGGGGACAAAAAGCGGAGATCGTCATGTCCCATGTGCCCCACGAATTGTCCGAAGAATTCCCCGATGCCGGCGAGCGGATCTCCCGGCTGAAGTCCGGATCCACCCATTTCGCGAAGATGGTGGATCGGTATCACGAGGTGAACCGGGAGATTCACCGCGTCGAGACGAATGTGGAACCTTGCTCCGACCAACATGCGCTGGATTTGCGGCGGGAGCGGCTGCACCTGAAGGATTCCATCGCCGCCGCGCTGGCCGCCGAGACGGCCTGAACAAACCGGATCCAAGGGACTTCGACGGCCGCGCCGGGACCTGGACCCGGCGCGGCCGCCTTGTTTCCGCGGGGCAGGGAAGCATGTTCCGAGGCATCGGTCACGGCAGGCGCGTGCAGCAACACCGGCTGAAACGCCTTCGGACGAGGTCGGGGTGCCGTTTCGTGCGCCGCGGGCTATGTCGCTCGCGGAGAACCTGTTTCGGAGCACAGACATGAGCCGCACCCCCTTGGCGCTGGTTACCGGCGCATCCTCGGGCATTGGCGCCGAGATCGCGCGGATCCACGCCGCGCGCGGCGGCGATCTGATCGTGGCCGCGCGGCGGCAGGCCGAGCTCGATGCGCTGAAGGTGGAGCTTGAAGCGGAGCATGACGTCTCGGTCACGCCGGTCGCGGCCGATCTGGGCACGTCCGGCGGCCAGTCCACCGTGCTGGCCGCCTGCGAGGGGCGCGAGGTGGGCATCCTCGTCAACAATGCAGGCTTCGGCGGGCGCGGTACATTCCTCGAGCGGCCGCTGGCCGACGATCTCGCGATGATCGACCTCAATATCGGCGCACTGGTGACGCTTTGCCATGCCTTGGGGCAGCGGATGGCGGAGCGTGGCTCCGGGCGTATCCTGAACGTGGGCAGCACCGCCGGCATGATGCCCGGCCCGCTTCAGGCCACGTATTTCGCCAGCAAGGCCTTCGTGAACAGCTTCAGTCAGGCCCTCGACGAGGAATTGCGCGAACGCGGCGTCACCGTGACGCTTCTCGCGCCGGGCTACGTTGAAACCGGCTTTGCCGCGCGTGCCGACATGGAGGGTATCCCTCTGACGAAATCCGGCAAGGACGCGGCCTCGGTCGCACGCCATGGCTACGATGCGATGATGGCCGGCCGGCTGGTCGCGGTGAACGAGCCGGCGTTGGCTGTCGGCACACGGCTGATGGGTCTGATGCCGCGGCGTGCCGTGCTGCGGATGGTGCGAAAGATGCAGACGCGGTGATCGCCGCCGCACTGGCTTCCGGCCGGTCGGCCCGCTAGGACGCCAGACGACAGGAGGTGCCTATGACCGATCCCATTCCCTTCGAGACGCCCGGACCTGTGGAAGCTGGCCTGAGCGACGTCATCTCGCCCATCGAGGAGATCATCGAGGCCGCGCGAAACGGCAAGATGTTCATCCTCGTCGATCACGAGGACCGCGAGAATGAGGGCGATCTGGTCATCCCCGCGCAGATGGCGACTCCGGACGCGATCAATTTCATGGCGACGCATGGTCGCGGGCTGATCTGCCTGACCCTGCCGGGTGAGCGGATCGACGCGCTCGGCCTGCCGCTGATGTCCTCGCATAACTCGTCGCGCCACGAGACCGCCTTCACCGTGTCGATCGAGGCCCGCGAGGGGGTCAGCACCGGGATCAGCGCGCATGACCGTGCGCGCACTGTGTCGGTCGCCATTGACGCGTCGAAAGGCGCGGCCGACATCGCCACGCCGGGCCATGTCTTTCCGCTGCGCGCGCGCGACGGCGGCGTTCTGGTTCGGGCGGGACACACGGAGGCGGCGACGGACATCGCGCGGCTGGCCGGCCTGAACCCGTCGGGCGTGATCTGCGAGGTCATGAACGAGGACGGGACGATGGCCCGCCTGCCCGATCTCATCGCCTTCGCACAGCGCCACGCGCTCAAGATCGGCACGATCAGCGACCTGATCTCCTACCGGCGCCGGCACGACAACCTCGTGAACCAGACGTCCTCGCAGAAGGTGGCGTCACGGGTCGGAGGCGACTGGTTGATGCGCATCTTCACCGACGAGACGCAGGGTGCCGAACACATCGTGCTGACCAAGGGCGACATCGCGTCGCCCGAGCCGCTTCTGGTGCGGATGCACGCGATGAACCCGCTCGAGGACGTTCTGGGGATCGGCGACAGCGATCTTGTCGGCGCCATGCAGGTGATCGCCGACGCGGGCCGCGGAGCGGTGGTCGTGCTGCGCGACACCGAGATGAAGCTCGATGCCGAGGGTGTGAGCCCGAACAAGCTGCGACAATACGGGCTGGGTGCGCAGATCCTCGCCGCACTCGGTGTGCACGAGATGGAACTGCTGACAAATTCCGGTACGCCGCGCGTCGTCGGCCTCGAGGCCTACGGGCTTACGATCATGGGAACGCACGCAATTCCGCGGGACGGCGAGGGAGAGAACTGAGATGGCCGGACATTCCGACAACGTGCTGGCGCTGCCGTCCTTCGAGGGCGACCGCCCGAGCGTCCTGATCGTGATCGCGCCCTATTACGGCGCCATCGCCACGCAGCAGCTCGCCTCCGCGCGGCGCGTCTTGGAAGAGGCAGGCGCCACGCATGAAACCGTCGAACTGCCCGGGTCGCTCGAGATCCCGACGGCCATCGGCATCGCCCACAGACAGGCGGAGTTCGACGGCTACGTCGCCCTCGGCTGCGTGATCCGGGGGCGGACATCGCATTACGACGTCGTCGTGGGCGAAAGCGCGCGGGCGCTGGCGACGCTGGGGTTGGGCGGGGCCTGCATCGGCAACGGTATCATCACCGTCGAGAACATGGAGCAGGCCGAAGAGCGGGCCGATGCCGACAGGCTCGACACTGCGGGCGGGGCTGCGGCGGCGGCACTGCATCTGATCGCGCTGCAGCGTGCGATGAAGAAAGCTCCGCAGGGCATCGGGTTCAAGCCAGGCTCCGCGCCGCGTGACGGGTAGGAAAAGGCGAGGTCGGGCGCCGTCTGACGCTCCGATCCTGACGCTCCCCTCATCGCTGCCGCTTGACCCCGCCCGGCCGCCCCCATAGGTCCGCCGCCATGGCCGAGATGACACCCGATGACCGCCGCGCGCTCAAGCGCCGGATGCGCTCCGCAGCGCGCCTTTACGCCGTGCAGGCGCTCTTTCAGATGGAGGCGATCGGGCTGACCGTCGACAAGGTCCGTGTCGAGTTCGAGACCTATCGCTTCGGCATGGTCACCGAAGAGGGCGAGTTCGCCGAGGGCGATGTCGATACGTTCCGCGCGATCCTCGAAGGCGCGGTCGAACATCAGGCCCGGATCGACAAGATGACGGACCGGGCGCTGGTCGCGAAGTGGCCGATCGACCGGATCGATCCGACGCTGCGCGCGCTGTTCCGGGCGGCCGGGGCGGAGTTGGTCGACCGAGACACGCCGCCGAAGGTCGTCATCACCGAATTCGTGGAGGTCGCCCGCGCCTTCTTTCCCGAAGGCAAGGAGGCCGGCTTCGTCAACGCAGTCCTCGACCACATGGCGCGGGCCGCCCGACCCGAGGCGTTCTGAGCGGCGGATCGTCTGCGCGAACGGGTGCCGAGGTCGCCCGATGCCGGGCTCAGACCGCCTCAGGACCGTCTGACCGGAGGCGCCGCCTGCGGGCCAAGCTGATCCCGGCGACGATCCACGCGACGAGAAGCAGGACAGCCGTTCCGCCCACGAAGAGCGCCACGGCGCCAGCCATGCCTGGGACCAGCGTGTCGAACGGCCCCCATGGCGCGCCCGTGGCAAGCGTCCAGCCCAGCGTCAGCCCGCCCCAGCCAAGGATCGCCGCGCCCAGCGCAAGGCCCAGCAGCCCCACGCCGCGCCCGCGCCCGCGCCGCCGCACAGGCAGGCGCAGCATGCGGCGGAACGCGGCGGCCAAGCGCGTGGCATCCGCGCCCATGGCCAGGATCGCCGGCACCAGGATCAGCACCAGAAACATGCCGAAGCCCAGCCCGTAGCTCAGCGTGATGACCGTGGGACGCAGGAATTGCGCATCGCTCGACGTCTCGTAAAGCAGCGGCGTGAGACCCAGCACCGTCGTCAGCGTCGTCAGAAGGATCGGTCGCAACCGGTCGCAGACCGCGTCCACGATCGCGGGCCGCAGCGCGCGGGTCTGCGCGTATTCGTCCACGCTCGTCACCAGGACGATGGAGTCGTTGATGATGATGCCCGTCATGCCAATCAGGCCGACGACGGAGAACATGCTCAGCGGCACGTCCCAGAACCAATGCCCCCAGATCGCGCCGATCAAGCCGAAGGGGATCACCGCCATGATCACCGCCGGCCGGGTCCACGACGAGAAAATCCAGGCGAGCACGAGGTAGATGCCCAGAAGGCACGACACGAGGCCCAGCGTCGCGTCGGTCAGGAACTCCCGCTCCTGCTCGGCCAGACCGCCGAGGCGGTAGGAGACCTGATGCGCGGCCGCGATTTCGGGCAGGATCTCCTCCGACAGGGTCTGGCGGATGTCGTTGGCCCGCGCCGCGTCATCTTGGTTGATGTCGCCGGACACGGTGACCACGGGCACGCCGTTTTCGCGCTGGATGGTGGCGAAACCCGATTGCGTCCGGACCGTCACGATATCCGACAGCGCCACGTCACCGCCCGAGGGCGAGGAGAGCCGCAGCGTGTCGAGGAAATCGGCGCGCACCTCGCCCTTGGGCAACTCGACACGGATTGCCCCGGTGCGTGGCCCCGCCGGAAAGGTGGCCGCCTCGATCCCGCCCAGCCTGTCGCGCAGCACCCGGCCCAGCGCGTCGATGTCGAAGCCCAATGCCTCGCCCTGCGGGGTCAGGTCGAGGATCAACTCGTCACGGTCGTAGGGCAGGCTGTCCTCGAGACCCGAAACCTCTGGAAACCGCGCCGCCGCGTTCTTGAGCGCCTCTGCCGCGCTCTTCAACGTCGCCGCGTCGGCGCCGGAGAACTCCACCGACAGGGAATCCCCGCCCGGACCGGAGCGCCAGCCGCGAAAGCTGATCTCTTCGGTCAGGGGCAGTTGGCGGGCACGCTCCTGAAGCGCTTCGACGAACTGGAACGACGAATATGGCCGCAGGTCGGCTTCGATGAGTTCAAGGGATATGGCGCCAAGCTGCTCGGGCTCCTTGTCATCGGCGGAGGGCAGGGGGCGGCCCGTGTTGCCGCCAATCTCGGCCAGCATGTAAGCCACCGGATTCGCGCCGTATTCGCCCGCGTATTCCTCACCCAGTTCGGTCGCGGCGCGTTGCAGTTCGCGCATCTGCGCCAGCGTGTCCTCCCGCGTTGCGCCGTTGACCATCGCGAAATTGCCGGTGACCGATCCCTGCTCGGGCGAGTTGAAGAAGCGCCACTGGACGTCGCCCGTCAGGAACAGCGCGATCTGCGACGCGAACAGGACGACCGCCCCGGCCGCAACGGGATAGCGCGCGATCAGAACCAAGCGGATGAGCGGGCGGAACACACGCTCGCGCACCCAACCCAAGGCTCGGTTCGTCAGCCGCGAGGGCATGTCG
Organism: Jannaschia seosinensis; assembly: GCF_001408515.1. Classification (GTDB taxonomy): domain Bacteria; phylum Pseudomonadota; class Alphaproteobacteria; order Rhodobacterales; family Rhodobacteraceae; genus Jannaschia; species Jannaschia seosinensis. Next base: position 47,879 of record NZ_CYPR01000085.1, on the reverse strand, counting down.
TACCAATGCCCCCGCGCCGTATGCCGCAGCGCCCCCGCCATGTGATGGGGCAGGATCAAAAAGCACTCCACCAGGGACGCGATCAGAACGGCGATCACGGTCAGCGGAATGTCGAGGATCAACTCTCCGAACCGCCCGCCGATGGCCACGAGTGCGAAGAACGCGATCACTGTCGTCAGGGTGGCCGAGAAGACTGGGGTGAACATGCGCCGTGCCGCGTTTTCCGCCGCCGTCGCCGGAGGTTCACCGAGATTGCGGGCACGGAAATCTGCATGTTCGCCCACGACGATGGCGTCATCGACCACGATGCCCAGCGTGATGATGAGCGCGAAGAGAGAGATCATGTTGATCGTGATCCCCGCCAGCCACATCAGCGAGATCGCCGACAGCATCGCCACCGGAATGCCCGCTGCCACCCAGAAGGCCGTGCGTGCGTTTAGAAACAGGAACAGAAGCCCAACGACCAGCGCGAGACCCAGAAGCGCGTTGTCCACCAAAAGGTCGATCCGGCCCGTGATCGCGTCGGTCCGGGTACGGATCAGTTCGATCTTCGTGCCCTCGGGCGCGTCGCGCAGGATCTCGTCGGCCACGGTCTCGACCTGGCGCTGCAGGGCGATCGCGTCGCCTTCGGCGGACCGGTCGACGCGCACGCTGATCGCCGGGTCGTCGCCGACGAAATAGGCCCGCTCCCGGTCGACGCCTTCGGAGATGACGGTTGCCACATCCCCCACGGTCAGGGCGGCGCCTCCCGCCTCGCGGCGCAGGACGATGGCCTCGATCGCGGCGGCGCCGCGGCGGACCTCGCCGGTGCGGACGCGCGCATCTGCCCCGGCCACATCGCCCGCCGGACTGGCCTGCGCCTGCGCGGCGAGGGCGGTGGCGATCTCGCGCATGGTCAGGTCGTGGCGGATGAGTTCGGCCGTGGGCACCTCGACGACGATCTCGGGGGCGGCGACGCCGCGGATGTCTGTGCGCGTGACCCCGGCGGCGAAGAGGCGGACGACGAAGGCATCGGCGATGCGGGCCAACTGATCCACCCCGATCGGGCCTGTCACGATCACGTCGGTCACACGGTCGCGCCAGCGGTTCTGCCGGACCTCCGGCTCCTCGATCCCTTCGGGCAGGCCGGTGACGCCATCGACCGCTGCCTGCACATCGTTGGCCGCATCCGCCGCATTGCGGCCGGGCTCGAATTCCAGACGGATGCGCGCCGATCCCTCGCGGGAGACGGCGGAACTGTCGATCACCCCCTCTACGGCCATCAGCGCGGGCCCGAGCACCTGAACGACGGCGCGGTCCACGTCCTCCGCGCCCGCGCCACGCCAGACGACGGAGACATCGATGTCCTCGACGATGATGTCGGGAAAGAACTGCGCCCGCATGTTCGGCAGCGACAGAAGACCCGCCGCGAGCATCAGCACCAGAAGCAGGTTCGCGGCCGTCCGGTGGCGGGTGAAGTAGCCGAGGATTCCCATCAGCCGCCGAGCCGCGCTTCGAGGCGCGCGACCATGGCGGCGGGAACCGTCTCCTCCTCGAGCTGCGCAAGCAGGCGGCTGCGCCGTTCGGGGGGAATGCGGGTGTTGGACTGCAGGAACGCGACGAGCCGTGCGCGCCGTTCGGGATCGAGGGTGATGCGGTCCGCTCCGGTCTTCGCCTCATCCGCCGTGCCGGGCGAAAGCGGCCGCACGCGGATCCCGGTGCCGAGGGCCGGACCCCGTTCCGCGACAACGACCCGATCGGCGATGTCGCCGCCGACAAGCACCTCGTCACCCTGACGGCGCAGCAGCGTGACCTCGGCTTCCTCCAGCCGCTCATCCGCCCCGAGCAGGAGCACCGTGGAGGTGGCCGAGAGCGCGGTGGCCGGCAAACGGATCGCATCGTCGAGCGGCGGCTCCTCCACCTCGACGCGAACGAAATCGCCGGGTCGAAAGCCGGGCGCGTCGCCCAAGCGTGCATAGACCAGCCGGCCGGTCTGCCCTTCCCCCACGGCGGCGGCCTCACGGATGACCCGACCGGTTGCCGCGAGTGTCAGCCCCTCGACATCGAGCACGACGCGCAAATCCGCCCCGATCAGGTCCCCCGCTCCATCGAGCAGTCGCGCATGCTGTGCCGCCGACAGCCGAAACGCCACCTCGAGCGCGTCGGGATCGATCAGCCGCGCCACCCGTTCGTTGGCCGAGACGAGCCCCCCGGCGAGAACGGCGACGTCGGTCAATTGCCCGTCGAACGCGGCGACGAGAATGCGGTCCTCAAGATCCCGTTCCGCCTGCGCCAAGGCGATGCGGGCGCGGTCGATGCCGAGGCGGGCAGTGTCGATCCGCGCCTCGGCCTGGACCAGCGCGCCCCGCCGGGTCAGGACCGTCTGCTCCGCCGAGGAGAGCGAGAGTTTCGCCGTCTCGACCGTCGCCGCCGCACCCACGCCGCGTGCCGCGAGGTCTTCCTGCCGGTCAAGCGCCTGCTGCTGCAGATCGCGCTGCGCCTGCGCCCCGGCGAGTTCGGCCCGCGCGAGGTCCAGACCGCGCTCGGCGTCGCGCAGTTCCGCCTCGGCCCCGGCCAGATCGGCCCGCGCGACGGCCAGATCGGCCTCGGCCGCGGCGGGATCGATGCGCATCAGCACCTCGCCCTCCCGCACCGCCGCGCCTTCCTCGAACCCTTCGGCCAGTTCCACTACGCGTCCGCCGCCGGGCGCGCGCAATTCCAGGATCCGGCGGGCCCGGATCTCGCCGAAGGTGGTCAGGACGGGAGTGATCGTCTCGGGTGTGGCGCGCACCACATTGACCGCCAGCACCCGTTCCTGCGCCGGCGGCGCACCGGCATCACGGCTCTGACGGGCCTCCATCGCGGTAAACGTGATCTGCGCGGCCCAAGCCAGCAGCCCCGCCGTCAGAGCGGCGAGGAACAAGGCGGTGAGGCTGCGACCGAGAAAGCGCATGGGAACTCCGGCGATGTACCCACCAGTAGATAGGCGGTTCCGGACACGTATCCCATAGCACATCCGCAGGGCGGGAGGATCCGTCGCAGAGGCGGGCCTCGTCCGAGCGCGCAGTCCTTGGAAGTCATTTGCCGCGCGGTCATGGTCCCAAGGGGAAGTCGATCACTTCCGCCGCAGATGTTCGTCCAGCCGGGGCATGATCTCTACGAAGTTGCAGGGCCGGTGCCGGTAATCGAGCTGATGCACGAGAATCTCGTCCCAGGCGTCGCGACAGGCCGAGGGCGAGCCCGGAAGCGCGAAGAGATAGGTGCCCCCCGCCACGCCCCCACAGGCGCGCGATTGCACGGCGGAGGTGCCGATCTTCTGCATCGAGACGAGCGTGAACATCGTCGCGAAGGCGTCGATCTCCTTCTCGTACACATCCCGGTGCGCCTCGACCGAAACATCGCGCCCCGTCAGTCCCGTGCCGCCCGTGCTGATCACTACATCGATGGCCGTATCGGCACACCATTCCCGCAATCGTGCCGCCACCGCCGCGCGATCGTCGGGAAGGATCGCGCGGTCGGCAAGCACATGCCCCGCCGCCCCCAGCCGTTCGACAAGCGTGTTGCCGGACTGGTCGTCGGCCTCGGTTCGCGTATCGCTGACCGTCAGGACAGCGATGCGGCAGGGGAGGAACTCTCGCTCGGACATGCGCCTCTTTCTGGTTGGGGGTCGCGGGGGGCGCTCAGCGGTCGAAGTCGGCGCGCGAATGGCGTTCCGGCAGCTTCAGGGACTCGTCGTCGCCGAAGTTGCGGTTCACCATCCGGCCGCGCCGGATCGCGGGGCGGTCATCGATGCGCCGCGCCCATTCCATGACGTGCTCGTATTCGTGAACCGACAGGAAGGTCGCCGCGTCGTAGAGCCGCCCGAGGCAAAGCTGCCCATACCACGACCAGATCGCCATGTCGGCGATGGAGTAGTCGCCCGCCATCCATTCGTTCTCGGCGAGGTGGCGATTGAGCACGTCGAGCTGCCGCTTCGCCTCCATCGTATAGCGGTTGATCGGATATTCCAGCTTCTCGGGCGCATAGGCGTAGAAATGCCCGAAGCCGCCCCCGAGGAACGGCGCGGAGCCCATCTGCCAGAACAGCCAGGAGAGCATTTCGCTGCGGGGCTGGCCGAGGAAGGCGTCGTAGCGCTCGGCGAGGTGAAGCATGATCGCCGCGCTTTCGAACACACGCACCGGTTCGGGGCCGGTCCGGTCGAGCAGGGCGGGGATCTTCGAATTCGGGTTCACCGCGACGAAGCCGGAGCCGAACTGGTCGCCCTCGCCGATGTCGATGAGCCAGGCGTCGTATTCGATGTCGTGCCCGGCCTCGATGAGTTCCTCGAACAGGATCGTCACCTTGACCCCGTTGGGCGTGGCCAGAGAGTAGAGTTGGTAGGGATGCTCTCCCTCGGGCAATGGCTTTTCATGCGTCGGGCCCGCCACGGGGCGGTTGATCGAGGCGAACCGGCCGCCGGATTCGGAGGGCGTCCAGATTTTGGGGGGCGTGTAGGTCATCGGGCGGTGTTCCTTCTTGGTAGTGCGGGAGCGAGGGGAAAGTCCCTCGCGCTCCCTGAGGTGTTTCTCAAGCGAAGAAGCGGGATGGTCACGACGGCGGTTCGTCCAGCCGGGCGGCGAGGGAGAGCAGATCCGCCCAGGCGTCACGCTTCGCGGCGGGCTGGCGCAAGAGGTAGGCAGGGTGGAGCATCGGCAGGACCGGCAGGCCGAGCGCCTCGCTCCAGGCTCCGCGCAGCCGCGTGATGCCGCGCTTTCCCAACAATGCGAAAGCCGCATGGTTGCCCATCACGACAAGCATCTCGGGCGCCGCCAGTTCAACGTGCCGGCGCAGGAAAGGCAGCATCATCGCCACCTCGTCGGCCGCGGGATCGCGGTTCGAAGGAGGGCGCCAGGGCAGGACATTGGTGATATAGATGGCACGCGCGGGATCCTCGGCCTGCCGCGCCAGCCCGATCGCGCCCAGCATCCGGTCGAGAAGCTGCCCTGCCTGGCCCACGAACGGTTTGCCCTGGCGGTCCTCCTCGCGTCCGGGCGCCTCGCCCACGATCATCACGCGCGCGGCCGGATCCCCGTCGGAGAAGACCAGCGATTTCGCCCCGAGCCGCAGGTCGCAATGGGGATAGGCCATCATCGCCGCCTTGAGGCCCGCAAGATCGGCGGCGCCGGCGGCGGCACGTTCCGCCGCCGCGACGGGATCCTCCGGTGCCGCCGATGCGGGGGCGAATTGCGGGACGGAATCGGGCGGAGGCGTCTTGGCGCGCGCGGGCGCCGGCATCCGCGCCGGAAGAGCGTAGCGGTCCACCGGAGACGGGCCGATCGCCTCGTCGCAGCCCATCTCGATGAGCCATTCGAGCGCGGCGCGCGCGGCGTGGGGATCGAGATCGGGTTCCATGCCGTGGACGTAGCGCGGCCGGCCGCCGGGGGAAAGGCTCGCCCCGGCGGCCCGATTGTTGCGCCGGATCGCCCGCCCTGCGTGCGCGAAGGGTTGAACCGGCCGGGCAGCGCGGCGACAAGCGGTCCATGACCTTCACCCAGCGCCACCTCCTCGGCATCGAGCCCCTGCATCCCGCCGAGATTACCGCATTGCTCGACCGTGCGGACCACTACGCCGAGGCCCAGCGCCGGGGCGATCGCCATGGCGATGCCCTGGCCGGACTGACGCAGGTCAACATGTTCTTCGAGGCGTCCACCCGGACGCAGGCCTCCTTCGAGATCGCGGGCAAGCGCCTCGGCGCGGATGTCATGAACATGGCAATGCAGGCCTCCAGCCTGAAAAAGGGCGAGACGCTGATCGACACGGCGCTGACGCTCAACGCGATGCGGCCGGATCTGCTGGTGGTGCGGCATCCGCATTCCGGCGCGGTCAATCTGCTGGCGGAAAAGGTGAACTGCGCGGTTCTCAACGCCGGCGACGGGCGGCACGAGCATCCGACGCAGGCGCTGCTCGATGCGCTGACGATCCGCCAGGCCAAGGGGCGGTTGCACCGGCTGACCGTCGCGATCTGCGGGGACATCGCCCATAGCCGGGTGGCGCGGTCGAACCTGATCCTGCTGGGCAAGATGGAGAACCGGGTCCGTCTCGTGGGACCGCCGACGCTGATGCCGGCGCAGGTCGGGGAGCTGGGCGTGGAGGTTACCGACGACATGGCCGAGGGTCTGCGCGACGCGGATGTGGTGATGATGCTGCGCCTTCAGCGGGAGCGGATGGACGGTGCCTTCATCCCGTCGGAGCGGGAATATTATCACCGCTTCGGATTGGACGCGGAAAAGCTCAGGGCGGCCAAACCCGACGCGATCGTCATGCATCCCGGTCCGATGAACCGGGGGGTGGAGATCGACGGCACGCTTGCCGACGACATAAACCGGTCCGTCATCCAAAAGCAGGTGGAAATGGGCGTGGCCGTCCGTATGGCGGCGATGGATCTTCTGGCGCGGAACCTCCGGGAACGCGTGAACGGCGTCTGACGGAGGCGGCGTCGGCGCGATCGCCGGGCGGACAGGGGGCGAACCGCCGCCGGGCTCTGCGCGTTCACCGATGGAACCCCGAGCCCGAAGGACCGCACATGCCCATCGAACTTCTCCCCCGCGACCCGCGCATCCACGTTTTCGCCGTCTCCGACGGGGCGCTGAAGCTGCCGCACCAGACGTATCTGTCGCAAATGCGCGAGGAACCCGGCGAGACGCCGTTGTCGGAGGCGTTCGGGGCCGAGATCGACGCAACCTATGCCGAGGTCTTTGCCGTGCGCGATGTGCATCCGATCGGGCTGCGAACCTATCTGGCGCAGGCGCACGACATTCCAGATGTGGCTCTGGCGCCGGATGCGGCCAAGCTCGATGCCTTGTCGGGGGATGTGGTGGTGTTGGCGCCGCGCGCGGTGGAGGGCGTGGACAAGCTCGAACTGACGCCGGAACTGACGCATATCGGCAGCTATGCGCCCGCCGAGGCCGACATGAGTCAGCGTGCCGTTCCCCGCAGCACCGACGTGCCGCCCACGCCGAGGGACAGCCCGGAGGAGCCTGCGCGGCGTGGTCTCGGCACCGGCACGATCGTCTGGATCGTGGTCGCCGCGCTGGTGCTGGCGGCGCTGCTCGTGGTTCTGGCCTGACGCGCGCGATGGACAGCGGGACAGGGCCCGGCTAGCACAAGCGTCATGAGCACGACCCTCTTCACCAATGTCCGCTTGATCGACCCGGTCTCCGGGACTGACGCGCCGGGCGAGTTGCGCATCGAGGACGGGCGGATCGCCGCGCCGGGCCCGGCGTCGGAGGTCGTGGATTGCGGCGGCCGGTGCCTTGCCCCCGGGATCGTTGATGTGGGCGTCAAGGTCGGGGAACCGGGCGAGCGCCACAAGGAGAGTTTCCGCACCGCCGGGCGGGCCGCCGCGCGGGGGGGCGTGACGACGATTGTCTGCCGTCCCGATACAATCCCCGTGATCGACGGACCCGAGATGCTGGAACATGTGCGCGCACGCGCCGCCGAATCGGTCGTCCGTGTCCGGCACATGGCCGCGCTGACCAAGGGGCGCGCGGGGCGCGAGATGACGGAGATTGGCTTCCTGCGCGATGCCGGCGCCGTGGCCTTCACCGACGGGACGCATGTGGTCGAGGATACGAGGGTCCTGAGCCGTTGCCTGACCTATGCGCGGTCGCTCGGCGCGCTGGTCGTCGGGCATCCGCAGGATCCGGGGCTCAGCCGGGGGGCCTGCATCACGTCGGGCAAGTTCGCGTCGCTGCGCGGGTTGCCCGGCGTCGCGCCGCTGGCCGAGCGGATGGGATTGGAGCGCGATCTTGCGCTCGTGGAGGCGACCGGCGTCGCCTATCACCTCGATCAGATCACCTGCGCCGCATCGCTGCCTGCGCTGGTGCGGGCGCGGGCGGCGGGGCTCGATGTGACGGCGGGGATTTCGATCCATCACCTGACGCTCAACGTGCTCGACATTGCCGATTACCGCACCTTCTTCAAGGTGACGCCGCCTCTGCGGGACGAGGACGACCGGGTCGCCATGGTCGCGGCGCTCGCCGAGGGGGCGATCGACGTGATCTCGTCCATGCATACGCCGCAGGACGAGGAGTCGAAGCGCCTGCCCTTCGAGGAGGCCGCGCCCGGTGCCGTGGGGCTGGAGACGCTGCTGCCGGCGGCGATGCGGCTGGTCCATGCGGGGCATCTGGACCTGCCGTCGCTGTGGCGGGCGCTGTCGACCAATCCGGCGCGGCGGCTCGGGCTCGAAGGCGGGACGCTGGAGGTCGGCGCACCGGCCGATCTGGTTCTGTTCGACCCCGATGCGCCCTTCGTGCTGGACCGCTGGACGATGGCGTCGAAGTCGAAGAACACGCCGTTCGACGGCGCGCGGATGGAGGGACGGGTGATCGGAACTTGGGTGGGCGGAACCCGCATCTTCGACCGGAACAACGCACATGCCTGATTTCGTCACGCCGATCGAGTGGCTCGCCGTGACCGCGGTTTTGTCCTATTTCCTCGGCGCGGTGCCGTTCGGGATCGTCATGGCGCGCCTGTTCCGGTTGGGCAATCTGCGAACCATCGGATCGGGCAATATCGGCGCGACCAACGTGCTGCGCACGGGCAACAAGCTCGCGGCGTTCCTGACGCTGATCGGGGATGCCGGAAAGGGCGGGTTCGCGGTATTGATGGCGCGCACGACCTTCGGCGAGGATGCGGCGCAGGTTGCGGCGCTCTTGGCATTTCTCGGCCATGCCTATCCCGTCTGGCTTGGCTTTCGTGGCGGCAAGGGCGTGGCGACGTTCCTCGGCACGATGCTGGCGCTGGCCTGGCCGCTGGGTCTCGCGGCCTGCGGCACCTGGCTTGCGGCGGCGGCGGTGACGCGGATCTCGTCGCTGGGCGCAATCGTCGCGGCGGCGTCGGTGCCGTTCTGGGCACTGATGCTGCGGCCCGAGGCGGCGTTTCTGGCGACCGTCTTCGCTGTAATGGTCGTCTGGTTCCATCGCGGCAACATCTCCCGCCTGCGCCGGGGCGAGGAGCCGCGGATCGGGCGCAAGTGACCGACGCGGAAACGGTTTCGGCGGCGTTGCACGACTTGCCGCTCGGCACGTTTCGCACCGAAGTGGCAGGCGTGGATTGGATCGTCACGCGGACCCTCTTTTCACGCGGCGCATCGGAGAAGCTGGTGGCCCGCGCGCTTGACGGATCGGACTACATCAGCTTCAACCTCTACCGCCTGGACCGTGGCCCATTGCTGAAGCCGTGCGAGATGCCGCGCGCCAAGGTCGTGGCCTTTATGGCCGACCTCGTGCAACGAAGGTGATCAGCGAGGCGCCGCGTCGCGATCCATCGCATCGGCCATGCGGCGGGTGTTGTGGTAGATGCCGAGGCCCAGATACATGAAGCCGCCAAGCAGGATCAGGTTGATCGATCCGCCAATGAGGATCGCCAGCGCCATGAGCACGCCGCCGCCGTTGGGCGCGAGCAGCGCGGCGCCCGCCGAAATCACGATCCCGACCGCGCCGAGGATCACGATGATCCCGACAAGATTGTCGAGAGCCTTGATGAAGAAATCACGCATGTTCGGGGACCTCCGGTCGCGCTGCACTAGGCAAAGATCAGACCGGACCGACAGCCCGGCGCAAGCTCCGGTTGCCGCAGCTTCACGCATGTTGCCCGAGCGCAACGGCCTCGGTCAGTAGGCGCGCTCCGCGAAGATGCGCGTCAGGTCGCCGCCCCACGGTCCGTGATAATCGTCAAGGAGTTCGTCGGCATAGGTGCGTCCGGTCTCGACGCTCTCTTTCAGGGCGTTGAGAAAGTGCGTCTCGTCGGGGATCAGGCCGCCCGCGCCCTCCCGCGCTCGCGCCTTCAGGCCGGCTTCGGAGATTGCCAGCAATTCGCGCGCAAGATCGTGCATCCGCACGCCGTTGGTTTTGGCCTGCAGCCCATCCTCGCTTGCCGCGACCCGCAGGGCGAGGCGCGTCTCCTGATCCCAGTCCTTTGCGAGGTCCCAAGCCGCGTCCAGCGACGTCGCATTATACATCAGGCCCACCCAGAAGGCGGGGAGCGCGCAGAGCCGGCGCCACGGGCCGCCATCGGCGCCGCGCATCTCCATGTATTTCTTGATCCGCGCTTCGGGGAACAGCGTCGTCAGGTGGTCGGCCCAATCGCTCAGCGTCGGCTTTTCACCCGGCAGGGCGGGCAGTTCCCCGCGCAGGAAATCGCGGAACGACTGACCCAGCGCATCGATGTAGCGGCCGTCGCGGTAGATGAAGTACATCGGCACGTCGAGCGCGTAGTCCACCCACCGCTCGAAGCCCATGCCGTCTTCGAAGACAAAGGCGGGGATGCCGGTGCGGTCCTCGTCCAGATCGCGCCAGACGCGGGCGCGCCAGGATTTGTGACCGTTCACCTTCCCCTCGAAGAAGGGCGAGGAGGCGAACAGCGCCGTCGCCACCGATTGCAGTGCCATCGCCACGCGCAGCTTCTTCACCATGTCGGCTTCGGAGGCGAAATCGAGATTGACCTGCACCGTGGTGGTGCGCCGCATCATGACGCGCCCCATCGTGCCGACTCGGCCCATATAGCCGTCCATCAACTTGTAGCGGCCCTTGGGCATCAGGGGCATGTCCTCGTGCCGCCAGATCGGGGCGGCGCCCAGCCCGATGAAGCCGACGCCCAGCGGCTCCGCCACCGCCTTTACCTCGCGCAGGTGGTCGTTCACCTCGTCGCAGGTCTGGTGAATGTTCTCGAGCGGAGCGCCGGACAGCTCGAGCTGGCCACCGGGTTCGAGCGAGACGTTGGCACCGTCCTTCTCCAGCCCGATCAGACGGCCGCCCTCCTCGACCGGAGACCAGCCGAAGCGGTCGCGCAGGCCGGACAGGACGGCGAGGATTGAGCGGTCGCCCTCATAAGGGAGGGGGGTCAGCGTATCGGTGCGGAAGCCGAACTTCTCATGCTCGGTCCCGATGCGCCACTCGGCTTCGGGCTTGCAGCCGGATGCAAGATATTCGGCAAGCTGCGCGTGGTCGGTGATCGGCCCGCCGCCGGATTGTGGAATGGACATCGGGGCCTCTCGCGTCGTCGTCGGGGGGACGAGTGACCGCGCCCCCCGCTCAAGTCAAGGCGCGCGAATGGTCGTTGGACGGATGCCGCCGCCAGATCACGCGTGATGTCCCCCGTCCCGTGCGGGTTGCGCGGACCATGGCGCCGGAATTCAGCCCCGGCAGGGCGGAGAGGGCATCGAGAAGCTTGTCCGCCCCGAGCGCGCCGTCCGGAACCATCAGCGGCGCACCCCCGTCCTGTGCGATGACCCAACCGGCCGGCCCCTGTTCGGGACGGACGAAGACGATCTCCGTCATGTCGTCGAGTTCGGCCGTTCCGCCATTCGTGGGGCCCATATAGGTGACACGGCCCTCAATCACCTCGACCATACCCGGTGCATCGCCGGTGGCCGAGAGCCGGGCACGCCGCAGGCCGGAGACGGCGAGGACCAAACCGACGGCCATCGCCGCCAACCCGAGCAACGCAGGAATGCCCCCCGTCGCCACCGCGAGCCACAGACCGAGCGTCAATGCTCCGACCCCGATCAGGGCCTCGCGCCAAGGGCGCAGGCGCGCCGCGAGTTCCGGGCGGATCACGCCCGCGCCCCTGTGGACAAGATCAGGCGGAGGCGCTGTCCATCCAGGTCTTGTGCCGCTGCTCGTCCTCGAGCGCACGCTCCAGCATCGGGCGCATCGTATCGGGCAGCGACGCGTTGTCGCAGCCGTTGCGATAGGCGGTTACCGTGTCGGTCTCGTTGGTCGACATCGCGCCGAGCACCGCCTCGTCGCTGCCCAAGGCCGCAATCGCTACCTTTCCCTGGGTCAGCATCGCCTTGGCATCGGTGTCGGTTGGAATGTCGGCCCCCAGATCGCGGGCGAAGCCCTCCAACTCTTCGAGGTGGCGCAGGTGGTCCTGCTTGAACTCGTCGATCTTCCCCTTCGCCTCGGCATTCGTGAGGCGGTCGATCGTGGTGTCGTATGCCGCGATCGCGTCGCGTTCGAGTTGGATGAGGTCCGAGACGACCGTTTTGGGATCGCTTCCTGTTCCGACTGTCGTGACCATTGCAATATCCTGCCATTATTACGAGATTCCTGAATCGGAAAAACGCGGGCCGGGCTCGGACGGTTCCCGGCTCAACCCCAGTCGCCTTGTGCGGTCTGCCACAGGGTCAGGGCCGCGACGGCCGCCGTGTCGGCGCGCAGGATGCGGGGGCCGAGCGCGATGGCGGCGGTCGCCGGATGGGCGCGCAGGCGCTCGCGCTCCTCGGGGGAGAAGCCGCCCTCCGGCCCGATCAGGATGGCGGCAGGGGCAGGGGGCAGGCGCTGCGCCGTGCTGGTGCGGGACCCATTCGCCTCTCTCCATGTCGGGTCCTCCGACAGGGCCTCGTCGCAGAAGATCAGCGCCCGGCCCTCGGGCCAATCATCCAGCAGGCCCGACAGCGGCGCGATCTCGTCGACTTCGGGGACGAAGGTTCCGCCGCATTGCTCGGCGGCTTCGATGGCGTGGGCCTGCAGGCGGTCGCGGCGGATACGCTCGGAATTGGTGTGATCGGTGCGCACGGGCAGGATGCGGGCGCTGCCGAGCTCGGTCGCCTTCTCGACGATGAAGTCCGTGCGCGCCTTCTTGATCGGCGCGAAGAGAAGCCACAGATCCGGCGGATCGCGCTGCGGCGCAACCTGTTCCTCGCAGGTCAACTCCCCACTCCGCTTGGACAGCGTGGCAATTCGCGCGCGCCATGCGCCGGAGCGGCCGTCGAACACGGTGAGGGTGTCGCCGACCGACAGGCGCATGACCCCCGACAGATAATGGACCTGCTCGCGGCTCAGCTCCACCGCTTGTCCCGATGCGACCGGTGCGGCTACATGCAGCCTGACTTTGCTGTCCATGGGGAACCCCGCGCGATGACCGACACGTCCGATCAAGGACAGGTGGCCGACGCCGTCAAGGGCAACTGGGTCGATACCCACGCGCCCGCGCCGATGCGGCCCTATCTGCGCCTGAGCAGGGCGGACCGGCCGATCGGGACTTGGCTGCTGCTGATCCCGTGCTGGTGGGGGCTTTCGCTCGCTGTCGCGGCCACAGGGTTCCGCCCGGTGACGATCTGGCTTGCGCTTGCCTGTGCGGCGGGCGCTTTCCTGATGCGCGGGGCCGGCTGCACATGGAACGACGTGACCGACCGCGACATCGACGCGAGCGTGGCGCGGACGCGCTCCCGACCGATCCCGTCGGGCCGGGTCAGCGTGCGTCAGGCGCTGCGCTGGATGGGGGTGCAGGTGGGGATGTCGGCGCTGATCCTGTTCACCTTCCCGCCGATCGCGATCGGGCTGGGGATCCTCGCACTGGTCCCCGTGGCAATCTACCCCTTCGCCAAGCGTTTCACTTGGTGGCCGCAGATCTTCCTGGGCCTTGCGTTCAACTGGGGTGCGCTGCTGGCTTGGGCGGCGCAGACCGGGGCCCTCGGCTGGCCGCCGGTGCTCCTTTATCTCGGCGGCATCGCCTGGACGCTCTTTTACGACACGATCTACGCCTATCAGGATGTCGAGGACGACGCGCTGATCGGGGTGGGATCCACTGCCCGGCGTTTCGGGCGCGAGCCGCAACCTTGGCTGCGGGGCTTCGCCGCGGCGACGGCGATCCTGATGGGGTCAGCCGTCCTCGTGGCGCTGCCGCTCCTGCCGGCGCTGGTCGGGCTGGCGGGGCTCGGGGCGATGGGCTGGCACATGGGCTGGCAATTGGCGCGGCTCGACATCGACGACCCGGCCCGCTGTCTCGCGCTCTTTCGCTCCAACCGGACGACCGGGCTCATCCCTCTGCCGTTTTTCGCCGCCGCCGCGCTCCTCTGATTGCGGGCTGATGGTGGTGCGGATAAGCACCCGGCGGAGGATGAAAGACATCTGATGAGCCGCAAGTTCAAATTCGCATCCATCGCCGCCTTCGCGCTCGCCGCCGCCGCAGCGGCCGGCGGTGCCTGGTTCGGCGCAGACTTCGTCGAGGAACGGTCGCGTGCCGCCGTGACCGCAACCTTCTCGCAGACCGGCATCGAATGGGCCGACGCGCAGACCGACGGGCTGCAGCTGATTCTGACCGGCACTGCACCGGACGAGCCGTCGCGCTTTCGCGCGGTGACGGCGGCGGGCAGCGTGGTCGATCCCGGCCGCATCGTCGACGCCATGCAGGTGGTGCCGCGCGAAGGGGCCGTGGCGCCACGGTTCTCGCTGGAGATCCTGCGCAACAAGGATGACGTCTCGCTGATCGGCCTGGTGCCCGCGCGCGACGATGACCTGCTCGACACGCTGCTCGACCGGACGGCGCGGGCGGAGTTTCTCGAGATCGTCAACATGGTCGAGCGGGCAGACCATCCGGTCGCCGATAGCTGGGACGAGACGCTGCGATTCGCATTGTCGACGCTGTCTGATCTGCACCACGCCAAGGTCTCGGTCGAGCCCGGGCGGGTGGCCGTCACCGCCGTCGCCGATAGCGACGAGGAGAAAATCCGGCTCGAACGCGAGCTGAGCCGTCTCGCGCCGTCCGGCGTTGCGCTACGGCTGGATATCGCCGCGCCGCGCCCGGTCATTACGCCCTTCACGCTGCGCTATGTCATTCCGCCCGACGGGACGCCGCGCTTCGAGGCTTGTGCGGTGGATTCACTCGCCGCCGAGGCGCGGATCGTCGCGGCGGCGCGCGAGACGGGTTTCGAGGGGCGCGCCGACTGCGTCCTTGGCTTGGGCGTGCCTTCGGCCTCATGGGGCGAGGCGGCGGCCGAGGGAATCGCCGCATTGGGCCGGGTCGGCGGCGGTTCGCTGACGCTTTCGGATGCCGATGTTTCGCTCGTCGCGCAGGAAGGGGCGGACCCGGACCGGTTCGAGACCGAGATGGCCGAACTGAAGACCGCGCTGCCTGATCTGTTCGTCCTGTCGGCCGTCCTGCCCGAGCCGACGAAGATCGATGGAACCGGCGAGAACGAGGCCGGGACGCCCGAATTCGTCGCCACCCTGTCGCCCGAGGGTCAGGTGCAACTGCGCGGCCGGCTTTACGACGAGGCGCAGGCGGCGGCGGTCCTGTCTTACGGGCGGGCGCGGTTCGGCGTCTCGAAAACCTATATCGCCACGCGCGAGGATCCGACCTTGCCGAGGGGCTGGCCCGGCCGGGTGCTGGCCGCGCTCGACGCGTTGTCGCGGCTGAACAACGGTGTCGTGATCGTCCAGCCCGATCTCGTGGTCGTGCGCGGCGTCACCGGAGAGCAGCGGGCGGGGGCCCGGATTTCCGGCCTGCTCGGCGACAAGCTCGGCGCGGAGGCCAACTTCCGCATCGACGTGAGCTATGACGAGGAGCTGGATCCGCTTCTGAACATCCCCACGCCGCGGGAATGCGAGGAGCAGCTGAACGCGATCCTGACGGAGCAGAAGCTGACCTTCGCGCCGGGTGCGGACGTGATTGAGGCGGCGGGGGACGGCCAGCTTGCCAAGCTGCGCGCGAAGCTCGACGAATGTGCCCGCGCGGTCTTCGAAATCGGAGGCCATACCGACAGCCAAGGCAGCGAGGGCGGCAATCTCGCCCTGTCGTTGCGCCGGGCCGAAGCGGTGCGCGCCGCGCTGATCGCGCGTGGGGCGCGGCCGGGGCAGATGGTTGCGAAGGGCTACGGCGAAGCGCAGCCGGTCGCCGACAACGCGACGGAAGCCGGACGGGAGGAAAACCGGCGCATCACCTTCGTTCTGCTGGGCCGTCGCGACGAGATGCCCGAAGCCGAGGTCGAGGCCCCGACAGAGGCACCCTCCGGCGATGTTGACACGACGCTTGAGACCGCGACGGAAGATGCTGTGCCATCGGAAGAGGACGGATCATGAACCGCACCGAATTCGTCATCGCGATCGCGGTCATCCTGTTCATCGCCTTCGTCCTCGGCTGGTTCGCCTCATGGCTCGTCCACCGGTTCAGCCGCGTGACCGTGTCCGACGTGGCCGAGCTGGAGGAGATGGCCAAGGCGCTGCACGATGCGGAGGAGCAGCGCGACGAGGCGATTACCTATCTGCGGTTCCGCGAGCAGGAGCTGACGACGAAGCTGAGCGCGACGGAGGCGGATCGCAGCGCGGCGATGGAGGGGCTGCGCGAGGCCCGGCAGGAAGCATCCGAACTGCGCCGCTACATCGAGTCGCTCAACGCCTGAAGGGGCCGGCGCAGACGCGAAAAGGCCGCCCTTCCGGGCGGCCTCGGTCGGTCCATTGGGAAAATTCTGCGCTGTCGTCAGCGGTCTTCGTCGTCGTCCTCGTCCGCATCGTCGGGCAAGTTGAAGAAGCTGTCGGCATCGGACACGTCGCGCTTGTCCTCCGGCTCCTCGTCCTCGGAATTGCCCGACAGGGTGAAGCCTTCCAGCCCCGAAATCGCCGTCGGCATCCGGGCATCGCCGGATTCGTCGGACAAGGACTGTTCCGTCGAGACGAGCTTGCGGCGTGCGTCGTCATCCATCACTTGGCCTGATGCGGCCTGCTTCTGGGCGGCTTTCTGAACGGCGGCATCGAGTTCCGTTTGCTTGCACAGGCCGAGCGCGACCGGGTCGATCGGCTGCATCTGCTGGATGTTCCAGTGCGTCCGCTCCCGGATGGACTGGATCGTCGGCTTCGTCGTACCGATCAGCTTGGAGATCTGCGCATCGGCCAGTTCGGGGTGAAACTTCACCAGCCAGAGGATCGCGTTGGGCCGGTCCTGCCGCTTGGACAGCGGGGTGTAGCGGGGGCCGCGGCGCTTTTCCTCGCCCGCGGAGGCCGGGTTGTTCAGCAGGCGGAGCCGATGCGACGGATCCTTCTCGGCACGCTCGATCTCCTCGGCGGTCAGCTGCTTGTTGGCGATCGGGTCGAAGCCTTTGACGCCCACGGCCACGTCACCATCGGCGATGCCCTGCACTTCCAATTCGTGCAGGTCGCAGAAATCGCCGATCTGCCGGAAGCTCAGCGTGGTATTGTCGACCAGCCAGACGGCGGTGGCCTTGGCCATAATCGGCTTGTTCATTTCTGCCTCCTTCAAGACATGACTTTTGCGTCGCCCGGATCAGGGGCTGCGGCTGGGCCGCGCGTTCTCGCTTTCGGGGAACTTGGCGGGCTATATAGGCTGCGACCAAGAAATGTGGAACCCCCTGATATGATCCGCCTGCTCGCGCTGCTTTCGCTTTTCGCCGCCCCCGTCCTCGCCGAGGGGGAGAGGGCGGGCGCGTTCGACTATTACGTCCTGTCGCTGTCCTGGACGCCGACCTGGTGTGCGCTGGAGGGCGATGCGCGGGCTTCGCCGCAATGCGAGGCCGGGCAGGGGCATGGCTTCACGTTGCACGGTCTGTGGCCGCAATACGAGAATGGCTGGCCGTCCCGGTGCCCGACATCTGCGCGTGCCGCGACACGCGCACAGACGGAGCGGATGGCCGGCATCATGGGCTCCTCCGGTCTGGCCCTGCATCAATGGCGAAAGCACGGCACCTGCTCTGGGATGAACGCGCACGGCTACTTCGCGACCTCGCGCGCGGCTTATGACAGCGTCGTTCGGCCGGACGTCCTGCGGGGGCTGGAGCGGGCCGTAACCTTGCCGGCCGAAGTGGTCGAGGCGGCGTTCCTGGAGGCGAACCCGACGATGGAGGCGGACGGCGTGACCGTCACCTGCCGCGCCGGGCGAATTCAGGAAGTCCGCATTTGCCTCACGCGCGATCTGGAGCCGCGCACCTGCGGCGCGGATGTGGTTCGCGACTGCACGCAGGGCGATGCGTTGCTCGCCCCGATGCGCTAGCTGCGACCGAACCTTTCGGCCCATTCCGCGGCCGGGGCCGGCCGGCCGAGGCCGTAGCCTTGCCCGAGATGTATGCCTAGGGTTCGTAACGTGGCGGCCTGTTCCTCCGTCTCGATCCCCTCGGCGACAAGATCGATGCCGAGGCCCCGCGCGAGGGATATCATGCTCTCGAGGATCGCCTCCTCGCGCCCGTCGCCCCCGAGCCCCGCGACGAAGGCCCGGTCCATCTTGATGAAATCGGCGGGAAACCGGCGCAGCCGTTCGAGGTTGGACAAGCCGGTGCCGAAATCATCCAGTGCGATGCGAACACCCTGCGCGCGCAGCCGTCCGATCAGATCGGCGGCGCGCTCCGGCGCGACGATCACCGCCGTCTCCACGATCTCGAGCACGAGTCGTTTGGCCGGAACGCGTTCCAGCACCGCGCTCAGCCAGCGGCAGCCCGCGCTGCCCTTGCCGTCCAGCACCGCGCCGGTGATGTTGAAGGTCACGAACAGAGGCGCCTCGCCCGTGGCGAAGGGCAGGGCGGCATTTGCTGCGCATTCGGGCAGGATGGCCGACCCCGCCTCGGGAATTCGGTTCAGCGTGTCCATGAATCCCGCCGGCCCGAGAATCGAGCCGTCGTCCCGGTTCCATCGCAGTAACGCCTCGACCCCCACGGCGCGCGGCGTCTCCGGGCGCAGGTCGAAGATTGGCTGGACGTGATATTCCAGCGCGTGGGAAGCGATTGCGGCCTCGACCTCGGCCAGCGGCGGGGCCAGCGAGGGGATATTAAGCTGGGCCTGCACTTCAAGCCGATCGCCGCCGAGAGCCTTGGCCCGCGCCAGAAGCGCATCCGCGCGCAGGACCGCCCGGGTGCGGCCCTCCTCGGGCGCCACGGTGACAAGTGCGGTGGACAGGCTGCACGTGACCTTGTGCCGGAAGCCCTCGACGACGGTCAGGCTGGCGAGGCGGCGAAGATTCTCGATCGGTTGACGGGCTTCCTCCACGCATTTGTCGGGCAGCCAGATGAGAAATCGCCCGCCTTCCGACCGTTCCAGCCCGCCACCCGTCGGCAGGGCCCGGCGCAACGTGTCGCCCACCGCATCGAGCAGCCGGTCGCCCGTGTCGAAATCATGCTGATGGTTCACCTGCTTGAGGCCGTCGATGTCGAAAAGCGCGAGCGCTCCGCTGCCCGCCGCCGGTATCGGGAGGGAAAAGCGGCGGAGTTCGGCCTCCTGTCCGGCTCCGGATGCAAGGTTGCGATGTCCGGCGATGCGACCCTTGGGTGTCAGCGCAGACAGAGCGGCCTTGATCGCGTTGCGCATTTGGCGGACCCCACTTTGCGTCACTCTCCCGCTTCGGGGACAAACGACACCGACGCCGTCGGTTCGGTGGTTCGAATCCTGACGGCTAGAACGGTTTTCTCGAGGATAATGCGGCCTTCAATGTGCCGTCGTCCAGATAATCCAACTCTCCTCCGACCGGGACCCCCTGCGCAAGCCCCGAAATCGTTATATTTGCAACACCGACTTCGCGCGCAACGTAATGCGCGGTCGTCTGACCCTCGACCGTGGCGTTGAGGGCGAGGATGATCTCGGTGACTTCCTCGGCGGCGATCCGATCGCGCAGCTTCGGAATGGCGAGGTCTTCGGGTCCGATATCGTCGAGCGGCGACAGCGTGCCGCCCAAAACGTGATACCGGCCGGGAAAGACGCGCGCGCGTTCCATCGCCCAGAGGTCGGCGACGTCCTCCACCACGCAGATCTGCCCGTTCTGCCGTTCCGGGTCCTCGCAGATGCGGCAGATGTCGCCGGTGGTCAGGTTGCCGCAATTGAGGCAGTCACGTACCGACCGGCCCACCCGGTCCAGCGACTGCGCCAGCGGCAGAAGGTGCGTCTCCCGCTTCTTAAGCAGATGCAGGACGGCCCGACGCGCAGAGCGCGGGCCGAGGCCCGGCAGGCGGGCCATGAGGTCGATCAACGCCTCGATATCGCGCGTGCCGTCCAAGAACTCAGAACGGCAGTTTCATGCCCGGCGGCAGGCCGAGGCTCTCGGCGATCTTCGACATTTCCTGCTGCGACCGCTCGGTGGCGCGGGCCTGCGCGTCCTTGATGGCGGCAAGGATCAGGTCCTCGACCATCTCCTTCTCGGACGCGTCGAAGATCGACGGATCGATGTCGAGCGCCGTCAACTCGCCCTTGGCGGTCGCGGTGGCCTTGACCAGACCCGCGCCGCTTTCGCCGGTTACAGTAATGGACGACAGATTTTCCTGCACCTCGCCCATCTTCTCCTGCATCTCCTGCGCCTTCTTCATCATTCCGGCCATGTCGCCGAGGCCGCCCAATCCCTTCAACATCCGTCTGTTCCTTCTCTTCAGAGGTCCTCTCCGAGGTAGGACGTCCGCACCGGCGCCGCAAGCGCGGCCGGCCCATGCAAAAAGGCCGCCCCCTGCGGGTGACGCATTCCGCACGGTGGGAGGCTGGCGGCTCAGCGATACCTCAAGAAGCAAAGGGCCGCGATCGAAACGGTCGCGGCCCAACTCATGACCTTCCGGAGAGATGTCCGCTTCTATGGCAAGTTAGCTTTAGACCAACTCTCACCCTTCACCTCCTGGCTCATCCACATCGACGACCTCGGTGCGGCTTTGCTTCCAAGCCTGCTGTGTTTTCTGTGAGCCGACAACTTCAACAAAGTCGTCTGGTGTCTGCCTCGCAAACTGGGATACTGCATCGCGCGCCCTGGCGTAATAAAGCGTCGTCCCTGTGATAGGTTCTACGCCGGTATGGGTCTTGTCCCCTTCTGGTTGGTTCCAGAACCCGAGATGTTCCGCTGCTCTACGCAAGTGAAAATGCGACCAAGGAAACGCAGCTCCAAAAACCTCCACGATAGTGGGGCGCATCTCCTCGACTGCATCGGAAGGACGCTTCGGATTTCGCGGATCTTTGTCAGCAGGCGTCGATAGCTGAACATTTCCTACGAGCTTGTAGGCCGGCGCACCGCCTTCCTGCACCAAAGTTCCCCTGTCGATGACGTTCATGTTGGATGCAGCTGTGGCGGGAAGATAGAAAGTCATCTCTTCATTGCCATCTTCCGAATCGCTTCTCGGGTCGGCAACAACAACTTGGTCAAATCCGATTTCACGGCCTCGGCCCAGGTATGCGAATATTTCGCTTCGGATTCTCTCATCCCGCGACAGCAAAAGTTGTGAGAACTCTTCTCCGGTGATGGGAGCAGTCTGCCCTCTTCGACGAGTGTAGACCGTGCCCTTGCGTAGAATATTGTCGGTGCCTTGAGCTCCCGAGAGATCTTTTATTGCGATGGCAGGTGGCTTCGATAGCGGCTCGACGAGTAGCACCCCTATGGCACGACCATGAATATCGAGCGTAGCGAAGTGCGTGGTGGGAATCGGCGAGATGACCGAGGCGATTTGCTCTGATTGTTGACCTTCGTCCAAGACTTGACCGTTGAGCCCGACGAGCATGCGAGGATTATCGGAGACCCCGAACACAATGATCCCGCCATTCTTGTTCGCAAACGCCGCGATGGTCTTCAGTGCTTTCCGAAATGTCGCGACCGCCATATCTCGCTTGAACTCCAAGTCGGTGCTCTCCCAGGCAGTAACACGATATTCGTTTTCTCCCTTAGGAAGCAGCCCAAGCCTGGCTTCCAACTCGTCAGCGTTCATCCTAAGCTCCTGAAATCATCTACTTGCCTCACGTGAGCATACTCGTGTGCTTGCCACCGCGGCCGCGTGTATGGACCTTGTGAGATCAAGATATTGGTTCAGTCGCCGCATAGCGAAAGGCTTTTTTCGTCAGGCGCATGACCTATGACGAGGCTGGCACCTGGTGTTTTTGTCGACCCCGGGATCGCTCAAACCGCGCTCCGAGCTTGGTGCCCATGTAGAGCCACGGGCGATACAGCATCCGGTAGATGTCGGGCGGGTCCTGTGTGCCATCATTGCGCTGCGTGAAGGCGTCCATGCCATGGCGCATGGCCGGCGTCATACGCGCGCGAGAACGTCGCGCCCGCGGCGGAAGATCAACGAACTCATCCGTTCCGGGTATCCGCAGCGCGCGCGGTGTCAGCTTCGGAGGATCGACGAGGTCGTCAATCTCCTCGTAGGGGCATGTGTAGGGCCGGGGTTCGAAGAAGTTATAGTGAACGCGATAGATGTTCAGGAGTGCGATCAGTGTTCTGGGATTGAAGATCGCGCCCTGAACGTAAGAGCCGCCCACGCGAGCACCTCCACTGCCGGCCCGGGCGGCGACGCTCATCCTCTCGCGAAGAGAGTTCATGAAGGAGCTGACCGGTTGAAGCGTCGCCTTGTAAACCCATGGCGCGAGCTCTTCGCGCAGGTCTTGGCTCAGCTCTTCTTGGTCGAACGGCAGCTTCTTTAGCGTCCTACGCATGTGGCGCGGCAAGATGGGAAAGCCGACAGTTTTGTCGATTTCGCCGCTTGCCTGTGTGGCGGACCGAACCCAGAGCGCCGGAAATACCTCGGACTGATAGTTCGAGATCTGAAAATGCGCGGCAGTTCCCCGGAGGGCTGTCGCCATACGATCGGCGATGAACGCCTCACTTACCGTCTGCGCGTCCGTTCCCGGGTCGAAGCGGCCAGCATACATGCCGTCATTATGGAACTGCTTTCGCGCCTTTCGATATTCCTTCACCTTGTCGAGCTTCTCCGGCTTCGTTGCCTTCTTGTTGAAGCTCATGGCCATCCAGGCGAACCGGTCTTCCCGGATCTCCTCGTCGAAGATATGCGGAAGCAGAGGCGGCAAGGTTGCTTCCTGCTCGGTGGTGAGGACGATTGATCCTCGCGAAAGTATCTCCTTCAGGAGCGCAAAATGGGCGCCCTTTGTGTAAATGTCCCTGGTCGTCATGCCCTTGAACGAACCACGCTCCTCGGATTCGTCGATTGGGAAGCCGAACCATCCCTCCGAGATCATCCGGATGTTGGCAATCATGCCCTTCGTTCGCTGGATCAAAGCAGAGCGTGCGGCCTGCTGGCTCTTGTCTTTCTTCGGCATTCGGCGCTTCGCTCGGCTCTGAAATGCCTTGATCTCGTTGACGCAGGCCGCGAAAAACTGCGGCTCGTGATATCGGCCTGTCGGCCGTTGCCACGAGAACTTCGGGGCCGACTGCACCTTGCTGTTCGGATAGAGATGCTCGAGGTTCTGCGGCATCCCGGCCTGGTCGAGATATGTCGCGTTGAACGTATCCAGAGGTGTGGCGCGGGGGTCGAAGTCGACATCGAGGCGATAAACATAGCCGCTGCGTGCATCTGCTGTGATTGCGCAGTTGAGCTGTGTATTGCGTCTGTCAGTCGAAGTCTCCCAGTTTACCGTCAGGACCATGTCGTCGTGGCTGAGAAGGTGTTCGACTGCTTTACCGCTTTGTTCGACCTTGTCGTTCCATCTGCGGAGCATCTCGCGCTCGTATGCGAGAAAAACTCCTTCGAGCCATTCGATGCGGTCGTAGATCCGCGACATGCCGATCTTCTTGCCAGCGATCCCGATCGAGCGCTGGACATCGACGATCCCGGCGCTGTTCAGCACTGCTCCGAGAATCCTAAGATTGTCGGCGGTCGTCTTCTGGCCGGCATGAGGCAGCGAGACGGAGAAGCGCGCGCCCTTCTTCCCCCGGCAGGGCTTGTGAAGCACGCGAAGAGACGTGGGCGTCCTCTTCTGGCGAACAGGTTGCCCCTTGCGATCCTTCGATCGCTCATGGACGCCGTCCAGGGCGAACTCGTCAGGGTCATCCAGAAACCGCTTGCCGCAGGCTCCGCATGAGGGTCCGTCGAGAACGCCATTGAAGTTCCGGAGTCTGTCGATCTCCTCGTCGAGGTGGTCCGGCGACAGGATTGAGAAGCCGGAGTCGCAGATTTTGCCCTCATGAGTTTGGCCCAGGCACCGGATAGTGCGTTGATCGGACCAGACGTGCGGATTGTTCTGGTAGGCAAATACGCGAGAGATTCGGCGGTGCTTCTCGCTCGCGCCTGCGAGCTTGTAGGCACCCGGCCCATGCATCTCCACGAACTTCAGTTGCTCTGGCGTCAGGTCAGGACGCTTTTCCTCCCATATGGACTTGCGGGTGGCACGACCCGTCAGCGGATGCCCGAAGTTCGAGCAGTCCGGGTTCGCGCATGTGTTGATGCAATGTTCCCCCGCGCCAGGATAGAGCTGGGAGAGCTTGAAGTTGAGTGTTGCCAAGCTTGTCATCAGAACCTCGGATATCCGCGGCTCTGCCTCGAGTCGTTTTCCGACCAAAGACCAGAGAATCTGCTTGGATTGAAGTCGATGCGGACATTCGTCCGCGATCTCCGCCTCGTGCGAAGGTCAAGCTTGTGGTCGAAGGATATTGGCTGTATTTCTGGGATCGGAAGAGGAAATGTCCAAGATTCCGGAAGTTTCTTCGCTCAAGCAGGCGGGGCTTGCTTCCGAGAAAAAAGTCTCGGATTTCCGTCAGCTTTTTCCGGTCATGACTGCCGCAACTTGTTGAACAATAGCAATGACCTGCCGCGCGTCGCGCGACAAGTCTGTGTTTTCAAAGCTCCCACCACACGGAATGCGTCACCCTGCGGGAGCGGCCCCTTCGTCTCGTATCGGGTGTTCGGCATTCAGTCCTGCGGCGCGTTCGCCCCGATGAACCAGGCATCCTTGTCGACTTGGCGGCTGACCTCAGTGAACAGGTCCTCGGCATCGTCGTCGCCTGCCTCGCCCGCGGCGTCGATCGCCTCGCGGAGGTTGGCGCCGTGCTGCTTGAAGCGGGACACGAGTTCGCGGACGTGTTCCTTGATGTCGGTCAGCTCGACCGGATAGGGCTCGAGCGTCGTGTTCTTCGACGCTTCCTGCGTCGTGCCGCGGGCGAAGCCGCCCATGATCGCCACGCGCTCGGCCATCGTGTCGGTCTGCTCACGAAGACGCTCGGCAACATCGTCGAGCAATTCGTGCACACCGATATAGCCACGACCGCGCAGGTTCCAATGCGCCTGCTTGACGGCCAGCGTCAGGTCGACGCTATCGGCCACGCGGGCATTCAGGAGGTCGATCATCTGCGATTGGGTCTGGCTCTTGAGGCCTTGAACAAAGCTCTCGGGCATGGGGGTCTCCTTTTTCAGTGCGGTTTTCGGAGGTGAAACGGAGCAGGGCGCATTTGGGTTTCATCGAGAACGCAGAGTCGCTCGAAAAGCCTCAGGCCGTCCCCGGGTGGCCTTGCTTGCAGTCGGTTCCTGTTGAGGGATGTCTTTGCCAAGCCGAACGTGGCTTCGGGCTCCGTGGTGCCGTTCCGCCACCCATCACCCTTCGTCAAACGGATCCCATTCATCCTCGACTTCGGCGAGCGCCCCTTCGGCCGCTTCCTGCGCGATCTCGGCTCGCGTGCGGATTTCGACGAGTTCGGCACCGGGAAAGGCGTCCATGATCGCCTGCGTCATCGGGTGGGCGAGGGCGGCCCGCTCGGCCTCGCGCAACTCGCTGTCGCGGGTCTCCGCGATCGTTGGCGCACCGCCCTCCGAGACGAGCGACACGCCCCAGCGGACGCCCGTCCATCCCTGAAGCCGCCCGGCAAGGCGCGCTGCGAGATCCGGCGCGGCGTCGGGCGTGGGCTCGAACTCGATCCGGCCGGGCGCATAGCGGGCCAGCCGCACACCCGTTTCCACCTCGACCAGCAGCTTCACGTCCCGATTGGCACGGATCAACTCCACGATCTGGTCGAAGGTCTGAAACCGCACGAGCGCGGGATCCTCGGCCAGCGCGGGCTGGGCCGAGCCGCCGCCATGACGCACGCGTGCGACCGGCGCGCCCCCGTCACCCGAGGGGGCGGGGCGCGGCGCCGGGCCGGATCCCGAGGGCGGCGCATCGCGCAGCTTGCGCACCAGATCGTCGGGCGAGGGCAGGTCAGCCACATGCGTCAGCCGAATCACCGCCATTTCGGCCGCCATCATCGCGTTGGGCGCGTTGCCGACCTCCTCCAGCGCCTTGAGAAGCATCTGCCACATACGGGTGAGCGACCGCATCGGAAGGCCTTGGGCAAAGGCCTGGCCGCGCGCCCGTTCGTCCGGGGCGACGGTCGGATCGTTGGCCGCCTCCGGCGTGATCTGAATGACGCTGACCCAATGCGTGATCTCCGCCAGATCCCGCAAGACGGCGAGCGGGTCCGCCCCGTCGGAATATTGCGCACCGAGTTCCAGCAGCGCCCCGGCCGCGTCGCCGTGCATGATCAGGTCGAACAGGTCCATCACCCGGCCCCGGTCGGCGAGGCCCAGCATCGCACGGACCCCGTCGGCCGTGGTTTCCCCCGCACCGTGGCTGATCGCCTGATCGAGCAGGGACATAGCGTCGCGCACCGACCCTTCGGCCGCGCGCGCGATGAGCGCCAGCGCGTCGCCGGCGATCTCCGCCTGCTCCTTCTCGGCCACGCCGCGCAGATGGGCGATCATCGTCTCGGGTTCGATCCGGCGCAGGTCGAACCGCTGGCAACGGCTGAGAACGGTGACCGGAACCTTGCGGATCTCGGTCGTGGCGAAGATGAACTTCACATGCGCGGGCGGCTCCTCCAGCGTCTTGAGCAGCGCGTTGAAGGCGCTGTTCGAGAGCATGTGGACCTCGTCGATGATGTAGATCTTGTAGCGCGCCGAGGCCGCGCGATAGGCCACGCCGTCGATGATCTCGCGGATGTCGTTCACGCCGGTATTCGAGGCCGCATCCATCTCAAGCACGTCGACATGCCGCCCTTGGGCAATCGCCACGCAGGGCTCGCAGACGCCGCAGGGATCGGTCGTCGGGCCGCCGGTGCCGTCCGGCCCGACGCAGTTGAGCCCCTTGGCCACGATCCGCGCCGTCGTGGTCTTTCCGGTGCCGCGGATGCCGGTGAGAATGAAGGCCTGCGCGATCCGATCGGCGGCGAAGGCATTGCGCAGCGTCCGCACCATCGCGTCCTGTCCGATCAGGTCGGCAAAGGTCGCGGGGCGGTATTTGCGCGCCAGCACCTGGTATTCCGTCGTCTCGCTCATTCCGGCCCCCGTCATCGCCGAGGGCAATCTATGGGGCGCGCGCGCGAGTGGCTAGGAGTCGGCGGCTTGAAATCGGGGAAATCGCGACTGCGGGGCGCCGCCCGTCATCGGTCCCTAGAGCGACCAGAGAACCGCGCAGACCGTCACCGCACCCAGCGAGAACATCGACGAGAGCAGGCCGAAGGTCTTGCCGTCCTGCCGCTCGGTGTCATGCGTGTTGAGCCGGACCTGCCCCTTCTTCGAATTGCGCCATGCAGACCAGAAAATCACCAGGGACGCGGCGATGAACAGCGTCGAGACCGCCTTGAGTATCCAGACCGGCTCCGCCTCCGGAAACACCGCATGGAGGCCGACCGAGATGGCGATGGCGGCCATCCCGGTGCGCATCCAGCCCGCGAATGTCCGCTCATTCGCGAGGACCGTGCGGTCTTCGGCCCAATCGGTGCGCCATTCGGCCCAGTCGGTCTTGATCTGTGTGGTGTCTTCGTTCGATCGGTCGGTCATGGTGCGTCAATCAAGTCCCGGATCGGCGGTTCGCGACGCGCCGGAACGGCACCGCGCCGCACATATGGCGAGCAGAGAGGGGACGGAGCGGGAATACAAGGTCATTCATCGCGCCGGTCTGCCATGACTTGCGGGATCGATCCAGCCAGCGGCACGGGTCCGACCCGGCGAGACCGGAGAGCGGTCCGGCCAAGGCTGACCCGATTGCGGACCGGGCAGAGAAAACGGCGCTTTCCGCTGCATCCTGAGAAGGCATGTCAGGAAGGAGCACGCGCAGACGGTTCGCAAGACATCGGGCCAGTCCGTCAGTGTAACGCGAAATCGGCGGCGGACCTCGCAAGACCCGAACCCGCCGAGGGTGAGAGGCTGGACGACGACCCAGACGGGACTCGTTGTGGCTGCTTCCTTCCGGACCTGACCAGGTTGGCGAGACGCCTGCCCGCGCCAACCTCTCGAGGCGGCAGATAGGATGAATGCCGATGCCGTGCAAGGGTGGGGGCCGGGAGAAACATCCTCGTCCGCCGGTTGCATGGCTGCGCCGCCGGCATCGGTGTGGCGCGCGTGGCATTTCGGTGCGCAGTCGGGGCGTGAGTGATCCGGTGGCATCGGCGATCGGCCGCAGGCTAAAGATGCGTCCGAACGAAGGAGCACCGACATGAAAATCGCCGAGACCGTCACGTTCGGAGGCGGGGGGCTGGACCGGGCCGAGGATCTGCGCCGCCACCCCGAGACGCTCGCCGCGCTGCCGGTGCGGACCTTGCCGCTTTGGCGGGGCAAGCCGCTGGCGAATGCTGCGCGCGACGGGCTGACGCTGATCGACGGCCACGCCTTTGCCGCGCTGGGTCAACCTGTCCTGATCGGTCGCGACGAGGAGGCCGTGATCTTCGCGCGCGATGTCTCCGCGCTCGATGTGGACGGCAAGGCCGACAGCGTGGATGCGTTCCGCGACGGGTCGGAGCAGACGCATCCGGACCTCCCCGCCGGCACGGCCTTCACAGACCTCAAGCGGCTGATGACCCACCTCACGCCGCGCGACGCGGAGATCGCGGCCACGGCGCGCGGCATTCTCGAATGGCACCGGACGCATGGTTTCTGCGCCAATTGCGGCACACCGACCGAGCCGGGCAAGGCGGGTTGGATGCGGGGCTGCGCAGGCTGCGGGCGGATGCATTTTCCGCGCACCGATCCCGTGGTCATCATGCTGGTCACAAAGGGCGAGCGCGTGCTTCTGGGCCGGTCGCCCGGCTGGCCGGAGGGGTTCTTTTCCTGCCTCGCGGGCTTCATGGAGCCGGGCGAGACGCTGGAGGGAGCCGTTCGGCGCGAGGTCTGGGAGGAGACGGGCGTGCGGGTCGGGCCGGTCCGCTACCTGTCGAGCCAGCCTTGGCCGTTCCCGGCCTCGCTGATGCTCGGGGCGCATGGCGAGGCGGCGACGGATGCCATTGAGATCGATCCCGAGGAGATCGAGGAGGCGGTGTGGCTCGACCGGAGCGAGGTGATGGACGTCTTCGCAGGCACGCATCCCTGGATCGTGCCTGCGCGCGAGGGGGCGATCGCGCATTTCCTTCTTCGGGCATGGCTCGCCGACCGGCTGGATTGACCTTGCGGGGGCGGCACGCCATCAAGACCGCCGCGCAAGCCGGAGACCCCGCATGAAGTTCGTCGCCACCGAAGATATCGTCGCCCCCGCCGAGAAGGTCTGGGCGCAGCTCTCCGACTTCGACCGTTTCGAGGTCCGCGCCAAGAGCAGCGTAAGTGACCTGACCCGCGTGCCCCCGGGCCCGGCGGGCGAGGGCACGACATGGCGCGGCGTGGCCGAGGTGATGGGCAAGCGGCGCAGCGTTGTCATCAAGCTCGACCGGGTCGAAAGCCCCCGCCTGCTGAGTGCCACGGCCGATGCGGAGGGCATGGACGTGGTTCTGGTGGCGGAGATCGAGCCGCTGGGGCCGACGATGACCCGGCTGACGGTGACGACCGAAGCCCGCGGACGCAGCTTTGCATCACGGGTGATGCTGCAGTCGATCGGGCTTGCCCACAAGCAACTGGCCCAGCGTTACAAGGGCCGCGTCGCCGATTTTGCAGGCCGGATCGAGCGGGCGGCCTGATCCTCGGCCAAGGCGCCGCCCTGGAAATGTTCGGGATCGGCGGGATAAACGCCGAGGATGTCGATCTTCGAGGTGAAGTAATCCAGCTCCTCCAGGGCGCGCGCGACGGCCGGATCGTCGGGGTGGCCTTCGATATCGGCGTAGAATTGCGTCGCCGAGAAGCTGCCATCGACCATGTAGCTTTCCAGCTTGGTCATGTTGACGCCGTTCGTGGCGAACCCGCCCATCGCCTTGTAGAGCGCGGCCGGAATGTTGCGGACGCGGAACACGAAGGTCGTCTTTATCGGGCTCGACCCGACCACCGGCCGTTCCGGGTCGCGCGCCATCAACAAGAACCGCGTCGTGTTCCGGTCGTGATCCTCGATATGGCGCGCGAGGATTTCGAGTCCGTAGATCTGCCCCGCCATCTCCGAGGCCAGCGCCGCTTCGGAACGGTCTCCCGCAGCGGCGATCTGCTGGGCGGAGCCGGCGGTGTCGGCGCCGACGCGGGAGCGGATGCCGTGGCGCTGCAGGAAGGTCCGGCACTGGCCCAGAAGGACGGTATGCGACTGCGCGACGCGGACGTCCTCAAGCGTCGCCCCCGGCAGGGCGAGCAGGTTGATATGCACGCGCACGAACGCTTCGGCCACGATATGCAGCCCGGATTCCGGGAGAAGCGAATGGATGTCCGCCACGCGTCCATAGGTGGAATTCTCGACCGGCAGCATGGCGAGATCGGCCCGGCCCTCGCGCACCGCCTCGATGGCGTCCTCGAAGGTGGGGCAGGGCAGGGGGGCGTGATCGGGCCGCGCCTCGTGGCAGGCCTGATGAGAATAAGCGCCCAGCTCTCCCTGGAATGCGATGCTGCCCATGTCCCGGTTCCTCGTCGTGCCGCGTATCGTCGCAGCGTCTATCTCTTGCGCGCGGGTGCCGAAACCACATACATGTCCGCGACCCGAAAGGGCAGCCACGACGACGAGAGGGCCCGAGACAGATGGACACGATGACGATCACCAAGGCCGTCGGTGCGGGCTGCGGCGCACTTTTGATCTTCCTGCTGGGCGGTTGGGCGGCCGAAGGGCTGTATCACGTCGGCGGCGAGGCGCATGAGGGCGAGGAGATCGTTCAGGGCTACGCGATCGAGGTCGCCGACGCCGGCGAAGCCGCCGAAGTCAGCGACGAGCCGGAAATTCCCTTCGAAGAGGTCTTCGTCAATGCCTCCGCCGAGGCGGGCGAGCGGCTCTGGCGGCAATGCGCGGCCTGTCACAAGCTCGACGGGTCGAATGCGACGGGGCCGTATCTCAACGGCGTCGTCGGGCGCGACAAGGGCGCGGTCGACGGCTACTCCTATTCCGACACCCTCGCCACGATGGAGGGGGACTGGACGCCGGAAAACCTGTCGAGCTTCCTGCATGCGCCGAACGACTACGCGCCGGGGACGAAGATGGCCTATCGCGGCATGTCGGATATCGAGGATCGGGCGAACCTGATCGCCTATCTCGCAAGCGTCGGTGGCTGATCGGCGGATTCGCGCAGATGCGTTTCCGGGCCCGTCCTCATGGCGGGCCTTTGCTTATGGGGTGGCGGAACGGTGGAGTCGCGGTCGGCCCGCGCCCCTCACGATGGCGTGAGTCGCGTGGCCCTTGAATGTCGGCACCGGCCCTCGTTACCTGAAACGAACAGAGATTAGGGAGGGTTCGCCCATGCTCCGCCGGATCGCAGCCGCCACGCTTGCCGCAACCCTCGCTCTGCCCGCTTTCGCGCAGGAGGCCGGGGACGACGCGATTGTGGTCAGCCACGGCTACAGCTATTTCGGCGAATTGAAATACGGCCCCGACGAGCCGTTCTCCTACGTCAATGTCGACGCGCCGAAGGGTGGCGAGATCAGCCTCTCGGCGCTTGGCACGTTCGACAGCTTCAACATGTCGACCCGCAAGGGAAATCCCGAGCCGACGGCGTCCGACGTGTTCTACGACACGATGATGATCGCCGCCGCCGACGATCCCTATGCGATCTACTGCCTTCTCTGCACGACCGTCGAGTATCCCGAAAGCCTCGACTGGGTCGTCGTGAACCTGCGCGACGATGTGCGCTTCACCGACGGCACGCCGATGACGGCCGAGGACATGAAGTTCACGATCGACCTCTACCTGACGCAGGGGATCGCCGAATTTCGCAACGTGTTCACGCGCTACTACGATTCCGTCGAGGTTACGGCGCCGCATCAGCTTCGTTTCGAGTTCAGCAACGAGACGCCGGTGCGTGACCGGATGGGCCTGATCGCGCTGTGGCGGCCCTTCTCCAAGTCCTGGTTCGAGGAGACGGACGCCCGCCTCGATGAAAGCACCCTTGAACCATTCCTCGGGACCGGTCCTTACAAGCTGGGCGATCTCGATGTCGGCCGCTCGGTGGTCTACGAGAAGAAGGACGATTGGTGGGGGGCGGATCTTCCGATCAATCAAGGCCGGTACAATTTCGACAGCATCCGCATCGAATATTTCGCCGACAGCGCCGCCGCATTCGAAGGCTTCAAGGCCGGCGAATACACCTTCCGCATCGAGAACTCCTCGAAGGAATGGGCCACCTCCTACGACTTTCCGGCGGTGAAACGCGGCGATGTCGTGGTCGAGACGCTGCCCGACGGGAACATCACCACGGCGCAGGGTTTCATCTTCAACCTCAAGCGCGACAAGTGGCAGGATCCGCGCGTGCGCGACGCCATCCGCGCGATGTTCAATTTCGAGTGGTCGAACGAGACGTTGTTCTACGGCCTCTACGAACGCCCCGAATCCTTCTGGGGCGGCTCGGAACTTGCCGCCGAGGGGGCGCCGGGGGACGAGGAGATCACGCTCCTGGAGCCGTTGGTCGAGGAAGGTCTGCTCGACCCGTCCGTGCTGAGCGAGGAGGCCGCGACGCCCCCGGTCAACGATCCGGCCAGCAACCGCCCCGACCGGCGCACGCGCCGCGCGGCACAGCAGCTTCTCAACGAGGCCGGCTGGGAGGCCGGGCCGGGCGGGATGCTGCGCAACGAAGCGGGTGAGAGGCTGGAACTTGTCATCCTTCAGTTCAGCCCGACCTTCGACCGCGTCATCAACCCGTACATCGAAAACCTTCGCGATCTGGGCATCGACGCCCGGCTGGAGCGGGTGGACCGCGCGCAGTACATCGAACGCCGCCGCGCCGGCGATTGGGACCTGACGAATCATTCCCCCGGGCAGGATTTCGAGCCCTCGCTCGGCCTCAAGCAATGGTTCCACAGCGAGACCGCGGAGGATTCCAGCCGCAACCTCATGGCGCTGGCCGATCTTGCGGTGGATCGCCTGATCGACGCCGTGATCGAGGCGGAGACGCTGGAAGAGTTGCGCCCACGCGTCCGCGCGCTCGACCGGGTGCTGCGCGCCCAGGGGTTCTGGATTCCGCAATGGACCAATTCCGAACATTGGGTCGCCTATTGGGACATGTACGACCATCCTGAGGCGATTCCGCCGCTGGACCTTGGCGTGCTCGACTTCTGGTGGTTCGATGCGGAGGGCTACGCCGAACTTCGCGCCTCCGGCGCCCTCTGATCCCGGCCCCCGATGCTCGCCTACATCGTCCGCCGCTTGTTGCTGATGATCCCGACCCTGCTCGGGATCATGGTGATCAATTTCGTGCTGATCCAGTTCATCCCCGGCGGCCCGATCGAGCAGATCCTCGCCCGTCTCGAAGGGGGCGGCGATGCATTTGCCGGCTTCTCGGGGGGCGGCGCGGAGGTGACGGAACAGGCGGGCAACCAGAGCGGCTATGCCGGTGCCCAAGGCCTTCCGCAGGAATTCATCGAGGAACTCGAACGGCAGTTCGGCTTCGACAAACCTCCGCTCGAACGGTTCCTCGACATGATGTGGGACTATATCCGCTTCGACTTCGGCGAAAGCTATTTCCGCTCCATCTCCGTCATCGATCTCGTGCTGGAGAAGATGCCCGTCTCGATCACGCTCGGCCTGTGGTCGACGCTGATCGCCTATCTCATCTCGATCCCGCTGGGCATCCGCAAGGCGGTGCGTGACGGCTCGACCTTCGACACCTGGACTTCGGGCGTCGTCATCGTGGCCTATGCGATCCCAGGCTTCCTCTTCGCGATCCTGCTGCTCGTTCTGTTCGCGGGCGGCTCCTACTACCAGATCTTCCCGCTGCGCGGCCTGACATCACCGGATTGGGAGAGCTACGGCCCAATTCGCCAAGCGATCGATTATGTGTGGCACATCACCCTGCCGGTCCTGGCCCTGACGATCTCGGCCTTTGCCGGGCTGACGCTGCTGACGAAGAACTCGTTTCTCGACGAAATCCGCAAGCAATACGTCGTGACCGCCAAGGCCAAGGGCCTCCCCGAGCGGCGGGTTTTCTACGGTCATGTCTTCCGCAATGCGATGCTGATCGTGATCTCGGGCTTTCCCGCCCTCTTCGTCAGCGTCTTCTTCGGCGGCTCGCTGATCATCGAGACGATCTTCTCACTCGACGGCCTTGGGCGGCTGGGCTTTGAGGCTGCCGTGACGCGGGATTATCCGGTCATGTTCGGCACGCTCTTCGCCTTCTCGCTTCTGGGCCTCGTCATGGCGCTGATCACCGATCTGACCTATGTCTGGGTCGACCCCCGCATCGATTTCGAGAGCCGCGAGACATGAAGCTTTCGCCGCTCAACGCCCGGCGCTGGCGCAACTTCCGCAAGAACGGTCGCGCGTATGTGTCGTTGTGGATCTTTGGCGTCCTGTTCGGCCTGTCGCTCGCCGCGGAGTTTATCGCCAACGAGAAACCGATCCTCGTCAGCTACCGCGGCGACCTCCACATGCCGATCTTCCGCTTCTACCCGGAGACGGCGTTCGGCGGCGACTTTCGCACGGAAGCCGAATACCGCGAGATCGAGGTGAGGTGCCTGATCGTCTCGGGCGGGCTGGAGGATTGCTTCGACGCGCCCGAAGAGGTGATTGCGGAAGTTGAGGCGACCGGCACCTGGAACGGCGCGGAGGTCGAGGAAGGCTGGCTCCTCTGGCCGCCGATCCCCTACAGCTACAATACCGTCAGCGACATCCGCGGCGCGGCCCCGTCGCCGCCCGACGCGCAGCACCTTCTGGGCACCGACGACACGGCGCGCGACGTGCTCGCGCGAATCATCTACGGTTTCCGCCTGTCGGTCGGCTTTGCGCTGATCGTGACGGTCCTGACCTCGCTTCTGGGCATCGCGGCGGGGGCGGTGCAGGGTTTCTTCGGCGGCTGGACGGATCTTCTGTTCCAACGGGTGATCGAGATCTGGGGCTCCACGCCGTCGCTCTACGTCATCATCATCGTCTCGGCGATCGTGCCGCTCGGCTTCTGGGTTCTCGTGGGGCTGATGGTCCTGTTCGGGTGGACGGCGCTCGTCTCGGTCGTGCGGGCGGAGTTCCTGCGCGCGCGCAACTTCGAA
Organism: Jannaschia seosinensis; assembly: GCF_001408515.1. Lineage (GTDB taxonomy): Bacteria > Pseudomonadota > Alphaproteobacteria > Rhodobacterales > Rhodobacteraceae > Jannaschia > Jannaschia seosinensis. The sequence goes on along the minus strand of NZ_CYPR01000085.1, from coordinate 13,117 downwards.
TATGTCCGCGCCGCCCGCGCATTGGGTGTGTCGAACGCGACCATCATGTTCCGCCACGTCCTGCCCAATGCCATGGTCGCCACACTGACCTTCCTGCCCTTCCTTGTGACCGGCACGATCGGCAGCCTTGCCGCGCTCGACTTTCTCGGCTTCGGTCTGCCCTCCTCGGCGCCTTCGCTGGGCGAGTTGACACTTCAGGCCAAGGAGAACCTGCAGGCGCCGTGGCTGGCCTTCACCGCCTTCACCACCTTCGCAATAATGTTGTCGCTTCTGGTCTTCGTCTTCGAAGGCATCCGCGATGCATTCGATCCCCGAAAGACCTTCGCATGACTGCGCCGCTCCTCTCCGTGAAAGACCTGCGGATTGCGTTCCGCCAGGACGGGCAGGTCAGCGAGGCCGTGCGGGGCGTCAGCTTCGACGTCGCGCGGGGCGAAACCGTCGCGCTGGTGGGCGAAAGCGGGTCGGGCAAGTCGATTACTGCGCTGTCGACGGTCGACCTGCTTCCCGATTCGGCGGAGGTGACAGGCTCCGTCACCTATGACGGGGCCGAGATGATCGGCGCCGATGAGCGGGAGTTGCGCCGCGTGCGCGGCAACGACGTCAGCTTCATCTTCCAAGAGCCGATGACCTCTCTCAACCCGCTGCACACGATCGAAAAGCAGCTCGCCGAGAGCCTCGCGCTCCATCAGGGGCTGCGCGGTGCGGCGGCCCGCGCGCGCATCCTCGACCTGCTCGACAAGGTCGGGATCGCCGATGCCGAAAGCCGCCTTGCCGCCTATCCGCACCAATTGTCCGGCGGCCAGCGGCAGCGCGTGATGATCGCCATGGCGCTGGCCAACGGCCCGAACCTGCTGATCGCGGACGAGCCGACGACCGCCCTCGACGTCACGATCCAGGCGCAGATCCTCGAACTTCTGGCCGATCTCCAGAAGCACGAGGGCATGTCGATGCTGTTCATCACGCATGATCTGGGCATCGTACGCCGCTTTGCCGACCGCGTCTGCGTGATGGAGCGCGGCGTGATCGTGGAAACGGGACACGTGGCCGAGATTTTCGACCGACCGCAGCATCCCTATACCCAGAAGCTCCTCGCCGCCGAGGCGACGGGCCTTCCCGATCCGGTCGCCGACGACGCCCCCGAAATCGCCGCGACGGAGCATCTCAAGGTCTGGTTCCCGATCCAGAAGGGCCTGCTCAAGCGCACGGTCGGCCACGTGAAGGCCGTCAATGACGCGACCCTGTCCGTCCGTGCGGGCGAGACGGTCGGCGTCGTCGGCGAGAGCGGCTCCGGCAAGACCACGCTCGCGCTCGCCATCATGCGGCTGATCTCGTCGGAAGGGCCGATCACGCTGGAGGGGCGGCGCATCGACGGGTTGAAGTCCAAGGCGATGCGTCCGCTCCGGCAGGCCATGCAGGTCGTGTTTCAAGACCCCTACGGCTCGCTCAGCCCCCGCATGACCGTGGCCGAGATTGTCGCCGAGGGGCTGCGCCTGCACGATACCGGCGACGACCGCCCGCGCCGGGAGCAGGTTTCGGACATCCTGACCGAGGTGGGCATCGACCCGGCCGCGATGGACCGCTATCCGCACGAATTCTCCGGCGGACAGCGTCAGCGCATCGCCATCGCCCGCGCGATGATCCTGCGCCCCAAGCTCGTCGTTCTGGACGAGCCGACATCGGCGCTCGATCAGACGGTGCAGGTTCAGATCGTGGAGCTTCTGCGCGATCTGCAACGGCGGCACGGGCTCGCCTACCTTTTCATCAGTCACGACCTGAAGGTCGTCCGGGCGTTGTCTCACAAGGTCATCGTGATGAAACGCGGCGACGTGGTCGAGGCCGGCGATGCGGCGCAGATCTTCAATGCCCCGCGCGATGCCTATACCCGCGCTCTCATGGCCGCAGCCTTCGACCTCAAGGCGGGAGAGGCTGTGGCGGTATAGAAGGGTCGAAGGCGCGCCGAACGAGGCGATTGCCCGGATCGAACAGGCCATCCACTGCTGACAAGAAGTTGGCGTTTACCCGGCCCGAGGGCGGCGTCGGTTCGGAAGGAATGGAGTAGATGATCGAGTTCGACTGGAGGAACGCCCACCGGACGTTCCCCGGGCTTCACCCCCCCATCACAACGTCGCATTCGACGTCGCGTGCGCGCAGGCGAGTGCAGGCGCGCAAAGCGTCGCGCTCGCTCAATCCCACAAATGCCGGGGCGAAGCCGCCGCTCACGCGGTTTACCTGCCGCAAGGCTTGATCCAGCGTGTCGAGTTCCTGAAGTGCCGCGCGCAGCAAGAGCTTGTCCGCTGCGGAACGCGTGCCCTGCCGGGCGAGTGCGATCCCGTAGACCGCTGTGCCGCTCGCGGCACGGGTGACGACGATCGGCGCAGGCTCCTCGAAGGCCGGGCGGGGTGTGGGCACGACGGCCGCCGAACTCGGCGCCACGTCGCTTGGAGCCGAGGCGGAGGCGTAGAGATCGCCCCCCAAGCGGCCGCGCATCACCGGGCGCATGGAGCTCGCCGGGGCCGTGGCGCCGACGATGGTCGCGTTGTTGTAGCGAGGCAGTTCGGGGCGCCGCTCCGTCACGCGGGCAGGTGCGCGGGCAAAGCCGAGATCCAGCAATTCCATGATTCGCTTGTCGCGATCCCGCGAAGATCGGCCGCCGAAGACCGTCGCGATGATCCGCACGCCGCCCCGATCCGCCGAAGAGACAAGGTTGAAGCCGGCGGCATTGGTGAAGCCCGTCTTGATCCCGTCCGCGCCGCGATATTCGTTGAGGACGCGGCGGTTCGTGCTGCGCACGGTCTTGATGCCGATATCGGTCGAGGTGCGGCCGAAGAGGTTGTAATATTGCGGGTAATCGTAAAACAGCCGGCGCCCCAGAATGCTCATGTCCCGCGCGCTCGCCAAATGGCCGGACTGGGTCAGGCCGTGCGGGTTGCGGAATGTGCTGTTCGTCATGCCAAGCGCCGCCGCCGTGCGGTTCATCCGGGCGGCGAAGGCCTCGACGGAGCCGGAAATGGCTTCCGCGATCGCCGTGGCACCGTCATTCGACGACCTGACAGCCGCGGAACGCAGCAGATAGCGCAGCGGGATCCGGCTTCCGGCGCGGAAGCCGATGGCATAGGGCGTGGCCGCCGCATTGTGCGAGATGCGAACCTCGGTATCCAGCGTGATCTCGCCCAGCCGCACCGCCTCGAACGCGATGTAGAGGGTCATCATCTTCGTGGTCGAGGCCGGGTGAAGGCGGCTATCGGCATTGTCGGCGCGCAAGACCTCGCCCGTGCGGGCATCCATGACGAATTCGGCATGCGGCGCCGCAAAGCCCGGCGCGGCCAGAAAGAGCCCCGTTGCGACAAGGGTCAGGACGATTGTCATCAGGCCCCTGAAGGCCGCGCGTAATCTGGTCATGTTCACGACTACTCGACTGTTTTCACTGCCTCTGGGCGCCCCGTCTTGTGCGGGTGCTGTCCCTCGTTCCTGTGGAAAAAGTGTAGCGATTCCGGCGCCTCGGATCCAGCAGGATTCGCGGCGTCACGAAATGACCGCGATTGCCCGGCGCGCCGGTCCACATCTGGTGGGCGCCGGCTGACTGCCCTACAACGGGCGCGGCGGATTGCGGCGGAAATGTGGCGTCGCGCGGACTATTTTCCGGACGGAGGTTTCATGAGCGAAAAAGCGGTTACGGATCGGCGTCGGCGCGCGGCCGACTGGTTTCGCAACCTGCGCGACGAGATTGTCGCCCGGTTCGAGGCGCTCGAGGATGTCGAGGCGGTCGGCCCCTTCGCGGGCCTCGCCCCCGGCCGGTTCGAGGTGACGCCGACGAAGCGCACCGCCGAGGATGGCGGCGATGCCGGTGGCGGCTTGATGAGCGTGATGCGCGGCGGCCGGGTCTTCGAGAAGGTCGGCGTGAACTGGTCCGAGGTGCAGGGCTCTCTCGGCGCGCGCGCGCAAGCGGCGATGGCGGCGCGTGGCGTGCCCGGCATGGCGGAGGATCCCCGCTTCTGGGCCTCGGGCATCAGCCTCGTCGCGCATATGCAGAACCCCCACGTCCCGGCCGTGCACATGAATACGCGCATGTTCTGGACACCGCATGCCTGCTGGTTCGGTGGCGGGGCCGACCTCAATCCCTGCATCGAATACGAAGAGGATACCGCGCATTTCCACGCCGAGATGCGGGCCGCTTGCGACGGCCACGGCCCCCTCGACGGCGCGGACCGCTATGCGCGGCTGAAAGATTGGGCCGACGAGTATTTCTACATCCCGCACCGGAAGCGGGCACGGGGCGTCGGCGGCATCTTCTACGACGATCTGGCGACCGGAGACTGGGAGGCGGATTTCGCTTTCACGCAGGATGTGGGCCGCCATTTCCTGCCGGCCTTCGTGCCGATCGTCGAGCGCCGCCGCGAGATCCCGTGGACCGAGGCCGACAGGCACACGCAGCTCGTGCATCGCGGCCTCTACGCGGAATACAACCTCGTCTACGATCGGGGCACGAAGTTCGGGCTGGAATCGGGCCACGATGCGACCGCCGTGCTCATGTCGCTGCCGCCGGAGGCGCGCTGGCCGTGACCTCCTGCCAGACGGCGTGGAAGTCGGTGGCGTAACCCTCGCCGGTCAGGCTTTCCCCGCGCGCGGTCATCGCCCCTAGGCGCCCGATTTCATCACCGGACTTCGCCGCCGCCCCGTTGCCGCCGCACAGGACGGTGACGCCCGGCGCGGCCGCGTCGATGTAGGGATATCCCGTTTCGCTCCAGACGACGGCGCAGGGACCGGTATGGGTGGCCTCCGCCTCCAGCCCCGGCAGAACCGTCCGCATCTCGGCCAGAAGTTGCGCGCCGACCTCCGCATCGCCCGCCCCATGAAACCAGGCGCGCATCTCGGCGGCGGAATGGATGCGCGGACCGTCCACCTGTCCCCCGATCTTGAGGTACAGCCGTCCGTCCGGGTAGCGCACCGGCGGCAGCATGTAGAGGTCGTATTGCCAGCCCTCCGGCACCCAGATGACACTGGGCAGGCTGGCCAGCCGCGCGCCTTCGGCCTCGCTCAGCCGGGCAAAGGCGACGGTGCGCGCCCAGACCTTCATCGCCGGTTTGCGTGGCAGCAGCCCGTCCGACGCGGCATGAGGCCCCGTGGCCACGACAACATGCCCGCCCGCAATCCGCCCCCCGTCGGCGAGCGTCACCACGCCACCGTCCCGCGCCGTGGCGGCCTGCGCGAACACCTTGGCCCCGGCCGTATGGGCCAGCGCCGTCTGCGCATCCCGCATCGCCCGAGGATCGAGCCATCCGCCCCGCCTGACCTCGAATGTCGCCAGCGTCTCGTCCGGCAGGGCCAGCCCCATCCGTTCCCATGCCGACGCAACCTCCAGCACCTCTGGCGGATTGTCGAGCGCCGCCGCCACCGCAAGGAAGTCCTGCGTGAACTTGCTCATCGGGCCGTCTTCGGGCCCTGCCATCAACGCGCCGGTCTCGTGGAAAATCGTCTTGCCCGTCCGCGTCTCGATATCGCGGTATCGGTCGATGGAGCGGCGCGACAAGAGCGACCAATCCCGATCCGCCCCCACCCGCCGCGTGATCCGCGCCGCGTCGAAATGGCTGCCGAAGGGGCCCTGCCATTCGGTCTTCACCTCCGGCTCCGGCGCGGCGACCAAGGCCACCGAAGCCCCGCCCTCGGCCAGATGGCGCGCGCAGGGCGCACCCATCATGCCGCCACCGATGACGATGAAGTCGAAGCTGTCCATGATGTCGTCTCTGCTTCAGAAATATCTCGAAGAGCACGAGAGGCTGGCCTCTCGTTCCCGTCAACCGTTCTCGCGCAGGGTCTCGACCATCAGTGCCACATTGTCGGGATCGGCGTCGGGCGTGATCCCGTGGCCGAGATTGAAGATATGCGGCCCATTCGACAGCGCGTCACGGATCCGCCGCACCTCGGAGACGAGCGCATCGCCCCCGGTCACCATGTGGGACGAGGCAAGGTTGCCCTGCACGCAGCCGTCGGGCTGGACGTGCTGCGCGATCCATTCCGCATCGACCGAATTGTCGACCGCCACGCAATCCGCTCCGGTCGCGGCATGGAAGCCCAAATATCCCTCTCCCGCCTCGCGCGGGAAGACGATGACCGGCACGCCGGGATGCCGTGCCTTGAGCGCCGTGACGATCCGCTTGGCCGGGGCCAACGCATATCGCGCGAAATCCTCGCCCGACAGCGATCCGGCCCAGCTGTCGAACAACTTCACAACCTCCGCGCCGGCGTCGATCTGGGCCGACAGATATTCCACCGTGGCTTCGGTGAGCAGGTCGATCAGCGCCTCGAACGTGGCCCGGTCGTCGTCCTTGAGCGCATGAGCGGGCGCCTGGTCCGGCGTGCCGCGCCCGGCGATCATGTAGGTCGCCACCGTCCACGGCGCCCCGGCGAACCCGATCAGCGCGACGTCGCGGGGCAGGGTGCCCGACAGGTTGCGAACCGTCTGGTAGATCGGGGCGAGCGTCTCGTGCACGTCCTCCGCCCGCTTCAGCCGCGCCAGATCCGCCGCGCCCGTCACCGTCGACAGCCGCGGACCCTCGCCGGTGACGAACCACAGATCCGCACCCAGCGCCTGCGGCACCAGAAGGATGTCGGCGAACAGGATCGCCGCGTCGAAATCGAAACGCCGAAGCGGCTGCAGCGTTACTTCGGTGGCGAGGTCGGGATTGTAACACAGCGAAAGGAAGTCGCCCGCCTTCGCCCGCGTCGCGCGGTATTCCGGCAGGTAGCGCCCCGCCTGCCGCATCATCCAGACCGGCGGCACGGGTAGCGTTTCGCCCGCAAGGGCACGCATCAGGGGCTTGGTCATGAAAGCTCTCGATCTGGAACAGGGCCGGGTCTGGACACGACCTGTCGTGGCAGGCAGGTGGTGTCAACTCGACCGCCGGAGACTGCGATGGATCTGCCCCGCCCTGACCGCCCCTGCCGCATCGGAACGCGCGGCTCGCCGCTGGCGCTCGCGCAGGCGCACGAAACCCGCGATCGGCTGATGGCGGCGTTCGATCTGGAGGAGGACGCCTTCGAGATTGCCGTCATCAAGACGACCGGCGACCGGGTGCTCGACCGTCCGCTGTCGCAGATCGGGGGGAAGGGTCTCTTTACCCGCGAGATCGAGGCGGCCCTTCTCGAAGGCGGCATCGACCTCGCCGTCCACTCGATGAAGGACATGCCGACGCTGCAGCCCGATGGCCTCGTGATCGACGCGCTCCTGCCGCGCGAGGACGTGCGCGACGCCTTCATCACGCCGCAGGGGCGGACGCTCGCCGATCTCAAACACGGCGCGACGATCGGCACCTCGTCGCTGCGCCGGCGTGCGCAGGTCGCGCTGCGCCGCCCCGATCTGCGAATCGTGGAGTTTCGCGGCAACGTCCAGACGCGCATGGCCAAGCTGCGCGACGGCGTGGCCGATGCGACGTTCCTCGCCATGGCGGGCCTTCACCGGCTGGGCGCGGCAGAGATTCCGCGCATGCCGATGGATCCCGGCGACATGCTGCCCGCCGTGGCGCAGGGCGCGATCGGGATCGAACGGCGTGCGGACGACACGCTGATGGCCGAGATGCTGGCGGCGATCCACGATCACCCCACCGGGCTGCAACTCGCGTGCGAGCGGGCGTTCCTGCTCACGCTCGACGGATCCTGCGAGACACCGATTGCGGGTCTTGCGGAACTGGATGGCGACCGTCTGGCCTTTCGTGGCGAGATCCTGCGCCCCGACGGCTCCGACGTGCTGACCGTGTCGGGCGAGGCCCCGACGGGCGAGGGCGCGGATTTGGGCGAGGCGATGGCGCGCGATCTTCTAAGCCGCGCGCCAGCCGGCTTCTTCGACTGGCGAACCTGAGGGCCTCTGCCCCCCTCAGGTCTTCGGTTCGTGCTTCGGCGTCGCGGTCTGGCGCGCCCAGGGCCCGTGCTGGTGGAACAGGCCGTTGACGTGCTCGAACCCGTGCAGCCCGAAGAAATCCCGCTGTCCTTGGATCAGAGCCGCCGTGCCCCGCGCGGTGCGCATCGCATCGAAATAGGCCAGCCCGGACGACAGCGCCGGCGTTGGATGGCCGTGAAGCGCCGCCTCCGCCACCACACGGCGCAGCGCCCCGTGGTTTTCCTTCAGCAGGTTCGCGAAGAACGGCGTGCGCATCAGATTCTCGCCCGGATGCGCCTCCAGCGCGGCCGCCATGTCGTCGAGCATCGTCGAGCGGATGATGCATCCCTCCCGCCACAGGCGCGCGACCTGCGGCAGATCGATGTCCCAGCCATGCGCCTCGCAGGTGGCGGCGATCATCACGAAACCCTGCGCATAACACAGGATCTTGCCGGCGATCAGGGCGCGCTCCAGCGTGTCGTGGTCGAGCGTGTCGAACCGTTCCGGTGCCGCGCCGAACATGGCCTCGCCGCGTGCCCGCTCCTCGCGCCGTGACGACACATTGCGCGCGACCACCGCGGCCTCGATCGCGGGGATCGGGGTCATCAGGTGCTGGCTCTCGATGGCGGTCCAGCGGCCGGTGCCCTTCTGGCCCGCCGCGTCGATGATCTGGCTCAGCAGCGGCTCGCCCGTCGCGACGTCGCGGGCCCGCGCGACCGCGCTGGAAATCTCGATCAGGTAGCTCTTGAGCGGCCCCTCGTCCCAGCGTGCGAATACGTCGGCAATGGCGTCGTAGCCCATGCCGTGCCCCTCGCGCAGGATGCCGTAGACCTCCGCGATCATCTGCATGTCGGCATATTCGATGCCGTTATGGACCATCTTGACGAAATGCCCGGCCCCTTCCGGCCCGACCAGCGCAGCGCAGGGCTCGTCCCCGTGGTGCGCCGCAATGGCCAGCATGATGTCCTCGACCCGGGCCCAATGCGCCGGATCGCCGCCGCCCATGATCGCCGGCCCGTGACGCGCGCCTTCCTCCCCGCCCGAGACGCCGACGCCGAGAAAGGGGCCGGTCGCCTCCGCCACGCGGCGGTCGGTCTCGTGGAAATTGGCGTTGCCGCAATCGATGATCAGGTCGTCCGCATCCAGAAGCGGGCGCAGCGCCGCGATCTGGTCGTCCACCGGCTGCCCGGCCGGCACCATCAGGATGATCGCGCGGGGCGGGGCGATGGCTGCGACCAGTGCCTCAAGCGTCTCGGTCGGCACCATGCGCGCCGCCAGATCCCCGGCATCGGCGACGAATTCGCGCGTCACCTGCGTGGTGCGGTTGAAGACGGCGACTTCGAAGCCCTTCTCCGCGATGTTCGAGGCCAACGCCGCACCCATCGTCCCGAGCCCGATCAATCCGATTCGCGCCTGTCCGTCCTGCATCGTCCCGCCTTTCCTGCGTGATTGTTCCGCAGGGACCTAATCCGCCCGCTCCGTCAGGAAAAGCCGTCAGCGCCGGGCGCGGTCGTGGGCGGCGGTCTCGAACAGGACGAACCAGGCATTCGCGGCGGCCAGGATCCGGTCCGCCTGCGCGCCGTAACCCGGCTCGGCCTCCAGCATCGAACAGAGCGTGCGGAATCCTGCAACGTCGCGCGGCAGGCTCAGGTAATGCCCCGCATCCCCAAGGGCCGGATCGGTATCCGCCGCGATCGCCCGGTCCCGCGCCGCCGGGCGCAAGCCCATCTGCATCGCGTGCCACAGCCATTCGCGCGCCACCGCATCGTCCGGGTCGGGCAGGCGGCGTTTCACCGGATCCGCCGCCCGGCCGAGCGCCGCAAGATCCGCATCCAGCGCCGCACGCGCCGTCACCATCGCAGGGGGCGGCGCCGCTTTACCCTTTGCGCCGAGCAGCGCCGCGACGGTGTCGAGATGCGCGGACAGAAAGGCGGCAAGCCCGTCCGCCCCGCTCACATCAAGCCGGCCATAGGCCTGCGCCGCCGAATCCTGAGCCCTGCGCGTTCCCGTCCGCAGCCTGTCCCGAAGGTTCATGCGCCCGTCCCTGCTCGATCTCGAGCAACGGTTAGAGGCGGCGCGCCCCACGCGAAAGGGGGCGATGTCGGCGTCGTCGTCTTCGCTCTCAGATCGCACATCGCTCGGTGCTTTGGGAAGCAATGTCCTCTCAGGAGGTGCGGCGCCGTTTCGGAGTGCGGTGAAGGAAGTTTATGCCCGTCTGTCCCGGAGCGCATAGTGGTGACACCGCAGGCCAAGGATGGCTGCTCAGGATTGGAGCAAGCGCAATGAATTCGAAATTTCATCCATCACAGACGTCCTGAACAAAGCCGATTGACCGGCGAAAAGCCGATGGAAATAACGGCCAGCCAGATGCCACCACACAGGCGAGCCTTTCGTGCATCAACTTCTATGCAGAGTTTCCGCAACCCAAGGCATCGTTTCATTGGCCGCTTGAGCGGTGTTTGACCGGCGGCAAATTCGCAGGGCGCGAGTGGAGGAAAAGTCGCGATGCGAATTGCCATCATGTCCATCATCGGTTTGGTCACGCTGATGGCCACGGCACCGGCACTGGCTCAGGACGATATCGCTTTGGTCGCAGCAGGAAGCTTCAAGACCGCTCTGGGAGACGTCGCCGCCAAGTTCGAGAGGAGCAGCGGGAGGACCGTCGACACCGCCCTCTGACCCTGGGGCCTCATGCGCCAAGAAATCGAGGGCGGCGCAACCGCGCATGCCTTCGCCTTGGAGAACATGGCCGCGCGTGCCGTGACCGACAGCGCCGGCCGCACGGTCGAGGTGCCCACCGTCCTGGCCCACCCGAAGGGCTCTTCGATCTTCTGCCGCCGTTTCTGCGACATGGCGTCGCCTGAATGACGGGTCGTTCGGCCGTCTGTCGCGCAATGGCGCGATTTGCGGGCGACGTGCGGCGTGACGCACATCTGACGAAGGTCGCAGATGAAGTCCGCGCTGTCGTATCCCTTGTCGGCACCGCGTGTGAGGCGGCCCAGGTCGGGCCTGGGGCGTGGCGGTCGACCATCTTCAATGCGGCCTTTCGCTCGGCGTGGCCGTCAGTTTGCGTGACCTCCGCCTGCACGATCGGTCCGTCACGGTTTTCCATCGGCGCATGGCCCATGAAGCAAAGGATGGCCCCGGCGCCGGGCGAGTTTTCGTAGAGACGCGCCTAGGGATCGGTCACGGAGGCATGCGTCGCATTCGACCGTTTCCGTCCGCGAACGTCGGCTTCGGCATTTCGACTGCGGCTTGTCTTGCGGGGCATCGGCTCGATCCCGGTGGGGCTGGACTCGGCGGCATCGGTGTCGGAGGGCGAGGACGGCGGCGGATCGTCTGGGCCATCCGCCCGGTCCGGCGGCGCGGTTATCGGCTTTTGGCTGAAAACCCTTCATGCAAGCCCATGCCCTGATCAGCGTGTCATCGACCGAGACGTGCGCGTCCGACAACAGCGGCTTCACCTCCGAATGGGCAAGAATGGCGGCCATGAACCTGCGCGACATCGCCGTCGTCAGCAGACGGTCCCGGTTCTTCGTGAACACCGCCGGCCTTCGGCCCGGGGCTTCGCCCGTTCAGGGCTGACGCCCTTCCCCCCGGACCGGGTCGCCGATGCCGAGGCCCACGAACCAGCGAAACAAGAGATTATACTGCATCTGCTCCATCAACGGCCGCTCGGAGCGGATCGAGAAGAGGATCTGGAGCAGGCTGGCCCGGATCGGCCGTTCAGGCGCAATCGAGGGCCGGCCCTCAACCGAACAGAGCTGGTCGAACTCGGGATCGAGGCTGACCCAAGCGTCGTTGACGATCTGCCGGATCTTGCGGAGCGGATACTTGCCGGAATGCGATCCTCAAAGTCGACATAGCCGAACAGCGACCCGCTCGTCTCGTCCATTCCGCGCATGATCGCCTCCTGCCAACCGCCAGAAAAAGCGAACCATGTCCCGGATCCGGCGTCCACCGGCGGGTTTTTCCGCAGCGTGGTAGGGAGGTCGGGCGCAGTCGGGGGGGCACCTTCCTGCCACCGCGTCGTTCGGCCGGATCAATCGGTTACCGTCGCTCAACCGTATGATGGGTCTCAAGGGGATGGCGCGGCTCTTCTACCCTGAACGGTGGGAGGGGGGAGCTGTGCGACGAGACGGCGGAATTCCACGAGACCTGGTATCAGGTCGAACACCGGCGATGTGGAAATCGCCCATCTGCTGGAATGGGCCCAGGGCCAGCCGCCGGAATGAGATCTGCGTAACAACCGCGAGACTGAATTTGGCCCTTGCCTGCGCGCTGGCCGCGCTCGCCTTCGGCACACTTCTCATCGAATCGTTCAGGTTGACGCTTGGCCAGACCGTCGCAGCGTTTGGCGGGCGCGGTCGAACAGGCCCGGATCGTCGTCTGGAAAATCCGCCTGCCGCGCATCGCCGGCGCCTGTCTGGTCTGTGCGGTCCTTGCGGCGGCGGGCGCCAACTATCAGGCGCTCTTTCGCAGCCCGCTCGTGTCGCCCGACATCCTCGGTGTCTCCGTGGGAGCCGGTCTGGGCGCGTTCGCGGGTATTTTCCTGTGGCGTTGAACCAGCTGCCGGCCTTCGTGAGTGGCCTTGCCGCCGTTGCGGTGCTTATGGACGTCACCTCTGAGGTGCGCGGGGGCGACCGGGTGCTGACGCTCGTTCTGACCGGTGTGCTGATTGGCGCGCTCTCTGGCGCCGCTAGGTCGTTGCTGAAGGTGCTTGCTGATCCCTGCGGCTAAGAGCGCCTAACCCGCATAATTCATGAAGCTGCGGACTTGTGCTCCGTGGGATGGTTTCCCCGGTCTCGGTTTTCTTGCGCGCACCCGGTGTTTGCGTCCGGTTGGCATGCCGGCCGGTGACTTGGGTCTTGGGCGATACGGGTTGATGTTTCGGGATTTGTCGGGGCGCTTGCGTCAGGCTGTTTTCGGTGGGGCGAGGGCGTCGAAGAGAAGGAGGAGAAGTCCCTTTCGGGGACACGATGCCGGCAGGGTCACGATGATCCGGGTCTTCTTTTCGACGATGGTGGCGGCCAGCTTGACGAGATGCAGCCGCAGCGTGTCGAACTGGACGCGGCGCCATGGTGAACGTTTCAGGCAAGCCGCGCGAAGCTTCCACCAAATCCAGTAGGCGCAGCCGTGCAGCATCAGGCGCATCTGGTTGGCGTTGGCTTTCGAGCACGACGTCCGGTCTGCTGCGAGGTGGGCCTTCCACGCCTTGATGTGGTTCTCGGCCTGGCCGCGGGCGGA
>NZ_CYPR01000084.1 GCF_001408515.1 Jannaschia seosinensis | reverse complement strand
CGAGCGTGCCGTGGACCAGCCGTTCCTGATGCCGATCGAGGACGTGTTCTCGATCTCCGGCCGCGGTACCGTCGTGACGGGCCGGGTCGAGCGTGGCGTGATCAACGTGGGCGACGAGATCGAGATCGTCGGCATCCGCGACACGCGCAAGACGACCTGCACGGGTGTCGAGATGTTCCGCAAGCTGCTCGACCGCGGCGAGGCGGGCGACAACATCGGCGCGCTGCTGCGCGGCGTGGACCGTGAAGGCGTCGAGCGCGGGCAGGTTCTCTGCAAGCCGGGTTCGGTGAAGCCGCACACGAAGTTCGAGGCCGAAGCCTACATCCTGACGAAGGAAGAGGGCGGGCGTCACACGCCGTTCTTCGCGAACTACCGTCCGCAATTCTACTTCCGCACGACGGACGTGACGGGAACGGTCGAGCTGGCCGCCGGCACCGAGATGGTGATGCCGGGCGACAACGTGTCCTTTGGTGTCGAGCTGATCGCGCCGATCGCGATGGAGCAGGGCCTGCGCTTCGCGATCCGCGAAGGCGGCCGCACCGTCGGCGCGGGCGTGGTCTCCAAGATCACCGAGTGAGGATGGCCGCTCCGAAAAGGGCGGACTCTCGACCGTACCGGCGAATACTTCGCTGACAGCACAAGGGCCCCCGCGGGGGCCCTTCTTGCGTTCGGGGGGGCCTACTAGGTTAGTGAAGACAGAATAAAGCGGCGGCGCAACCCACGGGCGTGACCGTTGGGTGTAGGGTGCGTCCTCGACGAAATCGCTGCCGATCGCGCACGAAAAAGGGCGGCTCATGGCCGCCCTTTCAACGTTCCGGTAATGCGGATCAATTGTTGGCGATGATCGCCTCGATCTGAACCTTGGTCTGGTTCTCGTCATCATCGGACTCGAGGATCGACTTAATAGCGGCAATCTGCCCGAGGGTCAGGTCGTCCATCGTATCGGTCGGGATGCCGAGACGGTCAAAATCGCTCATGAGCGCGGTCTGCAGCATGTTGTAGCCTTCGTTCATCGACGAGGCCGACATGTGCGCTTCGGCGAATGCCATGCCGCTGAACGAGAGGGTGGCAGCGGTTGCGAGTGCGGTTACGGTGCGGATCATAATGTGCTCCTTAAAGCGGTGGCTTATTTGTGCTGACGCACAGCGCCGCGTTGGTTTGCAGCACCTTGCGGCGTCGCATATCCAACACGAGAGCCAGGCCGAGGTTCCCGAGGATTTTCGGCATGCCCGCAAATCGGGATCACGTCCCGGTGATTGCGAAGGGAGCTGATCGATCGTCATTTGATCCATGCGGACCGGCAGCACATCCTTTTTTTGCCATCTTTGAGTTTGTCCCGAAAGGGGCGAACAGATGCCGAGAAGCGAGGCGAACTCCGCTGCGCCCTCTTGCGCAAGCCCGTCCGGCACCGTATGCCCGCCCCACCTGAAGGGGTATAGCTCAGTTGGTAGAGCAGCGGATTCCAAATCCGCAGGTCGCGGGTTCGAATCCTGCTGCCCCTGCCATTTCCCGCGCGAAGCGCGTGACATCTTCCGCTCCGCAAACATGATTCGATTGCCGCCGGCAACTCCGCCCGCCGTGACGCCGCGAACCCGCCTGCGTTTCTGGGCATGATTGAAGGCCGTCCGGTGCTTTCGGTGCGGAGGCGGGGCATCGCGGATTGCCGCGTCCCCTGACTTGGGTCAGTCTGCGACCACACCGGACCTGCCGACCGAACGCGCAGGCCACGCCAGACGGGAGAGACCAGATGAAAATGACTCCGATAGCCGCCTTGCTCGCAGCCGCGACCGCGATACCCGCCGCAGCCCAGTCCTGGGACATGCCGACACCGTATGGCGACGCGACATTCCACACGCAGAACGTCTCGCAATTCGCCGAGGATCTCCGGACGGCGACGGAGGGGGGGCTCGACATCACGGTCCACTCGGCCGGATCCCTGTTTCCGCATGGCGAGATCAAGAATGCGGTGCGGTCGGGTCAGGTGCAGATCGGCGAGTTTCTCCTGTCGCAGATTTCGAATGAAGATGCCGCCTACGGTCTCGATAGCCAGCCGTTCCTCGCGACCTCCTACGAGGAGGCTCGTAGCCTATGGGATGCGCAGAAGCCGGTTATCTCGGAGCTTCTCGCCGAAGAGGGGCTGATGCCGCTCTTCTCCGTGCCGTGGCCGGCGCAGGGGCTTTATACCAACGGCGAGATCGAAGCCGCGTCCGATCTGGAGGGGCTGCGCTTCCGTGCCTACAACGCGCAACTCGAGGAATTCGCGGCCCTGACCGGCGCCGCGCCGGTGCAGGTCGAAGCCCCCGACATTCCGCAGGCCTTCGCAACGGGGCAGGTCGAGGCGATGATGACGTCGCCCTCGACCGGTGCCAATTCGTCGGCCTGGGATTTCGTCACGCATTACGGTCAGGTCGATGCATGGCTGCCCAAGAACATCATCGTCGTGAACGAGCGTGCCTTCCGCCGCCTCCCCGAGGAGACGCAGCAGGCGATCATGGAAGCCGCCGAGGCCGCCGAGGCGCGCGGCTGGGAGATGTCGATGGAGGAGACCGAGGCCAAGACAGTCGAGCTGGAGCAGAACGGGATGACGATCTACGCCCCGTCCGACCAGCTTCGCGAAGACCTTCAGGCGATCGGCGAGGACATGCTCGAGACGCTGGAGGCTTCCGCCTCCGACGAGGCCAAGGCGATCCTGTCGGATTACCGTGAGTGAGAGAACGGGGCCCTGCGGGGCCTCCGTCCGTCCGTCATGACCCTGTTTCTCGACCGCCTCTACCGTGCCGCCGCGATCATTGCGGCGAGCTGCATCGGCGCCATCTGCCTGCTCATCTCGGCGCAGGTGGTGCTGAATGCGGCGACGCGGGCGGGGCTGCCGCTGCCGGCGACGATTCCGTCCTACGCGGATTTCTCGGGCTTTCTTCTCGCGGCCGCCACCTTCCTTGCGCTTCCGTGGACGCTGCGCACCGGCGGGCATGTGCGCGTGAGCCTCGTCACCCGGATGCTCCCGCGCCGCACGGCCTTCGTCGTCGAGCTGGCGGTGCTGGTGCTCGGAGCCTCCTTTGCCGGCTACGCGACATATTACGCCGCGCTGCTGGCGTATGAGAGCCACGCCTTCGGCGATCTCTCGCGGGGCATCGTCCCCGTGCCGCTATGGGTGCCGCAGGTCTTCATGGTGGCGGGGCTTGCGCTGCTGACGGTGGCGCTCCTGCACAGCTTCGCGCAGACGTGGGCTGCGCGTGCGCCGGTCCTTGGCGGCGGGGAGGAAGCCTGATGGATCTCGTTCTTATCGGGCTTGTACTCCTCGTGCTCCTGTTCGCCTGCCTCGCCGCCGGCATCTGGGTGGCGATGGCACTGGGGGGCGTGGCGCTGATGGCGCTGCTGCTTTTTTCCAACGCGCCGGCGGGGCTGGTTCTGGCCACGACCTTCTGGGGTCACTCCCACTCCTGGAGCCTCACCGCGCTGCCGCTCTTCATCCTGATGGGCGAGATCCTGCTGCGCTCGCGGCTCAGTCGCGACATGTTCAGCGGCCTTGCCCCGTGGCTCGGGCGCCTGCCGGGACGTCTGTTGCACGTCAACGTGCTGGGCTGTGCGATCTTCGCGGCCGTCTCGGGCTCTTCGGCGGCGACGGCGGCGACGATCGGGCGGATGTCGGTTCCCGAACTGGAGGGGCGCGGTTATCCGCAGAGCCTCGTCATCGGCACACTGGCCGGGTCCGCCACGCTTGGCCTGCTAATCCCGCCTTCGATCATCCTGATCGTCTACGGTGTCGCCACGGAGCAGTCGATCGCCCGGCTCTTCGTGGCCGGACTGCTGCCGGGGCTGATGCTTGTCGGGCTATTCTCGGCCTACGTCGCCGCCCGTTCATGGCTGAACCCCGACCTGATCCCGGCCCGTGGGGAACGGCTGCCCTATCTGGCGCGGCTCAAGGCATCGCGGTCCCTGATCCCGGTGGCGCTTCTGATCGGGGGGGTGATCGGGTCGATCTATACGGGCCTCGCTTCGCCCACCGATGCGGCGGCTCTTGGCGTCGTGCTGGCGACGATCCTTGCCTTTGCCACCGGCGGCTTCTCCTGGCGACTGCTGGGGGAGGCGATGATGGCGGCCACGCGAACCTCGGCCATGATCGCCTTCATCCTGCTGGGCGCGGCCTTCCTTGCCGTGGCCATGGGCTTCACCGGTATTCCGCGCGGGCTGGCGGCCCAGATCGGCGCGATGGGTCTATCTCCCTATGCGCTTCTTGCGGTGCTGACGTTGTTCTTCATCGTGTTGGGCTGCTTTCTGGACGGCATCTCCGTTGTCGTTCTGACCACATCGATCATCCTGCCCATGGTCGAGGCAGTAGGCATCGATCCGCTATGGTTCGGCATCTACCTCGTCATTGTTGTCGAGATGAGCCAGATCACGCCCCCCGTCGGTTTCAACCTGTTCGTCATCCAAGGATTGACCGGGCTGAACATCCTGCGGATTGCGCGCGCGGCCTTTCCCTTTTTCCTGCTGCTTCTCGTGGGCGTCGCCCTCATCACGGTGTTTCCCGGCATCGTCACAATCTTGCCCAATGCCATGGGCTGAAACGGATGAACGCCTGGGGGAGGGGGCACGGGTCAGCCTGTTTTGATGCAGAGGAAACGCGTGCGGGTGTTGCCGGATCGGCAGACTGGAACAAATGCAACTTTTGCGGGAACCGATCTCGCACGGGCGTGTTCCGTCATCGAGAACGGCGGCGCCATTTCCCCTCATCCTTGGCCCCCGGGATCAGCCGAACCGAACGTGCAGGTCTTCCCTCGGACCAGTTGATGCACCGGGTTCACGGCCAGACAGGGTCTGTCCCGCGCTTCCATGCCCCCGCAGGAGCATGCGGGGCAGGCCCTGCGACCGTCTCAGACCATCTCTTCCGGAATCCCCGGCAAATGCCTGCCGAACCTGCGTGCGGGAGCCGCGGAGTACGGCAGGATGAAGCCGTGCCGAGCCGCAGGATCGCGCCGCGCATTCGCACGCGCCCGATCTCTCCAGGCCGCCACGGCACGGGCGGGATCATCGAAAACGTCGGGAACATCCCCCCCGAGCCAGTGAGACATGCAGCGATGCCGCAGGTGGCGGACATCCTCGGCGCGTTCGAGTTTCACGCCGGCTTCCGTATCCCATTTGAAGCTGCGGCCGTTGAGGTTGGCCGAGGAGACGAGAGCTTGGCGGTCATCGAAAATCGACACCTTCGCGTGGACGTAGATCAGGGGCGCGCCGTAGAGTTGACCGCGCCCGCCCGGTTCCGCCTTGCGCGTCTGCGCCGGTGCGCCGAGGAACAGCCGATCGCCGAACGCGTGCTGAAGCTTCATGACGCAGCGCGCCTGCAGGTATTCGCCAAACCGTGCGTCGCTGCCGTCATTGTCCTGAAAGGCGACATCTTCCGGCGCGGCTGGAAGAATCACGATAAGATTAAGGTTCGGATTTCTGCGCCCTTCACGCTCCAGCGTGCGGGAAAACGGCCGGTCGCGAAGGAACTGGGTCTCGATATAGATGAGGCGTTCGCTCGATCTGGCCGCGGCATGATGCGCGTCGGCCAACTCCGTCTTTATGATCCGCGGCGACATGTACGGGATCTCGATCCTGCGCTTGGCCGAAAGAGTTCGCAGGATGTGCGGCGTTTCCGGCGGCTTCCGGCCGCCCTCCACCACGTCAAGAAAGCTTTCGAGATGCGTCTCCGCATCCTGCGCAGCCGGGCCGCGCACAAGAAGCTGAATGTCGTGCCACGTCGAATGGCCCGGTTTCTTGTGTTCAAGCGTGTCGTAGCGCCGATCGTTGAGGTCGAGGCCGCCGATATAGAGTTGCTCGCCGTCAAACAGCGCGAGCTTCTGGTGGTGCGTCACCGGCGTCAGCTGCGGTCGGCTGAAGGGGCGAAGCAGGACTTCGTCGCGCAGGATACGCAGATAGGGGCGAAGCCGCGGCAGCTCCGACAGACGCCGGCGACGCGCCGCCTCCTTCGCGGCATTGAGGCCCTTCACCGTCTTTAGAAGATACGCGCGCGCACTTGGCCACAGGGCGAGCCCGGGAAGCCAGCCGACGCGAGCCGGGTGGAGCGCGGCCGTGGCATGGATGAGGTCGGGGCGTCCCGACGCCTCGCCCGCCGCGATCAACTGGCGGACGCAGCGGTTCGCCCGCTGATGATAGTCGGGGCGGATGACCGGATCGAAATCGCTGACGACGATCCGAATGCGCACGCCGCGTTGCAGGGTATGAACGACAAGGTCGAACCAATCCTCTCCGATCTCGCGCGCCTCGGGAGAATGCAGCCGCGTCGATGGATCGAAGATCCGGAAGGACAGGGTCACCCGTTCCTTCGCGTTCAGGAACAATCTTTCGAGTTCGGGAAAGGCTTCGGAGCCCGTCAGGAACACCCTGACGTCTTCGACATGATGCTCATGCTGGTTCATGTGGGTCCTTCGATCGGGCTCTAATAGGCGCCTGGCGCGGGGGCAAAATCGGAGGCCGTGAAGGTGACTTCCAGGCGGAAGATGCCGCCTGCCTCCTTGGTTCGCACGTCCGCGTCAAGTTGTGTAGCGAATGCTCGGATCAGTTTGCGCCCCATTCCACCGGGACGCTGGATCGGTCGCGGTTCGGCCGGCGTTTCGTTCCGGATCTCGAAGGTGCACCGGCGCTCCTCGTCCCCGTCCTCGGTAAATTGTACGGCGAGCCAGCGGCTCCCGGCGCCCTCTTCGGGCATGTGTTTGAGGGCGTTGATGACGCCCTCGGACGCCAGAAGCGACAACGGCACCGCCTGATCGGGATAAAGCCAGACATCGGCGACATCGATCTGCAGGTCGACATCGTGATGTTCACCGCTCAACTCGACCGAACGGACGACGACTTCCCGGATCAGGTTTCCGACATTCACGAGGCCGCTCTCGTTCGTCTGGTAGAGATCGCGATGAATGGTCGCCATTCCGTGCACGCGGTCCTGTGTCCTGCGAAGGGCTTGGCGGGTCTCATCGTTGTCGCTGTCGCGGATTTGCAGGTTGATGATCGACGAGATGAGCTGAAGGTTGTTCTTCACCCTGTGGTGGATTTCCTTGACCAGCACGCTCTTGGCGCGGACGGCATTTTCCATAGCCGCCTCATCCCGGATCAGAACGTCTGTCATCGCCTGAAACGCCTGTTGGATGCGCAGGATCTCCGTCGGCGGATCGCCGGCATCGGGTCGGTCGGGCAGACGTCGTGCGGCGGCGAACAGGGCCATCTGCCGGCCCAGCCGCTGAAGATGCCGCGTCAGAAGGCGGTGCACCGCCATGAGCGCGACCACGAGACTGACGAGCCACATCAGGGCCGGGAACAGGACGGTCAGCATCTGTCCGCTCCGTTCGCCGGACATCTGTGCGCCTTCCTCCCAGATGCCCAAGACGTAGAAGAGACCCTGCTCGACGGGGGCGAACGTATATATTCGCTCCTCCCCCGAGGCATCTTGTGCACGGATGGCACGCGACGGGCCTTGAGAGATTTCCCTCAGGGTCAACGCTTCGGGCAGGAACGCGCCGACATTCGACGTCTCGTCCATCGTGCTGAGAATTTGTCCCTGCCCGTTGAACGTGACCAGTTCGAGGAGATCCTCCGAGAAATCCTGCGCCTTGAACAACGAGAGGCTGCTATAGGGGGTAGAGATCGTGACATAGCCCGCCATGGCCCCTGTCCCCGGCTCGAAAACCGGGACGGATATCATCAGGACGGTATCCCCGCTGATCGGCCCTGAACCGGTGATCTGCACACGCGGCCGTGGATTGGCCATGGCCTCCGCAAAGATCGGGTCGTCGCTGAAATCATACGGGGCGCCGCTTGAGGCACAGGTCATTATGCCGTTCGTCGGGATGTAACCTGCAAAGCCGAATTGGGGGACACGATCCGTGACCGCACGCATTCGCGCCGAGCAAATTTCGGGATCCTCGATCAGGTTCGGCACCAGCGCCGCCAACGTGGCCGCGGCGCCGGTGGCCTGGCGCACGTCACGGCGCTCGATCGAGGCGGCCTTTTCCGTCAGTGCCAGAAGCGCAAGCTCCGCATTCTCGCTGGCCTGTTCGGCCACGCGCTGCGTCTGAAACACCGCCATCAGCCCGATCGGAAGCAGCGCCACCGAAAGCAGCGCTGCCAAGCGAACACGGACGGATTTGTGCCATGGGTCGGTTGTCTGGCCCGAGGGCGTCAGCGCAACACGCTCCCGCCGCCGGCCACGACCGCCATGGTCGCGCTGTCGGTCAACTCCATCGAGCCGTCCTCGCCAAGCTGAAGAAGCTCAGTCAACTTGGCACGCCCGCGGTTGGCACGGCTCTTGATCGTGCCGATGGCGACGCCGCACATGTCGGCGGCCTCCTCGTAGCTGAACCCCGAGGCTCCCACGAGAATGAGCGCCTCACGCTGCTCGTCGGGCAGGGTCTCGAACACCTTCTTGAAGTCGGTGAGATTCAGGTGGCCGTCATGATCCGGCTTGACCGAAAGCCCTCCGGTCAGGTTTCCCTCCGGATCCGCAACCTCACGGTTAAGCTTCCGTCGGCTGGAGTAGTAGGTGTTGCGAAGGATCGTGAAGAGCCAGGCGCGCATGTTCGTGCCGACCTGAAATTTCTCGATGTTGGTCCATGCCTTGACGACGGTGTCCTGCACCATGTCATCGGCCGTGGCCCCATTACGCGTCAGGCTGAGCGCGAACGCTCGGAGGGCCGGAAGATGTTCCAGCAGTTCCTCCCGAGGATCGACTTCGCCGCCCTTCGCCGTCTTCTCTCGATTGCGTGCGGTCATGCGTCATCTTTCCCCGTCTCGGCATCCTGAGCCTTTAGCACGGCCAACAAATCCTTGAAGCGGTCCGGCAGGTCCTCCTGCACGAGATCGGAATAGACAAGTTTCAGATTCTGGTCGATGAGCGCGGCGATGCGAGGATCGGTATCTTGCGACGCGTCCGTCGTTTCGATGTCCTCCGCTTCCACGCCCACCCCCTTCTCGGTGTTGTTCTTCATACTGTCCGGTCTGCTTTTTTTGCGAAAATCTAAAAGGTCCGGAACTAACCGCACGGTTACCAGTTTGGTTCCAAGAAAAGAACTGGAAGGCAAGGCACCGCATGTCTGCAACAACGGAAACGGTTGATCTTTCGGATCGCATCGCAAGGGAACTCCCGTATCTTAGGCGTTACGCCCGGTCGTTGACCGGTAACCAGCAATCTGGCGACACATATGCGCTCGCCACGCTCGAGGCCATACTTGAGGATCGTTCCTCCTTGGCCGGCACCGATGAAACGAAAGTCGGCCTTTACAAGGCTTTCCACGCGATCTGGAGCACATCCGGCGCACCTGTCGCGGCCGAAGGGTCCGAGGTTCAGGTTCGGGCGCAGGACCTGCTCGGTCAGCTCCAGCCGAACACCCGCGAAGCATTGCTCCTTTCCACGGTCGAGGATTTCTCGATCAGTCAGATCGCCACGATCATGGACGTGGACCGCGACGAGGTCCGCCATCTGATCGCGACCGCGCGTACCGACATGGAAAAGAGCGTCGCCGGGCGGATCATGGTCATCGAGGACGAGCCGATCATCGCCGCCGACATTTCCGCAATCGTCGAGGATCTCGGCCACACGATCATCGGCGTTGCCCGTACCCGCAGCGAAGCAGTGGAACTGGGTGCGACGGAGCGTCCAGATCTTATCCTTGCCGACATTCAGTTGGCGGACAATTCGTCAGGTATCGATGCGGTTAACGACTTGCTTCAGGCCATGCCCGACATCCCGGTGATCTTCATCACGGCGTTTCCCGAACGCCTCCTAACGGGAGACCGTCCCGAGCCCGCTTTTCTGATCTCGAAGCCCTACAAGGAAGAGCAGGTTCAATCAGCGGTGAGTCAGGCGATGTTCTTCTCGTCAACCGATACCCTTCGCGCCTGACGATGCTTTTAGCCCGCATAATTCATGAAGCTGCGGACTTGTGCTCCGTGGGATGGTTTCCCCGGTCTCGGTTTTCTTGCGCGCACCCGGTGTTTGCGTCCGGTTGGCATGCCGGCCGGTGACTTGGGTCTTGGGCGATACGGGTTGATGTTTCGGGGTTTGTCGGGGCGCTTGCGTCAGGCTGTTTTCGGTGGGGCGAGGGCGTCGAAGAGAAGGAGGAGAAGTCCCTTTCGGGGACACGAAGCCGGCAGGGTCACGATGATCCGGGTCTTCTTTTCGACGATGGTGGCGGCCAGTTTGACGAGATGTAGCCGCAGCGTGTCGAACTGGGCGCGGCGCCATGGTGAGCGCTTCGGGCAAGCCGCGCGGAGCTTCCACCAGACCCAGTAGGCGCAGCCGTGCAGCATCAGGCGCATCTGGTTGGCGTTGGCTTTCGAGCACGACGTCCGGTCTGCTGCGAGGTGGGTCTTCCACGCCTTGATGTGGTTCTCGGCCTGGCCGCGAGCGGAATAGAGCTTCTCGTAAAGGTGCTTACCGCGACCGCCCTCGAGGTTGGTGACGATGTAGCGGGTGTCCCGACCCATGGGGCCAACCTCGACGCGGGCGATGGCGCGGCGGGGTTTCGACCACGACAGAGCCGCGTAGGAGAAGGTTTTGAACCGGCGCAGCTTCTGACCCGGCGTCCGGACGTAGCGCGCCGCTGTCGATGCCTCCAGAGCCGAGATGTTCCGCGCCAGACGGCCGTTCTTTGACAGACCGAAGACATAGCGCAGCCCGAGCCCGTCACACAGGTCCAGAACCTGCGGGGTGCAGTAGTGGCTGTCGGCTCGCAGCAGGATTTCTGTCTCGGGCCAATGCCTGGCGATCTGCCGGATCAACCGGCGGATGTGGGTCGCGCTCTCGGCCCCATTGGGGCGGCGGGCCGGGCGCAACAGTGTCCCGACGAGCCGGCCTTCGCCGTCAAACACGACGATCGGCTGGAAGCCGAACTCGTCGTAGAACGCATTGAACAGGCGCAGCTGCTGGTGGCCATGCACCGCGTCAAAGGTATCATCGATATCGAGCACGATTCGGCTTGGGGGGCGCGCAAAGGACTGACAGTA
>NZ_CYPR01000083.1 GCF_001408515.1 Jannaschia seosinensis | reverse complement strand
GACCGGGCGACCCGATGGGTCTTCATCCGTGTCTTCCCGGCAAAGACCGCGGCCAACGCACGGCGCTTCCTGCGCGATCTGGAGCGCGCCTGCCCGATCCGCATCCGCACCATTCTCACCGACAATGGCAAGGAGTTCACCGACCGCCTTTTCGGCCTGCGCAAGCGGACTGCCACGGGAGAGCACGCGTTCGACGCGCTTTGCGCCGCCCTCGACATCGACCACCGCCTGACCCCGCCGAAGTCGCCGCAGACCAACGGAATGGTCGCGCGCTTCAACGGCCGGATCGAAGAGGTCCTGCAGAGCCACCATTTCCGATCAGGCGAGGATTTGGAGACCACGCTCCACCGATACGTCTGGCTCTACAACCAGCAGCTCCCGCAAGCAGCGTTGGCCAGCAAGGCGCCCTTGCAGGCCATGAAGGACTGGCACAAAATCAAGCCAGAGCTGTTCAAGAAACAGCCATACTACCTTCCGGGATGCGACACCTACGCCTGAGGCTTGAGTGGCTTCTTTCCTGCTGATGTCAGGTCACGCGGAGGATTACGGTGGCGCCGACGGCCAAGAAGCGGGTCATGAGGGCGGCACAGACGTGGATTTCGGCGGCCTCGCTGGCCGGGATCTTGCGGCGATGCGTACGCCGAATGCTTTGAGATATCACATCTTCGCCTCGACACGGCACCGGGCGTGATGAATTCCCCTCAAGCGCCGAACAATGACGGAACCTGTGATCTGACATCTGCTGGTTTCTCGTAAGCGGTGGCTGCGGCCCACGTTGTCGGGCATCGGCATGATTGCGAGATCTACCCATCTCAAGATGGGGAGTGCGTTTCGCAATGTGTGCTATGAATTCGTTTCTCAGATCGCTGGGTGTGGAGGTCCATGCGTCAGGGCATCGACGGTGGCCGGATGATGTAAAGGCGCAGGTTGTCGCGGAGACGTTGGCGCCGGGCGCGACCGTGAACTCCGTGGCCGAGCGGTATGGGGTTAAGCCGAACCAGTTGTCCGCCTGGCGGGGCTTGGCGAAGAAGGGCAAGTTGGTCCTGCCTGCGGCCATCGACGCCTCCGCGGGGGCTGGTGAGCTCCCTGTCTTCGCGCCCCTTGTCCTGCGTGAGCCGGAGGAGCCAGTGGAGCGGGAGGCTTCGCCGCAGTCGGGCGACCTGCTTCGCATTGCCGTCGGCGTTGTCAGGATCGAGCTCCCCGCCGGCACGCCTGCA
>NZ_CYPR01000082.1 GCF_001408515.1 Jannaschia seosinensis | reverse complement strand
CTACAAGAACAAGGGCTCTTGCCATCTCTACCTGCTGGAGACGGAGGCGCCGATTGCCCGCCTGAAGCCGACCGGCAACGGAGACGAGGTTCGGCTCGGATACTGGTCACACCGGCGCAAATGGGAGGATATCGATGACATGGGTGGCGTCGTCATGCCTCTCGACGACGCGCTCGAGTTCATAGCGAACGAGGCCATTTTCTGGACCTGGACGTGAGTGAAAACGTACAAAGTCGAGCTCAGGTGCTGGAGTTTTTCGGCCAGCTCCCGGGCTGTGTCGTGGCGATGGAAGCCTGCGGCGGCGCTCATTTCTGGGGTCGTGAGATCGGCAAGCTGGGCCATGACGTTCGGCTGATCCCACCCGCCTACGTCAAGCCGTTCGTGAAGCGGCAGAAGAATGATGGTGAGGGGGACCGTGGCGCCGGTGGCGCCGCGTAAGCCGACGAACGATGCCGAAGCGATCTGCGAGGCGGCATTGCGGCCGACGATGCGCTTCGTTCCGGTGAAGAGCGAAGAGACCCAGGGCGCGGCCATGGTGTTCCGCGTGCGCGAGCTTCTGATCTGGCAGCGGACGCAGGCCATAAATGCGCTGCGCGGTCATCTGGCCGAGTTCGGGGAGATCGTGCCGCAGGGGGCAGCGAACGCATCGAAGCTGATTGCACTCGTCGAAGATCCGGAATGCACTCTACCTGCCGATGCCATCCCCACCCTCAAGGTTCTGGTCGCGGCACTGACGCAGTTGGAGGAAGAGATCACCAAGCTTGATGCCGAGATCACCCGACGCGCCAAAGAGAACGAAGTGGCTCGGCGTCTGATGACGGTGCCGGGTATCGGTCCGCTGATTGCGACAGCCCTCGCAACTTTGGCCCCGCCGCCTGACACGTTCCGCCGAGCGCGCGATTTTGCAGCCTGGCTGGGCCTCGTGCCCCGGCAGCACTCGACCGGCGGCAAGCAGCGGCTCGGAGCCACGACGAAGATGGGCGAGCGGTCCCTGCGACGCCTGCTGATCATCGGCGCCAACAGCGTCATTATCAAACGGCATACCCACGCTTCGGCCAAGCCCGGCACGTGGCTGGGCGGCATGCTGTCGCGCAAGCCGCCGATGCTGGTGCGCGTGGCACTGGCAAACAACGAGCCTTTGTGCGCCATTGGTTCGAGCACAATGGCGAGTGCGCGCATCGTCTGGGCCCTGATGGCTAGGGGCGGTGTCTATCAGTCCCCGGTCGCGGCGGCATAAGCCGACCGTCGATCGCGAGGACGTCGGAGCGGAAGAGGGCAAGGAGCAGTTTGGCGCAACAGTCGTGAGACGGGATCGGGAGAACCAGTGTGCAACAGAGTGCCATCGAGCACGCGGCGTTGATCTGGACCCGACCTTCGAACACCATACGGGCCCGCGGCATGCATGAAGCCGCATCTTGAGGCCGGACACATGTCAGCACCCGGTGACGCGCTGAAGCCAGCTCTGAAATTACCTCTTGCGCATGGGGCGGTTACACATGTTGTTCAATTCAAAGCCATTTTCGGCCTTGTTGAGCGATCGATGAGGCGGAGGGGATCAGCCCCTGGCTTCACGCTGATCCACGATAACTGCCTAAAGCGCACTCTGTGTCACCGTCACGCTGATGAACCGCAGAGTGCCAGCGTATGGCAAAGCATTTTCCCGAAAGGGGGGTGTAATCCAGAGGTGGTTGGCCGAACGAGGCGTCTCGCATCTCGTTCGGCCTTCGCGGGGCGGTTCAGGACGAGGTTTGCACGCCTGTCTTTCCCATCAACACTTGTCGGATCAACGGAGGTGCGATGAGCACCAAGCCAATCACCGTCGCCGTCCAATCCGGCGCGACGAGGAGCACTGCGGCAAGGACGAGCAGAACCCGCTCATATCCCTTCAGCGGCGCAATCAGCCAGTTCGCGAACGCCGCCGATAAGGCCCAGATGCCCAGCATGGCGCCGCCGGTCGCGAGGAAAAACTCCGACCAGGTGAAGCCATCGACGACGATCAGCAACGACGGCGAGAAGGCGAACACGAACGGAACGAGCGCCTTGCCCATGCCCAGTCTGAAGGCCGTGTTTCCCGCCTTGAAAGCGTTGGCGTCGGCAATGCCTGCCGCGGCATAGGCGGCGAGCGCGACAGGCGGCGTGATATCGGCGAGGACGCCATAGTAGAACACGAAGAAGTGCGCCACCAGCGGCTGCACGCCCAGAAGGCTCAGGATGGGCGCGGCGACCGCGATCATGATGAGGTAATTGGCCGTCGTCGGAATGCCGCAGCCCATCAGGACGCAGACCACCGCCGTCATGATGAGGGTGAAGAGCAGTGTCAGGCTTTCGACAGTCATGATCTCGAAGGGCAGGAACGCCCACCACGCCGAGAGATCCTGTGCCCAGCCGGCGGCCACCGAGGTCACCATATAGGCGATCTTGAAGCCCACGCCGGTGAGGGTGACGACGCCGATGACGATGCCGACCAATGCCGCGGCGGCCGTGACGGAGAGCGAGTATTTCGCGCCCACGACGAAACCGTCCCACGTTTCGCGCACACTTTCGCGGGCTGCGGTCTTCAGGTCGTGGCGGATCAGGTTCTGGATGACGAGCACCAGCAGGCACGAAGCGATCCCCCAGAAGGCCGCGAGGTAGGGCGTCCTGCCCGACAGCAGGATCGCCACCAGCACGAAGAGGGGCAGCGTGGTCAGCCATCCGGCTTTGAAGACGGACCACGCGACGGGCAGTTCCTCCTTCGTCAGGCCGCGAAGGCCTCGGGCGCGTGCCTCGAGGTGGACCTGCACGAGGACGCCGAAGAAGTGCATGAACGCGGGCACGAGCGCCGCCGTCAGGATCGTCGTCAGGGGCACACCCAGATATTCGATCATCAGGAAGGCCACGGCCCCCATCACGGGGGGCGTGATCTGACCGCCGGTGGAGCTTGCCGCCTCGACCGCGGCGGCGAAATGGCGCGGATACCCGATCCGGACCATGGCCGGGATGGTCAGCGAGCCGGTCGTAACCGTGTTGGCAATCGACGAGCCGGAGATGGAGCCGAGCATCGCCGAGGACAGGACCGACACCTTCGCCGGTCCGCCCGCGAAACGACCCGCGAGCGAGGAGGCCAGGTCGATGAAGAGCTGACCCAGCCCGATCCGCGTCGCCAGCACGCCGAACAGAACGAAGTGGAAGACATAGGTGGAGATGACGCCGAGGGCGGTGCCGTAGATGCCTTGGCTCGTCAGGTAGAGGTGGTTGACGATGTTGTTCCAGCTGGCGCCCGGATGGGTGAACACGCCGGGCATCGATTGGCCGAAATAGGCGTAGGCGATGAAGAGCAGCGCGATGACCGGGAGCGGCCAGCCCATCGCGCGACGCGTCGCCTCGAGCAGGACGACGATCAGGATGGTGCCCATGAGGACGTCGATCGGCAGCGGATCCCCCACCCGGAAGGCGAGGTCCGCGAAGATCCATGGCACATAAAGTGCCGACACGACGCCGCCGATGGCGAAGATCCAGTCGAACCAGGGCAGGCCAAGCGGCCGCAAGATGCCGCTGCGCGGCTCGTCGGCGCGGCCGAAGGCCAGGAAAGACAGAAAGATCAGCCCGAGGGTGAAGGCCAGGTGTGTTCCGCGATGGGTCGTGGCCTGCGGAATGCCGTAGCCGGCCGTGTAGAAGTGGTAGCAGGACAGCACGAAGAGCGCGATTGCCGCCAGCCAGTGAAGGGGGGGCGTCAGCGGTCGGAAACGAACCTCCGGGTCATAACGCTCCTCGAGCGCCTTCATCTCCGCTTCGGTCAGCGCTTCGGCGCGTTCGGCCTCTTCGCTCTCGGTCCTTTGCGCTGCCATGCCCGTCCCCCCTTTAGTTGAAGGCCGGCCCCCGAAGGAACCGGCCGGTCGATCTCACTCGGAAAGCAGGCCCTGCTCGCGGTAGAACCGCTCAGCACCCGGGTGAAGCGGGATGCCGACGCCGTCGAGCGCGGTGTCGGGGGTGATCTGCCCGCCCTTCTGGTGGCCCGCATCGAGCAGCGAACGCGTGTTCTCGTTCCACAGCGCTTCGGTGATCTGGTAGATCAGCTCCTCGGGCTGCTCGGCCGATGTGATCCATTGGGCGCCGACGGACAGGGTGGTCGTGTCCGCGTCCACGCCTTCGTAGGTGCCGCCCGGAACGGTGTTCTCGGCGAAGAACGTGTATTCCTCGGCGATGCCCTGCGCTTCTTCGCCCGAGATCGGGACGAGGGTGATGTCATCCTGGCTGGCGAGTTCGGCAATGGCGCCGGCCGGGAAGCCGCCCACGAAGAAGAAGGCGTCCATTGCGCCGTCGCGCATGCGTTCCGCAGCCTGATCGGGCTTGAGGTAAGACGCCACGATCTCGTCCTCGCTAAGGCCGTAGGCCTCGAGGATGATCCGTGCGTCGACCAGCGTGCCGGAACCCGGCTCGTCGAGCGAAACGCGCTTTCCTTCCAGATCGCCCACGCTTTCGATGCCGCTATCGGCAGAGGCAACGAGGTGGATCGTCTCGGGGTAGAGGTTGGCGATGGCGCGCAGGCTCTCGACCGCCTCGCGGTCCTCCCAGATGCCGGTGCCGGTCTGTGCCCAGGTGGCGACATCAGATTGCGCGAAGCCGGACTCGAGCGACCCGCCGGCGATGGCGTTCACGTTGGCAACCGAACCGTTGGCCGAAAGGGCCGTCGCGATCAGGCCGGGCACGCCGCAGGAGCCGCCTTCCTCGCAGGGGCGCGATCCGGGCGGGTTGGAGATGGCGTTCGCGATCAGGCCGCCGATCGGGTAATAGGTGCCGGACGTACCGCCCGTGCCGATGCGGAAAAATTGCGGCTGCTGGGCGGAAACGCTCGCCGCGGCGGAAATACCGGCCGCCGCAACAAGCGTGAATATGGTTTTAAGCATGATGTTGTCTCCCTGTCTTGGATAATGCGCTGGTAACAAGCGTGTGACCAAGGGAGCAATAGCGCTTCGGGGGCGAGCAATCCAGTTCCTGCAGCAAGGTCGAACGTGGACCTGCGGGAAATCGCGTCGGTTTCGCCCCTGATTGCGCATCTCCCGCGGATCGATCCCATCGGCAGGCCGCTCAAGGACGTCTGGCGCGCGGAGCCGTGGAAGTGGCTGTTTCCTAACAAGTCGATCCGTCTGGAAACATCACAGTACGGGCGGAGAGCTTCACGGTCTTGCGGCAGGGCCTCGGCAATTGGTGCGCCAGTCCTTCGCCCGGAACTGTCCCTAATCCGGCTCATCGGTGCCGGCCCAAGGCTGGCGCGGACGGCGGCCTTTGCGGCCTTTGCGGGGATCCTGCTCTTCACTCATCAGCGCACGAAACAGGCCGATTGTCATGGCAGCCAAGACGACGGAGAACGGAACTGCGGCCAAGACGACGGTCTGCTGCAGGATCTCGATCCCTCCCGCGAGGATCAGCGCGG
This sequence comes from Jannaschia seosinensis, assembly GCF_001408515.1. Classification (GTDB taxonomy): domain Bacteria; phylum Pseudomonadota; class Alphaproteobacteria; order Rhodobacterales; family Rhodobacteraceae; genus Jannaschia; species Jannaschia seosinensis. The sequence goes on along the minus strand of NZ_CYPR01000082.1, from coordinate 12,139 downwards.
CAGTCAGCAGGCCGATCCCGATGCTCCAGGAGATCCGACGCCAGGCGGGAGGGGTCGTGCTGCCGTCGGAGAGGATCGTGTTGATGACGAGGGTTCCGGAATCAGCGGAGGTGGCGAAGAAGATCGCGATCAGCAGGATCGCCATCCCGCTTACCAGAGTCGTCAGGGTCGACGGCGCGCCCAATTCGCGGATCGTGACGAAGAGCGCGCGGGCCTCGTCCTCCTGCACCACCGAAATCAGATCGGTCACGCCTTCGCCCTGCAGGTGCAGCGCGCTGCCTCCGAGGATGCCGATCCAGATGAATGTGAAGACGGAGGGGAACAGGAAGACCCCCAGCAGGAACTCTCCGATGGTCCGGCCGCGACTGATGCGCGCGATGAACATGCCGACGAACGGCGCCCACGCGATCCACCAGCCCCAGTAGAAGATCGTCCATTCGTTCAACCAGTCCGCGCCGCCCGTCGCGCCGGTGAAGAGACTCTGCGCCGGCAGCTTTTGCAGATAGGCACCGCTGACCTCCAGCGTCATGGAGATGAGGTGGTTTGTCGGGCCGTAGACGAAGAAGAAGAGGAGAAGCAGCCCGGCGAGGACCACGTTGAATTCGCTCAAGCGTCGGATCCCGCGCTGCAGCCCGAGCGCGACGGATGTCGTGGCCACGGCGATGATCACCGCGATCGTCGCCAACTGGACCCAGGTCGAGCCGGGCAGGCCGAAGACTTCATTCAGCCCCGTGCCCACCTGTCGCGCACCAAGGCCCAGCGTGGTGGTGACGCCGAAGACGGTGGCGATGACCGCCACGACATCGAAGCCGCGGCCGATGATCCCGTCGCTGTGCCTGCCAATCACGGGCTCCAATGCGGACCGGAGGGTCAGCGGTCGATTCCGGCGGAACGAGAAATAGGCAAGGCACAGCCCGATGAGCGCAAAGATCGCCCAGCCGGACAGGCCCCAGTGAAAGAACGTGAGCCTGAGAGCGAGGGCGGCGGGATTCTGAAGCTCGCCGGCCTGAAACGGGTTGCTGTCGAAATGTTCCAGCGGCTCCGCGATACTCCAGAACAGGAGGCCGACGCCGGTGCCTGCCGCAAACAGCATCGAGAGCCAAGCGGCGAGTGTGTATTCCGGCTCCTCGTCATCCGCACCGAGGCGCACCCTGTAGTAGCGGCTGACTCCGAGCCACAGCATCGCGCCGAAGAAAAAGCAGATGATGCCGACGAAGTACCATTCCAGAACCGGGCGGCTTGCGCTCCGCACCGTTTGGACGACCGTCCGGAAGTTCTCCTGGCCGAGGAATGCCCAAAGGAGGATCGCGAGCATGATCGCGATCGCGATCATCGACTGGCGGTTCGCGGCGCGTCCTACATAGCCTGCCATTCGGTAACGCCTCCTGTGTCTAGTGGGTTGGCCGAGGACCGTTTGCCGAATGCGGGGGCGGTCAAGGTTCGGAGCGACCGAATGGCGGCCGCCCAAGTGGCCAAGCAATTTCTTCCGCCCCGGCTCTGGGGGCTTGCGGGTGTTGGTCCGGCTTAACCCGGCGGCGTGGGACGGGCCGAGAAGCAGCAAGAAAAACAGACGGCATTCATGGGGCGGTCCCTTCGTCAGCACATGACGGAAACTGAACGGCTTGGTTTTACCCAAGTTCCATAAGCCTTGAGGTCGGGTGGCAAGCTTCCCCTTTCGACCGGCGCCACACGCTCAGGCGCGGCCGCGAATTACATCGGAACATCACGGTGCCGATGCCGTTTAGGACGCAAGGCGCCCCGACGGCCGACAGTATGCTGAGCGCGCGCGCCCGCCGTCGCGTGGATCGGCCTCAATCGCCAAACCAGGTGAGCCCCTGCCTACGACACGCAAGATCGCGAGGAGGTGTCGAAAATGTTCTTTCGAGATGCCGAGACTAGGCTTGGAATGCGGCCAGCGGCCTGTCGCAATGGCTTGGGCGTGCGGTCGGCGAATGCTCGGCGCGACGTCATCGTCGGAGTGTTTGCCTCGTGAGCCAAAAGACAGGCGAAATGCTGCGCGATCATGTCCCCGAGCCGCCGCGCGGGATGTCCCGTCTCAAGTGGTACGGCCCGGCGCTGCTGTGGATGCTCTCCTCCGTCGGGTCGGGGTCGGTCCTGTTCACGCCGCGCGTGGGGTCGCAATACGGGTACGAGTTGCTGTGGGTGGCGCTTGTCGTCATCGTGTTCCAGTGGGTCATGATCCGCGAGGCCGGACGCTACACCGTCGCGACCGGGCGGACGCTTCTTGACGGCTTCAATCGTCTTCCCGGCCCGCGGGGATGGGCCGTCTGGTTGATCTTCGTGCCGCAATTCGTGGCGGCGGTCGTCACCATTGCAGGGATCGCGGCCCTGGCGGGAAGCGCGATGATGATCGCCTTTCCGGGAGGGCAGACGATCTATGCGACCGGGCTGATCCTGGCATCGATCGTGCTGGTCATCTCGGGGCAGTACAAGGGCATCGAGAAGGTCTGCTCGATCCTCGGCGGCCTGCTGATCGCCACCGCCGTCATCAGCGCAGTCATCGTATTTCCCTCGCCCGGAACGCTCGCGCAGGGTGTCGTTCCGGGCGTGCCCGAGGAGTTCGACGTCTACTTCGTTCTGCCTTGGGTCGGTTTCATCCTTGCCGGTGCGGCCGGGATCATGTGGTTCTCATACTGGGTTGCGGAGCGGGGTTACGGCGGGGCGGTCACCTCCGAGGCGGAGGGGCAGAACGGGGAGCGTCTGTCGCTGGAGGACCGCAAGGCGCGCATCGCCGCCTGGGACAGGTTGATGGCGCGGGCCGCGGGCCTCGGCGTTGCCTGCGGCGCCACGATCATCGTCTCGTTCCTGATCCTCGGAGCCGAGGTGCTCGGGCCCGAAGACATCGTCCCGGAAGGTATTCAGGTGGCCGAGGATCTGGCGCGCCTGCTGGGCGACGTGTGGGGCGCCGTCGGCCGCTGGATCCTGTTGGGCGGGATCATGATTGCGCTGGCCGGAACCGTGCTTGCCGATCAGGACGGATGGGGCCGCACCTTTGCGGATGCGACCATGCTCCTGTGGCCGGCGGAACGGCGACCCGCGAACGGGGGTTGGGTGGCAGGTATCCTCGGGGACCGCGAACGGCTGAAGAACGCCTATGCCCTGATCGCCACGGCAATCCTGCCGCTGATCCTGTTCTTCATCGTGCAGCGGCCGGTGGACATCCTGTCGGTCGCCGGGATCGTCGCCGCGGCACATACGCCGGTAATCGTCTTCCTGACGCTCTATCTCAATCGCCGCACGCTGCCGGCGGATCTGCGGCCGTCTCGCACCGTGTTCGTGTTGGCCATCTGCGCCGGGCTCTTCTTCGCGGCGTTTGCGGTCGTGTATTTCGCCGACCTGCTCGGCTTCCAACTCATCGGAAGCGACAGTGGCGGGGACAGCACCAACGGCGCAGTGGGATCAGGCGATACGCAGAACGGCGGCGAGACCGACGAAACAACCTCAACCTCTGGAAGGAGTGACGAGAATGACCGATGAAACGAAGCGCCATCACGGACTGAACATGCACCGCAATCCCATGATTGCGCGAAACGATATGGAGGGCGGGCCGCCGGAGCAGAGCCAGGAATGGCCGGGGCAGGACCGCAAGCTGCATCCTCAGGCCGACCACGGCGAGGAATCCTATGAGGGCGGCGGCAAGCTTGTGGGTCTCAAGGCGCTGATCACCGGCGGCGACAGCGGGATCGGCCGCGCCACGGCAATCGCCTTCGCCCGCGAGGGGGCGGATGTCGCGATCGGCTATTTCGACGAACATGCCGATGCCGACGAGACGTTGTCCTGGATCGAGAAGGCCGGTCAGAAGGGGCTGAAGATCAGCGCCGACGTCCGTGAGGAAGGAGAATGCCGGCGCATGGTGCGCGAGGCCGTGGAAGGGCTCGGCGGGCTCAACATCCTCGTCAACAACGCCGCGTTTCACATCGAGTCGACGAAGTTTGAAGACATCCCGGCAGAGCGGCTGATGAACACGTTCCAGACGAACTTCTACGGCTACTTCTGGACGGCGCAGGAGGCGGCGAAGCATCTCGGCGAGGGAGATGTCGTCATCAACACGACCTCCGTCGTCGCGATGATGCCCTATTACCACCTGATCGACTATGCGGCCACCAAGGCGGCGATCCTGAACTTCACCAGCAGTCTGGCCGACTCCTTCGCCGAGCGTGGCATCCGCGCGAACGCCGTCGCCCCCGGGCCGGTCTGGACGCCGCTGATCGCCGCGACGCGTGACGAGGAGTTCGTCGGCAAGTTCGGCGCCAACACCTACTGGAAGCGTCCGGCACAGCCTGCAGAACTTGCGCCGGCCTTCGTGTTTCTGGCCTCGACCGACAGCCGCTTCATGACGGGGGAGGTGCTGACGCTGAGCGGCTTCCCGACCACATCGCGGTAGCCGCCGATGCCCGCAGAGATTTCCGAATACGGGCTGATCGGCGACATGCGGACATCCGCTCTTGTGTCGAGGCGTGGCTCCATCGACTGGTTCTGTGCGCCCCGCTTCGACTCGGGCGCCTGCTTCGCCTCCCTTCTGGGGCGCGAGGAACATGGCTTCTGGAAAATCGGAGCGAAGGGGGCCGATGCGGAGCGGCCTGTCGTCGAGCGTCGATACGTCGAGAACACGATGGTTCTTCAGACCGACTGGACCGTTCCGGGCGGCCGTCTTCGGGTGACGGATTTCATGCCGGTGTCGTCGGGGGAGTCGACGCCGTCGATCGTTCGCATCGCGGAAGCTCTCGATGGTGAGATGCAGGTCGAGATGGTCCTGCGTCCCGTCTTCGACTATGGCTCGACCGATGCGTGGATCACCCGGACCAGCTATGGGGCCAAGGCCGTCGCGGGGCCAAATGGTCTCGTCCTTCAGACGCTCCTGCCGCTGAGGGAGCGTGAGGGCGAGCTTTCGGCGCAGATCACGCTGAAGGCGGGCGAGCGGGTGGAGACGACGCTGAGCTGGTTCGATCCGGGGACGGGGGAGGTGAGCCTGTCGCAACCGCAGGAGGCGCTCGAGGCCACGTTGGGCTATTGGCAGCGCTGGTCGGAGAAGGCGCGTCTTCCGCAGAAATGGGGCGGCGAGGTGATGCGATCGCTCCTGACGATGAAGGCGCTTACCTACCGCAAGACGGGGGGCGTCGTGGCCGCGGCGACGGCATCGTTGCCGGAGGAGATCGGTGGATCGCGGAACTGGGACTACCGGCTCTGCTGGACCCGCGACGCAAGCTGGACGCTCGCCGCTTTCCTGCATTGCGGATATACCGAGGAGGCGTGCGGGTGGCGGGATTGGCTGCTCCGGGCATTGGCCGGCAATCCGCGAAAGCTGCAGAACCTCTATGGATTGGCTGGCGAGCGGCTTCTTTGGGAGCATGAACTGGACTGGCTACCCGGCTACGAGAACAGCGCGCCGGTGCGCATCGGAAATGCGGCGCACCGGCAGCGGCAACTCGACGTCTACGGTGAGATGATGCGCACCCTGCGCCTTTACGGGCGCTTCGAGATCGAACCGACGCAGGAGGCTGTCGAGCTTCAAAGGGCTCTCCTCGGCGCGCTGACGGATCGGTGGCATTTGCCGGACGAAGGGCTTTGGGAGGTTCGGGGTCAAAAGCAGCACTTCACCCATTCGAAGGTGATGGCCTGGGCCGCCTTCGATGCGGCCCAGAGCCTTGCCGACGTGGAAGACTTGCCGGATGCGGGCACCGATTGGCGCAGAACGGCAGAGACCATTCGCGCCGAGGTTTGCGAGAATGCCTTCGACGCGCGGCGCAATGCGTTTGTGCAGCATTACGGCGCGACCAGCCTCGACGCGGCGCTGCTCAAGATCCCCGAGGTCGGCTTTCTGCCGCCGGACGATCCGCGCGTCGCCGGGACCGTCGATGCCGTTCAGCGGGAGTTGATGCGGGACGGGTTCGTTCACCGCTACGACACGGCGCAGACCCGGGATGGCCTGCCGTCGGGCGAGAGGGCGTTCCTCGCCTGCTCGTTCTGGCTTTCGGACGCTCTGGTCGGGCTCGGCCGGCTCGACGAAGCGCATGAGATGTTCGAGCGGGCATTGTCCGCATCGAACGATCTCGGCCTGATGTCGGAGGAGTATGATCCGGTCAGGCGCCAACAACTCGGGAATTTCCCGCAGGCGCTCTCTCACATTTCCCTCATCAACTCCGCCCGGAAGCTGAGCGACGCCAGTAGCGGTTGAAGCCGGGACGTCCCCTGTCGGCCTGACCGGGGTGCCGCGCGTCGCATCGGCGCCGGGGTGGTGCGACGCGGCATCTTCTGGTGTAAAAGGTACGCGCTTGGACGTTTGAGCGCGGAGAACAAGGGACCATGGTACGATGATGGCGACTGCGCAAAACCTTCTGGAGAGCAATGGCGAGCCGCGTCACGACCGCATACGCCGGCTGCTCGAGACCACGCTCGGGCCGGCCTTCACCGATGGTAATCAAGTCGACCTGCTGCAGAACGGCGTCGAGATCTTCCCGGCGATGCTGAAGGCCATCCGCGAGTCCAAGCGGCGGATCGAGTTTCTGACGTACATCTACTGGACCGGCGACATTGCAAAGGAGATGGTCGAGGCGCTTTCGGAGCGCGCACGTGCCGGTGTCGAGGTCATGGTCCTGCTCGACGGTCTCGGAGCGCGGCCGATGCGGAAGGACTATGTCGAGCGGATGGAAGCAGCCGGCTGCCGGATCGCCTGGTTTCGTCCGCTGCCGCGTTGGCGCGCCTGGCAGACCGACAACCGCACGCACCGCAAGATCCTTGTCTGCGACGGCAAGGTCGCGTTCACCGGTGGCGTCGGTATCGCGGCCGAGTGGGAGGGGAATGCCGAAAATCCGGAAAACTGGCGCGATAACCACTTTCAGGTTCAGGGGCCGGCGGTTCGGGGGCTTCGCGCCGCCTTCTACGGCGACTGGATGGAGGCGAACAACACGCTCGCCGACGCGCTCAGCGAACTGGAGGACCTGCACGGCGACGGCAGCATGACGACGCAGGTGCTGCTTTCGCAGGCTGCGGTCGGCTGGAACGCGACGGCGCGGCTTCAGGATACGCTGTCGATCATCGCCGAGGAGCGGATGCGGATCCAGACGCCGTACTTTACGCCCGGACCGATCCAGACCGAGTGCCTCCTCGCCGCGAGGAAGCGTGGCGTAGAGATCGAGATCATGATCCCGGGGCCCTACATCGATAAGCGCGTTGCCGAATATTCCGGGTCCGATGCGATCGGGACCCTGCTCGATGCCGGTGTCCGGATGTGGCGTTACCAGCCGACGATGCTGCATTCGAAGACCATCACGATTGACGGCGAACTTGCGAGCGTGGGATCCGCGAATTTCAACGAGCGCTCCATCTTCAAGGACAACGAGGTTTGCCTCAACGTGCTCGACGGTGGCTTTACCGCGCGTATGGACGAGGTTTTCGATGCCGATCGTGAGAAATGTGAGCCTTTGACCCCCGGAAGCTGGCGCGATCGAGGCCCGTTCAGGCGAACCGCCGAAGCGGTCAGCAATCTCACCGGTCGCGAAACCTGACGGGCTGCAGCGCGTCGTCTCCGGGAGCCACTGGCCGGAATAGTTCTGAGGCGGACCGGGAGCGGCGTTTTCGGTTGTAGCGACAGATATCGCCGGTGTCTCATCTGACACCAAGGACTGGCATTTCGCTACCGCTTCAGCGGCCCGTCGGTTTTCCAAAGCGGGCAGCAGAGTTGCCGTTGTGGTCGAGCGATCAGCCTTTAAAAAAGGTCAATCTTCTTGGCGAAGCCGGCCCGCCTTTTGCTGACATCGGCCGCATTGGCACTACCCTCGATAAGCACGCCGCGCTGCGACCAAACAACCAGATGGGAGAAGATCATGCCGGAACAGGATTTCTCAGGTAAGACGGCGATCGTCACCGGCGCGGCATCCGGCATCGGCGCGGTCGTCGCCGAGGAGTTGGCGGCGCGTGGGGCTCATGTGATCGTGAGCGATCTGAACGATGGCGAGGCCGCAGAGGTCGCTGACCGCATCCGCGCGAGCGGCGGTACGGCGGATGTCTGCGCGGCGGATGTCTCGGATGCGGACGCGTCGCGTCGGCTGGTCGAGTTCGCGCAGGAGAAGGGCGGGGGGCTGCATCTGGCGGTGAACAATGCCGGTATCGGCGGCGCCAGCGAGCTTGCAGGTGAATATCCGTTGGAGAGTTGGCGAAAGGTCATCGACGTCAATCTGAACGGCGTCTTCTACGGGATGCGCTACCAGATCCCTGCGATGCTCGAGACCGGGGGCGGCGCCATCGTCAACATGTCGTCGATCCTCGGCAGTGTCGGCTTCCAGAACGCCTCTGCCTATGTCGCGGCCAAGCATGGGGTGCTGGGCCTGACCAAGACGGCGGCGATGGAATACGCGGCGAAAGGGATCCGCATCAATTCGGTCGGGCCGGGGTTCATCAATACGCCGCTTCTGTCGAAGAATCTCGATCAGGAGATGTTGGACGGGTTGGCGGGCATGCATCCGATGGGCCGGATCGGCTCCTCCGAAGAGGTGTCGGCCCTGACGTGCTTTCTGCTCTCGGACCGGGCAAGCTTCATCACCGGGAGCTACCATCTCGTCGATGGCGGCTATACCTCGCAGTAGCGGCAGAGCGGAGATCGCATGACGGACATCAAGCGCGGCTGGTCGGAGCCCGTCGAGGCGGTTCTGGACGGTCTGGACACGCGCCGTAAGGGGCTGACCCACGAGGAGGTCCGGCATCGCCGTGAAACGCATGGGACGAACAGCCTTCCGGAGGCGCCGCGTCCGTCGCCTCTGGTGCGGTTCGCACGGCAATTCAACAACCTGCTCATTCTGGTCCTGATCGCGGCGGCCGGGATCACGGCCGTTCTTGGCCACTGGATCGACACCTTCGTCATCCTCGCTGTGGTCGTCATCAACGCCGTGATCGGCTTCGTGCAGGAGGGGCGTGCGGAATCGGCGTTGGCGGCGCTTCGCGACATGCTCGCTCCCAATGCCGCCGTGTTGCGTGACGGGGAGCGGCAGACGGTGCCCGCGGCGGATCTGGTGCCCGGCGACATCGTCCTGCTGGATGCGGGCGACAAGGTGCCCGCTGATCTGCGATTGATCGAAACCGCGGGCATGACGATCGAGGAGGCCATCCTGACCGGTGAGTCGGTGCCGGTACAGAAGGGTACGGAGCCGGTTGAACCCGATGCTGCGCTTGGTGACCGCGCATCGATGGCGTTCAGCGGCACGATGGTGTCCGAGGGGTCGGCCACGGGCGTTGTGACCGCGACCGGTGGGGAAACGGAGATCGGGCGGATCAGCGGCCTCGTGGCGGGGGTCGAAACGCTGACCACGCCTCTGATCCGCCAGATCGGCGAGTTCGCCAAATATCTCACCAGTGCGATTCTGCTGCTATCGGCGGCACTTCTTGCATTTACGACGCTTGTGCGGGGGATGGCGTTCGACGAATCCTTCATGATCGTCGTGGGGCTCTTTGTCGCCGCAATCCCCGAGGGGCTGCCCGCCGTTCTGACCGTGACGTTGGCCATCGGTGTGCAGGCGATGGCCAACCGGAATGCGATCATACGCCGCCTGCCCGCGATCGAGACGATCGGCTCCGTATCGGTGATCTGCACCGACAAGACCGGTACGCTCACCCGCAACGAGATGGTTGTTGAAACGGTTGTGACGGCGGATGGGGAGCACCGGATTACCGGCGACGGCTACGCGCCGGAAGGCCGCGTCATGCGCGAGGACGCGGAGGTCGAGGCGGGGCCGGTGCTGGCTGGGGTTGGGCTGGTCTCGGGGCTTTGCAACGGCGCAGCGCTCAGAACCGGCGCAGATCATGACGATGAGGAAGACGGAGAGGAGGCGGCCGCATCCGAAGGCTGGCATGTGGAAGGCGATCCGATGGAGGGCGCGCTGCTGGCGCTTGCAGGCAAGCTGGGTCAGCCATGGCGCGACCGTCCGTCGGCGCGAGACACGATTCCGTTCGACGCGCGCTATCGCTACATGGCGGTGCTGCACGACACGGAGGACGGTCAGCTGATCCTGCTGAAGGGCGCACCGGAGGCGGTGCTGGAGCGTTGCGACAGCCAGATGACGCCGGAGGGCGCCCGGCCCATCGACCGCAATTGGTGGCAGGAACAGGCCGAGAGAGTTGCCAGCAACGGCCAGCGCGTTTTGGCTTTGGCCCGGAAGGAGCATGCGGGCGATCGGCTGTCGCATGAGGATGTCGAGGATGGGCTCACGCTGCTGGGCCTTGCGGGCCTGATCGATCCGCCTCGCGCCGAGGCCATCGATGCGGTCGCGGAATGCCACGCCGCCGGTATACGCGTGAAGATGATCACCGGGGACCACAAAGGCACCGCCGCTGCGATCGGCCGACAGATCGGCATCGAAAACACCGATGCGGTGCTGACCGGTGCGGACATCGACAAGTTCGAAGACGAAGCGCTGCGTGACGCGGCAGAGGCGACCGGCGTCTTTGCCCGCACGAGCCCAGAACACAAACTGCGGCTGGTCACGGCGTTGCAGAGCCGTGGTGCCACCGTCGCGATGACCGGTGATGGCGTGAATGACGCTCCCGCACTGAAGCGCGCCGATGCAGGCATAGCGATGGGGCAAAAGGGGTCGCAAGCCGCCCGTGAAGCCTCGGACTTGGTGCTTGCCGATGATAACTTCGCCTCGATCGCGGCTGCCGTGCGCGAGGGGCGGACGGTCTACGATAACATCCTTAAGGTCATCACTTGGACCTTGCCGACGAATGGAGGCGAGTCACTGACTATCATCCTTGCCGTGCTGCTTGGGGTGGCGCTGCCGGTGACGCCGCTGCAGATCCTGTGGATCAACATGATAACCGCCGTGGCCTTAGGACTGACCTTGGCTTTTGAGCCCACCGAAGAACGTGCAATGGAGCGACCGCCACGCCCGGCGGCGCAAAAGCTTCTGGCGGGTCGGCTTTTGTGGCGGGTCCTTTTTGTGTCCGTCCTCATGGTTTCCGGTATCTTCACGATCTACGGTTGGGCGATCGGCCGAGGACTTCCGGAGGAAGTCGCCCGGACTATCGTCGTGAACACGCTGGTCGTCATGGAAATCTTCTACCTGTTCAGCGTCCGCTACACCCACGGCACCGCCTTCACATGGCAGGGGATCGTCGGCACCCGGGCAGTTTTGATCGGTGTCGGCATCACGATCCTCGCTCAGGTCGCTTTCACCTATTTGCCGTTCGCCAACCTGGTGTTTGGGAGCCGTCCGTTGGGCTTGATCGAGGGTTTGGCTATTATCGGGGCCGGTGTGTCGCTTCTGATTCTTGTCGAAGGGGAAAAGTATCTCGCCCACAAATGGGTAGGAGCGTCTTCATGAAAGCCCGGTCGTCCTACTCGTTTGTGAGGTGCTGGAAAAGAAACTCCCCTTTTTGCTGACATGTAAATGCGCGAGGCGGCGCGTTGCTTGATGCGTAAAAGAGAACGAGGTGCAGTCTCTGCTTCCTAACCCGGATAATTCACGAGAAGGCGGCGGAGGTGGCGTAACCGTCTGAAACTCTGTATTTCTTGGTTATCGAAGCCAAAGATTCAGATTTCAGCAGGACGACCTCCGCCATGACCCAGTCTACGTGCTCCACGCCCCGCCTGTCACCCCTTAACGGTAAGCCGGTCCTGCTCGGGTTTGACGGCGCCGACATGAGCTCCGACGCCGGACTGACCCTGCTGCGCGAGATTGAGCGCAGGGCGGGTCTGGCGCAGCGGCTCGCAGATTGCCTGCACGATCCGCGTGACCCGGCGAAAGTTCAGCATAGCCTGTGCGACATCATCCGGTTCCGGATCATGATGATCGCGGCGGGATATGAAGACGGCAATGACGCGACCGCCCTGCGGTACGATCCCAGCTTCAGGATCGCGCTGGAGCGTGGCCCGGAAACAGGGCTGGCCTTGTGTTCGCAGCCGACGATCTCGCGCATGGAAAACCTGCCCGACACCCGCGCCCTTATCCGCATGGGCCGCGAGATGATCCGGTTCTACTGTCAGTCCTTTGCGCGCCCCCCAAGCCGAATCGTGCTCGACATCGACGATACCTTTGACGCGGTGCATGGCCACCAGCAGCTGCGCCTGTTCAATGCGTTCTACGACGAGTTCGGCTTCCAGCCGATCGTCGTGTTTGACGGTGAGGGC
>NZ_CYPR01000081.1 GCF_001408515.1 Jannaschia seosinensis | reverse complement strand
TCATGCGGATCGCGAAGGGGATCTCCTGCTCGACGAGAAAAGTGAACCATTCCTGGCCGATGAACTCACGATCCGCCAGCAGCATCCGAACGGTTGAGGCGTCGAAATACGCGAGATACCGCTTCATCAGCGCGATGCGCTGAGCGGTCGTGCTGTTGCCGGAATGCGGGAGCATGGTCCACATCAACGGGACACGGAACCTGGCCGTGATGACGGCCAACACGAGGACGTTAACGTCGGTCTTGCCGATCTTCCAGTTGGTGCGGTCAAGACACAGATGCCAAGGGCGAGGATTGCCGAGCAGCGAGATCACGATGCCCACGCTCCAATCCTCGGGCAGGCACACGTGTTGGAAGAAGCGTTGCAGACGGCGATAGGTCGATGCAACCATGGCGCGACTTGGCCGCTCGCTCGCGATATGCGTCAGGTTCACCGTTCGGGCGCTGATCATGCCAAGCAGGATCATGCAGAGCGTCTCGAGCCGTGACTTGCCCAACGGCACATGCGGAGTTAGCGTTTTCTGGAGATCGGCGAGAGCACGGATATTCAAGGGACCGTTCCTTTGGCGAGGTCGAGTCCACCAGAAGAATCTCTCTTGCCGGTCTCGGCCACCCCAAAAACGGCTGTGTCGTGTAGTCTGCTGAATACGGCCCCGGTTCCTCAAGTCCTTGAAATGGCAATGAAAGGCACCGGAGGTGGGAAAGGTTTGGTCACTTCCCTCACGCAGGTTCGCGGCTTGCGCAGACGGTTGTGCCTCCGGTGGAAACCCATTCTTCACGATTCGGGGTCTGCCTGCATCGGCTTTCCGACCTGCGCCTGACCAACCCATCTTCTCGCCAAGAGGAGGCTGCGCCATGATTGCAGCGGATCAATATCCCGGCAAATACACACCGGAAGCACTCACCGACTACTGGTGGACGCCCTCTGTGCGCGCCACCTATGAACTCGCCCGCGAGCTTGGTCTTCGCCGGGCCCGCGGGAGATATCCTTTGTTTGCGATCAGGGAAATTGAAGGGCTTGCACCACCCTCCCGCAGACGGTGGAATAAGTTAAAGCGTCCCCATCTCACAACCACGGATCTTGACGAACATCTCAGGGAGTCCCAGCGTTCTGCACACCGGCGCGATGTCACACAGCGGGATGCAAGAATTTTAATTCCGCTGACGGTCCGGAAGAAACTGAAGTTATGCGGGCGCGCTTGGGTCAACGCCTGGCGAACAAATCGCCTCGGTCACCGCTAATGACGCCTGCGACGCCCGGGGCTGCCGCGATGTCATCGCAGACCGGGGCGCCGAGGTGGTCATCCCACCGCGCCGCAATGCGAAGCCGGGGAAGAAGGACAATCCCGGAGCGGCGGGAAGGAACGAGGCCCGGCGCGCGATCGAACGATGAGGCCGGACGATCTGGCGCCGCCGGTGAGGGGGGCAGCCCTCCACAGGTTCGAGGGCGGCCCCGAACGGGACCACCGCCGCAGCCGAACAGATACCAGGATGAACTGCATGAAGCTGCTCGGCCAAAGGCGCTTGGCCGTTCGGCATCGGCCTCGGACCGATGGCGGCGCGATGCCTCACGTTCCACCGCCAGACCGCCGAGCTTCAGGTCCGGCTGGCCATCCTCAACCGCTATACCGCCCTCGGCATCCCCCTCACGCAACCCGTCGGCTGATTGCCGCGGGATAAGGGAAGACTCCGCCTTCAGGCACTCGGTGAAAAAGAGCCACCTGTAAGTAAAAGCAGCGAGAAGCGAAGAATCCCGCTGCTCTGCAAGGTGCTCTTTTCGGATTTAGAGTGTGATCCTGTAGCGGTAAAATCCTTCCTGTGCCTCACCCATTGGCTCAATCTCAACGCCCTTGACGTCGTCGGCATATCGCATGCCCAAGGGGCCGGTATCGAATAGAACTGTCGTGCCCTCCAATGGCGCAAAGCTCCAGTTTGCGTCGGCACGCGGGCTCACCGTGCCTTGGCTCACGATATAACGGACAATGACATCACGATTGGTGTCCGGTGCCTCGAACACCGTGTTGGAGCCGTCGAGGCCGGGGAAGTTGCCACCGCCACCCGCGCGATAGTTATTGGTGGCAACGACGAATTCTCGAGAATCGTCGATTGGCTTGCCTTCGAAGGACAGGTCCTTGATCCGGTTCGCGTCCGGGTTCGCCACCTCGCCTTCCGAGCCGTACTTCGCGGGCCCCGAGACGTCGATGCGATACGTCACCCCGTCGATCACGTCGAAGTTGTAGGATGGAAAATCTGGATTTAGCAGATCTTGATCAGTCTCTCCCGGCGTGATCTGGTTGAACATGCCCGCTGACCGCTCAAGCCATTCGCGTACTTCGGCACCCGTAACTTTTACGGCGCGAACCGTGTTGGGATAGAGATAGAGATCGGCCACGTTCTTGATTGCTACGTCTCCGATCTCGACGTCGGTGTAGTAATCTGGCCCACCGCGACCGCCGGCCTTGAACGGTGCCGCAGCCGAAAGAACCGGCAGGTCGGCGTATTCGGTGCCAGCCATCATCTGTTCGATATACCATTTCTGTGCATTCGAGACGATTTGCACCGACGGGTCGTCGGCGACGAGCGCGAAATAGGAGTGCAGCGGCGCGTCGGTCTTGCCGACCGCACGGCGGACATAGGCGAGCGTTGCCTCGTGCTCCTCCTCGACGCTCTCCAGCACCGCCTCGACGCTCTCCACAGTCGGTTGGACCGAGCGATCCTCACCCCGGAGATAGATCGGCCGGGCTTCAACGCTGGCCTCAACGACGCGCCAGCCTTCTCCGTCCCGCTCCAGCATGAGGTCGATGAGGCCCATATGGGAGCCCCAGAACCCGGCCATGACCGCGGGCTTCCCCTGGATCGTGCCGGCGTCGGCGTCCACGCCTTCGGCTCCTGCGTAATCAGGACCGGGGAAGACCCTGTGGTGGTGGCCGGTCATCACGGCATCGATTCCGTCGACGGCGGCGAGCGGAACAGAGGCGTTCTCCATCATCGGCTCGTGCTGGGCAGGGCCGATACCCGAATGGCTGAGGGCGACGACGATGTCGGCACCTTCCGCGCGAATTTGCGGCACGTAGGCGCGCGCGGTCTCGACGATGTCACGGGCCTCGACCTTTCCCTCGAGGTGCTGGCGGTCCCACTGCATCACCTGCGGTGGCACGAAGCCGATCAGACCCACGCGGATCGGGTGGGTTTCGCCGGCGCCGTCGGTCACGCTGGTTTCGAGGATCGTGTAGGGCGGCACCAGTGTCTCATCACCGGTCGGATCTTCGCCCATGGACGTGACCACGTTCGCGCAGAGCACCGGGAAGTTCGCGCCGCCAAGCGCGCTCAGCAGAAACGGAAGGCCGTAGTTGAATTCGTGGTTGCCCAAGCAAGAGGCGTCGAACCCGAGCGTGTTCATCGCCTGGATCACGGGGTGCGTCTGGCCGTCATGCATGCCGCGCTCATAGGCGACCCAATCGCCCATCGGGTTTCCCTGAAGGAAATCGCCATTGTCGAGCAGGAGCGCGTTCGTCGCCTCGGACCGGACGTCTTCGATCAGAGCGGCAGTGCGGGCGAGACCGACCGTGTCCGACTGCTGATCGGCGTAATAGTCGTAGGGATAGACGTGAACGTGCAGGTCGGTCGTCTCCATCAACCGCAGATGCGCCTGATTGTTTTGCGCACGGGCCGAAAACGGGTGAAGGGCTACGACCGCGCCGGTCGAGGCGAGAAAGGCGCGGCGGTTCATCGTGAGAGACATCTGGGGAACTCCTGGGACTCGATGATCATTCCCTCTTCTGCCACTCAAGGCAGACCCGATACAGCCTGTTTTCCACGAAGGAGCCCCGCCATGAAAGCCGTTCGCCTCGCCAAACCCGGTGGCCTCGACAAGCTCTCGCTTATCGATATGGACGATCCGGGCGATCCCGGCCCCGGCGAGATCCGCGTGCGGCTGCGGGGCTCATCGTTGAATTACCACGATTACGGCGTCGCTTCCGGACGTATGCCGGCTGAGGACGGGCGCATCCCTCTGGCAGATGGTGCGGGCGAAGTCGAAGCGGTCGGCGAAGGAATTACGAGATTCTTGCCGGGCGACCGTGTCGTCTCGACGTTCTTTCCTCTCTGGTCCGACGGCGAGCCGCCGATCGCGGATTTCTCGACCACGCCCGGCGACGGAGTGGATGGATATGCGCGCGAGGTCGTTGTCGCTCCCAAAGGTGCATTTACCAAGGCGCCAGCCGGCTGGTCCCATGAAGAGGCCGCGACCATCACGACCGCCGGTCTCACCGCTTGGCGGGCGCTGGTGGTCGACGGTGCGTTAAAGGCCGGCGACGACGTTCTGGTCCTCGGTACGGGCGGCGTGTCGATTTACGCCTTGCAGATCGCGCGAGCGATGGGGGCCCGGGTTTTCGCCACGTCTTCTTCTGACGAAAAGCTCGGACGACTGGAGGAAATGGGCGCGGCGGGTGTCGTGAACTACGAAAAGACGCCGGATTGGGGGCCGGAAATCGCAAAAATGACCGGCGGCCGCGGCGTCGATCACGTGGTGGAGGTGGGTGGGCCCGCAACGCTTGCGCAATCCATCCAAGCTTGCCGCATCGGCGGACATCTGTCGCTGATTGGCGTGTTGACCGGCCGTTCGGGCGAGATCCCGACAGCAGCAATGATGGCGAGGCACCAGCGTCTTCAGGGCCTGATCGTCGGCTCGCAAGCGATGCAGCGCGACATGGTTCGCGGAATGGAGGTGACGGGAATCCGCCCGGTGATCGACCGGACCTTTCCCTTGGCTGAGCTTGCCGATGCGTTCGCCTACGAGGAATCCGGCAGCCATTTCGGCAAGATCGCGATCAGGATCTGATGGTAAGGGACGGATCCGCACGGACCGGACCGGCACGGCGACCCGGCGCGGGCGCCTTGCATAGCGGGGAAATGCCGCTTAGTTCCGCTCGATAACCGTCTCCCGGAGTACGCAGCGATGGCCACAACCAATCCCGTTCAGTTCATCCAGCAGACCCGCGCCGAAATCGCCAAGATCACGTGGCCGACGCGCCGCGAGGTCGTGCTGACCACGGTAATGGTGTTCCTTCTGGCCATTCTCGCGGCGGTCTTCTTCTTTCTCGTCGACCTCGCCATCCGCACCGGCCTGACGGAAGTGCTCTCCGCGTTCTGATCCGGGGCTATCCCGAAGGGGATCCCCGTCGCGTCCATCCGATATGCCGAGAAGTCTCGCGGGCCCTTGAACCTCCGGGGCGGCGGCGTTAGGGGAGCGCAATCATTCCAGAGGCGGCGCGCAACGATTCGCGATGCGCGCTGTTTTCCGTTCCGGGGAAGTAACCTCGGTTCTGGTCGAGACGAGAGGCGGCGGTCGAGACATGGCGAAGCGGTGGTATTCGGTCAGCGTGCTGTCCAACTTCGAAAAGCGTGTGGCGGAGCAGATCCGGCAGGCGATTGAGGAGCAGGGACTTCAGGAGCAGATCGACGAGGTTCTCGTTCCGACCGAGGAGGTCATCGAAGTGCGTCGCGGCAAGAAGGTCACGTCCGAGCGGCGCTTCATGCCTGGCTACGTCCTTGTACGGATGGAGATGTCCGACGAGGGGTACCATCTCGTGAACTCGATCAACCGGGTTACGGGTTTCCTCGGGCCGCAGGGGCGTCCGATGCCGATGCGCGACGCTGAAGTGAACCAGATCCTCAACCGCGTTCAGGAAGGTGAGGAGGCACCGCGTAGCCTAATCAGCTTCGAAATCGGAGAAAATGTGAGCGTGACCGATGGGCCTTTCGAAGGGTTCTCGGGCGAAGTCGAGGAGGTCGACGACGAGGCTCAGAGCCTCAAGGTCACCGTGTCGATTTTCGGTCGGGCCACCCCGGTCGAGTTGAAATTCACGCAGGTTTCCAAGGCCGCGTGATCGGACGTGGGAGGTGAGGGGCCGCGGCTCCGGACCGAACCACGGCATGATGCCTGAAAGGGCGATGTAGGGCGGGGTAAACCCGCCGCCGCAAGGAGAGAAACCAATGGCGAAGAAGCTCGTCGGTACGATGAAGCTGCAAATTCCCGCCGGCAAGGCCAACCCGAGTCCTCCGGTGGGTCCGGCGCTCGGTCAGCGCGGAATTAACATTATGGAATTCTGCAAGGCGTTCAATGCCAAGACGCAGGAAATGGAAGAGGGTGCGCCCTGTCCGACGGTAATCCAATATTACCAGGACAAGTCCTTCACGATGGAGATCAAGACGCCGCCCGCTTCGTACTACCTCAAGAAGGCCGCCGGTCTGAAGCCGCAGGGCAAGCGCAACCGTCCGCGCGGATCCGAGGCGCCCGGTCGCGAGACTGTGGCTTCGGTCTCCGTCAAGCAGGTTCGCGAAATCGCGGAAGCCAAAATGAAGGACCTGTCGGCCAATGACGTCGAGCAGGCCATGAAGATCATCCTGGGCTCGGCGAAGTCCATGGGCATTGAGGTGAAGTGATGGCGAAGTTGGGAAAACGCACCAAGGCCGCACGCGCTGCATTTGCCGGCAAGGAAAACGTTTCGGTCGATCAGGCCGTGACCATGGTTCAGGACAACGCCAAGGCGAAGTTCGACGAGACGGTCGAAATTGCCATGAACCTCGGGGTCGACCCGCGCCACGCCGACCAGATGGTCCGCGGTGTCGTGTCGCTGCCCAACGGTACCGGCAAGGATGTGCGGGTCGCCGTCTTCGCCCGTGGTCCGAAAGCCGACGAGGCAAAGGCCGCCGGAGCCGAGGTCGTGGGCGCCGAGGATCTCATGGAGACGATTCAGGGCGGCACGATCGATTTTGATCGTTGCATCGCGACGCCCGACATGATGCCGATCGTCGGCCGCTTGGGTAAGGTCCTCGGGCCGCGCAACCTGATGCCGAACCCGAAGGTGGGAACGGTCACAATGGACGTTGCGCAAGCCGTTAAGGATGCCAAGGGCGGTCAGGTGCAGTTCAAGGCAGAGAAGAACGGCGTCGTCCATGCGGGCGTCGGCAAGGTGTCCTTCGATGCCGCGAAGCTCAAGGAAAACGTGCTGGCTTTCGTCGATGCCGTTTCCAAGGCCAAGCCGGCAGGTGCCAAAGGTTCCTACCTCAAGAAAATCGCGCTGAGTTCCACCATGGGGCCGGGCGTGACGGTCAGCGTCGAAAGCGCGACCGGTAACGAGTCAGCGACCTGAGCCGACGGTGAGTTTCCTCGCTTCCGGGCGGGAATGAGAAGCCGGCGCTCTTTTCGAGGCGCCGGTCTGGCGAGGCGGCAACGCCTCGTCCTGTCCGAGACGGAGGGCCGGGGGAAACCTCGTTAAGTCCTTCCCGAGATGGGACCCGAGACTGATTTCCGAGGGCGACCTCGGGCGATCTGGCGCGGGGCCCTTCAATGGACCCTGAGCGGGGCACGGGAAACCGGGCCCTAGAGAGCCGGAGGGGAAACCCTCCATACTTGGAGTAAAACTGTGGATAGAGCCCAGAAAGAGAAAGTGGTCGACGAACTCGGCCAGATCTTCGAAAGCTCTGGCGTCGTGGTGGTCAGCCACTACGAAGGCATGACAGTTGCCGAAATGCAGGACCTCCGCTCGCGCATGCGCGAAGTGGGTGGATCCGTGCGCGTCGCCAAGAACAAGCTCGCCAAGATCGCCCTTGAGGGGAAGGCTGCCAGCAGCATTTCCGAATACCTCACGGGCATGACCGTGCTCGGCTATTCCGAGGATCCCGTCGCTGCGGCGAAGATCTTCGACGCGTATTCCAAGGAGAACCAGAAGCTGGTGATCCTCGGCGGCGCAATGGGCGACACGGCCTTGGACACCGCCGGCGTTTCGGCGGTCGCGAAGATGCCCAGCCGCGAGGAGCTTATCGCTTCCATCGCAAGCTGCATCGGCGCGCCCGCCGCAAACATCGCGGGGGCCATTGGCGCGCCGGCGAGCAACATCGCGAGCATTCTCTCGACCATCGAAGAGAACGCCGCGTGAGGCACAATTGTCATCCTTCGTCGTGGTCTTGAACGACACGGCATCGGAACACATCTTGAACGAACGGAAACAGTACAATGGCTGATCTCAAAGCACTGGCCGAACAAATCGTTGGCCTCACCCTCCTGGAAGCCCAGGAACTCAAGACCATCCTCAAGGACGAGTACGGCATCGAGCCCGCCGCCGGCGGCGCAGTGATGATGGCTGGTCCCGCCGACGGTGGCGCCGCCGCCGCTGCCGAGGAGCAGACCGAGTTCGACGTCATCCTGAAGTCGGCAGGCGCCTCCAAGATCAACGTGATCAAGGAAGTCCGCGCCATCACGGGCCTCGGCTTGAAGGAAGCCAAGGATCTGGTCGAAGCCGGCGGCAAGGCCGTTAAGGAAGGCGTCGACAAGGCCGAGGCCGACGAAATCAAAGCGAAGCTCGAAGCCGCTGGCGCGGAAGTCGAGCTCAAGTAATCGGACTGCGGCGTCGGGTCGCGGCACTCATGCCAGGCCTGGCGGCGCAGCACGCCCCGGTATTACGAGCCGGGTGATGTATAAAGGGTGGGAGCGGTACGATCCGGTCCCACCCGCTCCTGTCTCGAAAAGCCCGTCGCGGCGGGCTTTTCCGGTCAGGAGGATGGGACGGGGGCGCGCCTGTGGGACGGCGCGCCGGATGGTCTCTCCTCAGGATCCCTTCGCAGGCCCGCTGCGTCCGATGCCCGACGGACGACGCGCGCGCGAAACCGAGAGAAAGCGAGCACCACATGGCTCAGACGCAGGCGTCTTCCAAGCGTATCCGTCGTTATTATGGCAAGCTGGAGGAAGTCCTCCGGATGCCGAACCTTATCGAGGTTCAGAAATCATCCTACGACCTTTTCCTGAAGTCCGGTGGGGGAGAGACCCCGCAGGAGGGCGAAGGCCTGATGGGGACGTTTCAGTCGGTCTTCCCGATCAAGGATTTCAACGAGACAGCCGTGCTCGAGTTCGTGAAGTACGAGCTTGAGGAGCCGAAATACGATGTCGAGGAATGCCAGCAGCGCGACATGACCTACAGCGCGCCGCTCAAGGTCACGCTGCGACTGATCGTATTTGATGTGGATGTCGACACGGGCGCCAAGTCGGTCAAGGACATCAAGGAGCAGGACGTCTTCATGGGCGACATGCCCCTGATGACGAAGAACGGTACCTTCATCGTGAACGGCACCGAGCGGGTCATCGTTTCCCAGATGCACCGTTCGCCGGGCGTGTTCTTCGATCACGACAAGGGCAAGACGCACAGCTCGGGCAAGCTGCTGTTTGCCTGCCGCATCATTCCCTATCGCGGCTCCTGGCTCGACTTCGAGTTCGATGCCAAGGACCTCGTCTTCTGTCGCATCGACCGTCGCCGCAAGTTGCCGGTGACGACCCTGCTCTATGCCCTCGGGCTGGATCAGGAAGGGATCATGAATGCCTACTACAACACGGTGATCTACGAGCACCGGAAGGGTGAAGGCTGGGCCACGCGCTTTTTCCCCGAGCGCTATGTTGGCACGCGGCCGGCGATGGACGTGGTCGACGCCACGACCGGCGAGGTCGTGCTTGAGGCTGGCAAGAAGGTCACGCCGCGTCAGGTCAAGAAGCTCAACGAAGAGAGCAACGTCGACCAGATTCTCGTTCCGTTCGACGGCATTATCGGAAAGTTCGCGGCACGTGACATTATCGATGAGACGAACGGCGCGATCTTTGTCGAGGCCGGAGACGAGCTGACATGGGAGATCGACAAGTCCGGCGAAGTTTCGGGCGGAACCCTGAAAGAATTGCTCGATGCCGGTGTGACGGACATCCCTGTCCTCGACATCGATAACGTCAATGTGGGCCCGTACATCCGCAACACGATGGCTGCGGACAAGAACATGGGCCGCGACACCGCGCTCATGGACATCTACCGCGTCATGCGCCCGGGCGAGCCGCCCACCGTCGAAGCGGCGCAGACGCTGTTCGACCAGCTGTTCCGCGACAGTGAGCGCTACGATCTCTCGGCCGTTGGTCGCGTCAAGATGAACATGCGCCTCGACCTCGATGCGGAGGATACCGTCCGCACGCTGCGCGACGACGACATCCTCGCCTGCATCAAGGCGTTGGTGGAGTTGCGCGACGGCCGCGGAGAAATTGACGACATCGACCATCTCGGCAACCGCCGGGTGCGCTCGGTCGGCGAGTTGATGGAAAATCAGTACCGCGTTGGCCTGTTGCGCATGGAGCGTGCGATAAAGGAGCGGATGTCGTCCGTCGAGATCGACACGGTGATGCCGCAGGACCTGATCAACGCGAAACCCGCAGCAGCCGCGGTGCGCGAGTTCTTCGGCTCGTCGCAGCTGTCGCAGTTCATGGACCAGACGAACCCGCTGTCGGAAGTAACCCACAAGCGGCGTCTGTCGGCGCTCGGACCGGGTGGCTTGACCCGTGAGCGGGCGGGCTTCGAGGTTCGTGACGTCCACCCGACCCATTACGGCCGGATGTGCCCGATTGAGACGCCGGAAGGCCCGAACATCGGTCTGATCAACTCGCTCGCCACCTTCGCGCGTGTGAACAAGTACGGCTTCATCGAGACCCCCTACCGCAAGGTTGTGGACGGACAGGTCACCGATGAAGTCCAGTACATGTCCGCCACCGAGGAGATGCGGCATACCGTGGCGCAGGCGAATGCCAAGCTGACGCATGACATGAAGTTCGAGAACGAACTCGTGTCCACACGTCAGTCAGGCGACTACATGCTGCAGTCTCGCGACAACGTCGATCTGATCGACGTCTCCCCGAAGCAGCTTGTGTCCGTGGCTGCGGCGCTGATCCCGTTCCTCGAGAACGACGACGCCAACCGTGCACTGATGGGCTCCAACATGCAGCGTCAGGCCGTGCCTCTGCTGCGTGCGGATGCGCCTTATGTCGGCACGGGCATGGAGGGTGTGGTTGCGCGCGACTCCGGCGCGTCAATCATGGCGACCCGCGGCGGCGTGATCGATCAGGTCGATGCGCAGCGGATCGTGGTGCGTGCGACCGAGGACCTCGCGCTCGGCGATGCCGGCGTGGACATCTACCGTCTGCGCAAGTTCCAGCGTTCGAACCAGAACACCTGCATCAACCAGCGTCCGCTGGTAAAGGTTGGTGACACGGTGGCCAAGGGCGAAGTCATCGCCGATGGCCCCAGCACCGATCTGGGTGAACTGGCGCTCGGCAAGAACGTGGTCGTGGCGTTCATGCCGTGGAACGGCTACAACTACGAGGACTCGATCCTGATCTCCGAGCGGATTGCCCGCGATGACGTCTTCACCTCGATCCATATCGAGGAGTTCGAGGTCGCCGCGCGCGACACGAAGCTCGGGCCGGAAGAGATCACCCGCGACATCCCGAACGTCGGCGAGGAGGCCCTGCGCAATCTTGATGAGGCAGGCGTTGTCTACATCGGTGCCGATGTGGAACCGGGCGATATTCTGGTGGGCAAGATCACACCGAAGGGGGAATCTCCCATGACGCCGGAGGAGAAGCTGCTCCGCGCCATCTTCGGTGAGAAAGCGTCCGACGTGCGCGACACGTCTCTGCGCGTGAAGCCGGGCGATTACGGGACGGTCGTCGAGGTTCGTGTCTTCAACCGGCACGGCGTCGAGAAAGACGAGCGCGCGCTCCAGATCGAGCGTGAGCAAGTCGAGCGCCTGGCTCGCGACCGGGACGATGAGCGGGAAATTCTGGACCGGAACATCTATGCCCGCCTGCGTGGCATGATCGAAGGCCAGAAAGCCGTTAAGGGACCGAAGGGCTTCAAGCCGAACTCGATCGTGGACGATGCCGCGCTCTCGGCGCTGTCTTTCGGTCAGTGGTGGCAGATCGCGCTTGAGGACGAGGAGGCTGCCAAGCAGGTCGAAGCTCTGAACGAGCAGTACGAGATCCAGAAGCGCGCACTCGAAAACCGTTTCGAGGACAAGGTCGAGAAGGTCCGCCGCGGCGACGACCTGCCGCCGGGTGTGATGAAGATGGTCAAGGTCTTCATCGCGGTGAAGCGCAAGCTTCAGCCGGGCGACAAGATGGCCGGCCGTCACGGCAACAAAGGCGTCATCTCAAAGGTCGTGCCGATGGAGGATATGCCGTTCCTCGCGGACGGGACGCCCGTGGACTTCGTTCTCAACCCCCTCGGCGTGCCGAGCCGGATGAACGTGGGTCAGATCCTCGAGACGCATATGGGCTGGGCCGCTCGCGGTCTGGGGCTCAAGATCGACGAGGCGCTCGATGAATATCGGCGTTCCGGCGACCTGACCCCGGTGCGCGATGCCATGAAGATCGCCTATGGCGAGGAAGCCTACCAGGAGGCGATGGCAAATCTCGGTGAGGAGGAACTGCTTGAGGTGGCGGGCAACGTGACGGCGGGTGTGCCGATCGCCACGCCTGTCTTCGACGGCGCCAAGGAGGACGACGTCAACGATGCGCTGACGCGTGCCGGTTTCGATACCTCCGGGCAGTCGGACCTGTTCGATGGCAGGTCCGGCGAGAAGTTCTCCCGGAAGGTCACCGTGGGCATCAAGTACCTGCTCAAGCTGCACCACCTCGTGGACGACAAGATCCACGCGCGTTCGACCGGACCCTACAGCCTCGTCACGCAGCAGCCTCTGGGCGGCAAGGCGCAGTTCGGTGGACAGCGGTTCGGTGAGATGGAGGTCTGGGCGCTGGAAGCCTACGGCGCGGCCTACACCTTGCAGGAGATGCTGACGGTGAAGTCCGACGACGTGGCAGGACGGACCAAGGTCTACGAGAGCATCGTCAAGGGCGAGGACAATTTCGAGGCGGGCGTTCCCGAGAGCTTCAACGTTCTCGTCAAGGAAGTCCGCGGCCTCGGCCTGAACATGGAACTCCTGGATGCGGAGGAGGGCGAGGAAGGCTGAGACCAGCTTTTCGCGGCGCGGAATGATCCGTGCCGCGCGTCCTCCCGATGCACCCTTTTTCAAAAGGTCAAGACATGAACCAGGAACTGACGAACAATCCGTTCAACCCGATTGCGCCCCAGAAGGTCTTCGACGAGATCAAGGTTTCGTTGGCCTCTCCGGAGCGGATCCTCTCGTGGTCCTACGGCGAGATCAAGAAGCCCGAGACGATCAACTATCGCACGTTCAAGCCGGAGCGTGACGGGCTTTTCTGCGCGCGAATCTTCGGTCCGATCAAGGATTACGAGTGCCTGTGCGGCAAGTACAAGCGCATGAAGTATCGCGGTGTCGTCTGCGAGAAGTGCGGCGTGGAAGTCACGCTGCAAAAGGTCCGGCGCGAGCGCATGGGCCATATCGAGCTCGCCTCGCCGGTCGCCCATATCTGGTTCCTCAAGTCGCTGCCGTCCCGCATCGGCCTGATGCTGGACATGACGCTTCGTGATCTGGAGCGGATTCTCTACTTCGAGAACTATGTCGTCATCGAGCCCGGCCTCACCGATCTCGCCTACGGTCAGTTGATGACCGAGGAAGAGTACATGGATGCGCAGGACGCCTACGGTGCCGATGCGTTCCAAGCCAATATCGGCGCCGAAGCCATCCGCGAAATGCTCTCGCAGATCGACCTAGAGGCCGAGGCCGCACAATTGCGCGAGGATTTGAAGGAGGCGACGGGCGAACTGAAGCCCAAGAAAATCATCAAGCGGCTGAAGATCGTCGAAAACTTTCTGGAATCCGGCAACCGTCCGGAATGGATGATCCTGACTGTCATCCCGGTCATTCCGCCGGAGTTGCGCCCGCTGGTCCCGCTTGACGGCGGCCGCTTCGCGACTTCGGACCTCAACGACCTGTATCGCCGGGTCATCAACCGGAACAACCGTCTCAAGCGGCTGATCGAGTTGCGTGCGCCCGACATCATCGTGCGCAACGAGAAGCGGATGCTTCAGGAATCCGTCGATGCGCTGTTCGACAACGGCCGCCGCGGGCGCGTCATCACTGGTGCTAACAAGCGCCCGCTGAAGTCGCTGTCCGACATGCTTAAAGGCAAACAGGGTCGCTTCCGTCAGAACCTGCTCGGCAAGCGCGTCGACTTCTCGGGCCGCTCCGTCATCGTGACAGGACCGGAGCTCAAGCTGCACCAATGCGGCCTGCCAAAGAAGATGGCGCTCGAGCTCTTCAAGCCGTTCATCTATTCGCGGCTAGAGGCCAAGGGCCTCAGCTCGACCGTGAAACAGGCCAAGAAACTGGTGGAGAAGGAGCGTCCGGAAGTCTGGGACATCCTCGACGAAGTCATTCGCGAGCATCCTGTCCTGCTGAACCGTGCGCCGACCCTTCACCGTCTCGGGATTCAGGCTTTCGAGCCGGTCCTGATTGAAGGTAAGGCGATCCAGCTTCACCCGCTCGTCTGCTCGGCCTTCAACGCCGACTTCGACGGCGACCAGATGGCCGTGCACGTACCCCTGTCGCTGGAGGCGCAGCTTGAGGCGCGCGTCCTGATGATGTCCACGAACAACGTGCTGTCGCCTGCCAACGGCGCGCCGATCATCGTGCCGTCGCAGGACATGGTTCTCGGCCTCTACTATGTGTCGATGGAGCGGTCCGGTATGAAGGGCGAAGGCATGGTCTTCTCCTCGGTCGACGAGGTGAACCACGCGCTCGATGCGGGCGAGGTGCATCTGCACGCCAAGATCAAGGCACGCGTCACGCAGATCGACGAGATGGGCGAAGAGGTCAATCGCGTCTTCGAGACGACCCCCGGCCGCGTGCGTTTGGGCGCAATGCTGCCGCTTAATGCCAAGGCGCCTTTCGATCTGGTCAACCGCCTTCTTCGCAAGAAGGAAGTGCAGCAGACCATCGACACCGTCTACCGCTATTGCGGTCAGAAGGAGTCGGTCATCTTCTGCGATCAGATCATGACCCTGGGCTTCCGTGAAGCGTTCAAGGCCGGCATCAGCTTCGGCAAGGACGACATGGTCGTTCCCGATGCAAAGTGGGGCACCGTCGAGGCGACCCGCGAGCAGGTCAAGGATTTCGAGCAGCAGTACATGGACGGCCTGATCACGCAGGGCGAGAAGTACAATAAGGTGGTGGACGCTTGGTCGAAGTGTAACGACTTGGTTACCGAAGCCATGATGTCCAATATTTCGACCTCGGGAACGGACGAGAACGGTGCCGAGAACGAGCCGAACTCCGTGTATATGATGGCGCATTCCGGTGCGCGTGGCTCGGTCACGCAGATGAAGCAGCTGGGCGGTATGCGCGGCCTGATGGCGAAGCCGAACGGCGACATCATCGAGACGCCGATCATCTCGAACTTCAAGGAAGGCCTGACCGTGCTGGAGTACTTCAACTCCACCCACGGTGCGCGTAAGGGCTTGTCGGACACCGCTCTGAAGACGGCGAACTCCGGCTACCTGACGCGTCGTCTCGTGGACGTGGCGCAGGATTGCATCGTCCGTGTCGAGGATTGCGGCACCGACAATGCGATCACCGCCACCCCCGCGGTCAACGACGGGGAAGTGGTGGCGACGTTGGCGGAGCGCGTGCTGGGCCGGGTTGCGGCCGACGACGTGCTGGTGCCGGGCGGCGACGAGGTGATCATCAAGGCAGGCGACCTCATCGACGAACGTGGTGCCGACGCCATCGACACTGCCGGTGTGCAGTCCATGCGCATCCGCTCGCCGCTGACCTGTCAAGCGGAGGAGGGCGTGTGTGCCGCCTGCTACGGGCGCGACCTTGCGCGCGGTACGCAGGTCAATATCGGCGAGGCTGTCGGTATCATTGCCGCGCAATCCATCGGTGAGCCGGGAACGCAGTTGACGATGCGGACATTCCACATCGGCGGCGTCGCACAGGGCGGACAACAATCGTTCACGGAAGCTTCGTCCTCCGGCACGGTCGTATTCCGCAATGCCAACGTCCTGACCAACGAGGCGGGCAACGTCATCGTGATGGGGCGCAACATGCAGATGGCCATCGTCGACGAAAACGGCGAGGACCGGGTCGTCCATAAGCTCGGCTACGGCACGACGCTCTTCGTCAAGGACGGGGAGAAGGTCTCGCGCGGTGACAAGCTGTTCGAGTGGGACCCGTACACCCTGCCGATCATCGCCGAGGCCGACGGCAAGGTGCGCTTCTTCGATCTCTATGCGGGCATTTCGGTGCGCGACGAGACCGATGACGCGACCGGAATGACGCAGAAGATCGTGTCCGACTGGCGCTCCGCCCCCAAAGGAAACGAGCTGAAGCCCGAGATCCTGATTGTGGACGAGAACGGAGAGCCGGCCCGCAACGAAGCGGGTAATCCGGTAACCTACACGATGTCTGTCGATGCCATCCTCTCGGTCGAGGAGGGACAGGAGATCAAGGCTGGCGATGTGGTCGCGCGTATTCCGCGTGAAGGTGCCAAGACGAAGGACATCACCGGCGGCCTGCCGCGGGTGGCGGAACTCTTCGAGGCGCGGCGTCCCAAGGACCATGCGATCATTGCGGAGCAAGATGGCTACGTAAAATTCGGCAAGGACTACAAGAACAAGCGCCGGATCACGGTCGTCCCGACCGACGATAGCATCGAGCCGATCGACTACATGGTGCCGAAAGGTAAGCACATTCCGGTTGCGGAGGGCGATTTCATCCAGCGCGGTGATTACATCATGGACGGTAACCCGGCGCCGCACGACATTCTGCGGATCCTCGGCATCGAGGCACTCGCCGAGTACCTCATTACCGAGGTTCAGGATGTTTACCGGCTTCAGGGTGTGCGGATCAACGACAAGCACATCGAGGTCATCGTCCGGCAGATGCTTCAGAAGTTCGAGGTTCTCGACAGTGGCGACACGACGCTTCTGAAGGGTGAGCATATCGACAAGCAGGAACTCACGGAGGCCAACGAGAAGGCCGAGAAGCGTGGGGATCGGCTGGCTCAGGCCGAGCCAATCCTGCTGGGCATCACCAAGGCATCGCTCCAGACGCGTTCCTTCATCTCCGCCGCCTCCTTCCAGGAGACGACGCGCGTGCTGACCGAGGCGTCGGTGCAGGGCAAGCGGGACAAGCTGGTTGGCCTCAAGGAGAACGTCATCGTCGGCCGCCTGATCCCGGCGGGAACCGGCGGTGCGACGCAGAAGATGCGTGCGATCGCTCAAAGCCGCGACAGTGTGGTCATCGAGGAAGCCCGCGCAGAGGCCGAAAAGGCAGCGGCTCTGGCTGCGCCTGAGCCCACAGCGAACGACGAGGGCACATCCGGGACGACCGAAGATGTCGCCGGCGAATAAGTTCTTCTACCCCGCCCGGTTCAGCCGGGCGGGGTTGTTGCCGTCTACTCAATCAAGTCTGTAGGTGCCGATAGCTGCGCCGACACCAAATTGATCGACGAAGCTCAGCGTCTTCGTCAGGTATGTTCTGGCTCCGACACCGGAATGAGCTGGATCGATCCGTGCGAAGCATCGTGCTCGCCGTCCCCACGAGCCATCCGCCAGGCCAGCAACAGAGCGGAAGCAAGTGTCCCGAGCGATCCAGCCAGGACATAAAGTCCTAGCGCTGCGAGCCATCCTGCACCAGCTAAGAGCCCGAAGCCCGCGGTCAGGACCGCCGCAACAAATCCGATCAGAAGGTGTGCGATGATCATAATGCGCCTCCGGGCTTTCTTTGGGGCGACCATGCGGGGCAGGCCGTAAACAAAGTCTTAAGATGCCGAGGCTTGCCCGGCCTGCACCTGCGTGTCACCAAGTCATATGATTAGAATTCGCGAGACCGACGGCCTTCCGGGGCTCTTTCGCTTTGTGGTCGCGGCCGCAGAGCTTGGCTCCCGACGAGAACATCTTGGGCAGTACGACCTTGCTGTTCGTGAGCAGAGCGCCGACTCGTGATTCCGGCTCGAATACTGTTCGACGAGATGGCGACTTGATGAACGATAACCTGCGCGGGTCCCTGTTCATGATGGGCTCCATGGCGACCTTCACGCTCAACGACGCGACGGTAAAATACCTCGCGCAGGGCATGCCGACCTTTCAGGTCGTATTTCTGCGAGGTGTCGCCGCCACCGTTCTTATCGCACTCCTCGCTTACGTGACTGGGGCGCTTCGCCGCCCGATCCCACGTCGAGACTGGCCTTGGGTGCTCGGGCGCAGTGCTCTCGAAGTCATCTCGTTCCTGCCGTTCATCCTCGCGCTGACTCATATGCCGCTCGCTAACGTGACCGCCATTCTGCAGGCGCTGCCGCTAACGATAACCGCCGCGGGCGCCCTATTCCTTGGGGAGCGGGTCGGTTGGCGGCGCTGGACGGCGATTCTCGTGGGACTGATCGGGGTTCTGCTTATCGTTCGTCCTGGCGGAGAAGACTTCAACTTATGGTCTGTGTCGGCGGTTGTGGCCGTCTTCGCCGTGACCGCCCGGGATCTTGTGACGCGCAAGCTCTCGCCCGAGGTCCCTTCACTCAAGGTCGCGGTCATTACCGCAGCAGGTGTGACGATTCTCGGCCTTGCCCTGTCGGTCAGGACACCGTGGCAGCCATTCGAAGTAGGGCAGGGCGGGCTGATCCTTCTGGCCAGCGCATTCGTCCTCGGCGGCTATCTTTTTTCGATCATGGCCATGCGAGTGGGAGAAATCGGCGTCGTCACGCCATTTCGCTACACCGCATTAATCTGGGGGATTCTGCTTGGCTGGGCAGTGTTCAGTGAGTTTCCCAAGCCGCTAACCCTGATTGGAGCGGCTCTCGTTGCGGGGACCGGATTATACACGCTGCTGCGCGAAGGACGTGCGCCGGTGCCACGTCCAGTCGGGCCGCGCTAGGCGCCTAGCGCCTAGAGCTGATCTCCATCTTTTGGAGTTGATTGAGCGGGTAGAAAAGCTTGCGCCGCTCGCTGCGTTGACACCCCCCGGCGATTCCCCTATCACGCGCGCAATTCGGTTCGGGGGCCGCCTTGTTGGCGCCCGGCCGGCAAGCCAGAACCGTTGCGCAAGATCCGGAATACTGCTTTCTGCATCCTCTGCACAAAACCGCATCGCCCAGGTCGGAATTCCGGGCGGCTGCGGTTCAAGGTATTTGGGGCGCCGGGCCGTAAATGTGATTGAAACGAGACGGGGAAGCCCCAATGCCCACCATCCAGCAGCTGATCCGCAAACCGCGCCAGCCCAAGGTCCGCAGCTCCAAGTCGCAGCACCTCGAAGGCTGCCCGCAAAAGCGGGGCGTCTGCACGCGCGTCTACACCACCACCCCGAAGAAGCCGAACTCGGCTATGCGGAAGGTTGCGAAGGTGCGTCTGACCAACGGCTTCGAAGTGATCTCCTACATCCCGGGCGAGAGCCACAACCTGCAGGAGCACTCCGTGGTTCTGATCCGGGGTGGCCGGGTCAAGGACCTTCCGGGTGTTCGGTACCACATTCTGCGCGGCGTGCTCGATACGCAGGGCGTGAAGGATCGCCGGCAGCGCCGCTCCAAGTATGGTGCGAAGAAGCCGAAGTGATCCGGGCCTCTGCCCATACTTAGTGCGGGGTTCGCCCCGACTTTCCGACACGTTATCAAGAGGATACGCTGATGTCCCGCCGTCACGCCGCCGAGAAGCGCGAAGTTCTGCCCGACGCCAAATATGGCGACAAGGTTTTGACGAAGTTCATGAACAACCTTATGATCGACGGTAAGAAGTCGGTCGCGGAGAAGATTGTATACAACGCGATGGATCGCGTCGAGGGCAAGCTGAAGCGCTCGCCGATCGAGGTGTTCACCGAAGCGCTCGACAACGTGAAGCCCTCGGTCGAAGTCCGCTCCCGCCGCGTCGGCGGTGCGACATACCAGGTTCCCGTCGATGTCCGCCCGGAGCGCCGTGAGGCGCTGGCGATCCGCTGGCTGATCAACGCGGCCCGTGCGCGCAACGAGAACACGATGGAGGAGCGTCTGGCCGGTGAGTTGGTCGATGCCGTCCAGTCCCGCGGCTCCGCCGTGAAAAAGCGTGAGGACACGCACAAGATGGCCGACGCCAACAAGGCGTTCAGCCACTACCGCTGGTGACCGGCGTTACCTAGACAGACTTTTCCTCGGGGGCCGGCTCACGGTCCCCGAACCCGTTTTCTCCTCCGATCCGAGGTAAGCCCCATGGCACGCGACTATCCCCTCCAACGCTACCGCAACTTTGGTATCATGGCTCATATCGATGCGGGCAAGACGACCTGCTCGGAGCGGATCCTGTTCTACACCGGCAAGTCCCACAATATTGGCGAGGTGCATGACGGCGCCGCGACCATGGATTGGATGGAGCAGGAGCAGGAGCGTGGCATTACGATCACCTCGGCTGCGACCACCACGTTCTGGCAGCGTCAGGAAGAGCCGACGAACGACGGCACGTCCGACACCAAGTATCGCATGAACATCATCGATACGCCCGGTCACGTGGATTTCACGATCGAGGTCGAGCGCTCCCTCGCCGTTCTCGACGGCGCGGTCGCCGTGCTCGACGCCAATGCCGGTGTCGAGCCGCAGACCGAGACCGTCTGGCGTCAGGCCGACCGCTACAAGGTTCCGCGGATCGTCTTCGTCAACAAGATGGACAAAATTGGCGCCGACTTCTTCAACTGCGTCAAGATGATCAAGGATCGTACCGGCGCGACGCCGGCCCCTATCCAGATCCCGATCGGAGCGGAGAATCAGCTCGAGGGCATGATCGACCTGGTCACCATGGAAGAGTGGGTCTGGCAGGGTGAGGATCTTGGCGCCTCCTGGGTCAAGAAGCCTATCCGCGACAGCTTGAAGGCGCAGGCCGACGAATGGCGTGCCAACCTGATCGAGACTGCGGTTGAGATGGACGACGAAGCCATGGAGAATTACCTGATGGACGGCGCTGAGCCGGACGTCGATACTCTCCGCAAGCTGATCCGCAAGGGGACGCTGGCGATCAAGTTCATTCCGGTTCTGTGCGGTTCGGCTTTCAAGAACAAGGGCGTGCAGCCCCTTTTGAATGCGGTCATCGATTATTTGCCCAGCCCGCTGGACGTTGTCGACTACATGGGCTTCAAGCCTGGTGACGAGGAAGAAGTTCGTAACATCCCCCGTCGTGCAGATGACTCGATGGCGTTCTCCGGTCTTGCCTTCAAGATCATGAACGACCCGTTTGTTGGCTCGCTCACCTTTACGCGCATCTACTCTGGCGTCCTGAAGAAGGGCGACAACATGCTCAACTCGACCAAGGGTAAGAAAGAGCGCGTCGGTCGGATGATGATGATGCACTCGATCAACCGCGAAGAGATCGAGGAAGCCTTCGCCGGCGACATCATTGCGCTGGCTGGTCTGAAGGACACCACAACGGGGGATACGCTCTGCGATCCGGCTGATCCGGTGGTTCTGGAGACAATGACTTTCCCTGATCCGGTCATTGAGATCGCGGTCGAGCCGAAGACGAAAGCCGACCAGGAGAAGATGTCTCAGGGCCTCGCGCGCTTGGCGGCGGAGGATCCGTCGTTTCGCGTCGAGACGGACCTCGAGTCCGGTCAGACGATCATGAAGGGCATGGGTGAACTTCACCTCGACATTCTGGTCGACCGCCTCAAGCGAGAGTTCAAGGTCGAGGCCAACATCGGTGCGCCGCAGGTTGCCTACCGCGAGACCATCGGACACGAGGTCGAGCACACCTACACGCACAAGAAGCAGTCGGGTGGCTCGGGCCAGTTCGCGGAAGTGAAGCTGCTTATCCAGCCGACCGAGCCCGGCGAAGGATATTCGTTCGAGTCCAAGATCGTCGGCGGCGCGGTGCCCAAGGAATACATTCCGGGCGTCGAGAAGGGGATCAAGTCGGTCATGGACTCCGGCCCGCTTGCGGGCTTCCCGGTGATCGACTTCAAGGTTTCGTTGCTCGACGGAAAGTTCCACGACGTCGACTCCTCGGTTCTTGCCTTCGAAATCGCGGCCCGCATGGGTATGCGTGAAGGAATGCGCAAGGCCGGCGCAAAGCTGCTGGAGCCGATCATGAAGGTCGAGGTGATCACGCCGGAAGAATACACCGGCGGCATCATCGGCGACCTGACCTCGCGTCGTGGCCAGATTCAGGGGCAGGACACGCGCGGTAATGCGATCGCCATCGATTGCTACGTGCCGCTGGCCAACATGTTCGGCTACATCAACACCCTTCGGTCCATGTCCTCGGGACGGGCGAACTTTACCATGCAGTTCGATCACTACGAGCCCGTTCCGCAGAACATCTCGGACGAGATTCAGAAGAAATTTGCGTAAAGTACTGCGGAACGCGTTCAGCCCTCGGGGTGGGCGCGCCACCGGGAGAAACAAGCAGTTAAAGGAGGTCCTTCCATGGCGAAGGCAAAGTTCGAGCGCACGAAACCGCACGTGAACATCGGTACGATTGGTCACGTGGATCACGGCAAGACGACGTTGACGGCGGCGATCACGAAGTATTTCGGCGATTTCCGGGCCTATGACCAGATCGACGGCGCGCCGGAGGAGAAGGCTCGCGGGATCACGATCTCGACGGCGCATGTGGAGTACGAGACGGAGAACCGTCACTACGCGCATGTCGACTGCCCCGGCCACGCCGACTACGTCAAGAACATGATCACCGGTGCCGCGCAGATGGACGGCGCGATCCTCGTGGTGAACGCGGCCGACGGCCCGATGCCGCAGACGCGCGAGCACATCCTTCTGGGCCGCCAGGTCGGCATCCCGACGATGGTCGTGTACATGAACAAGGTCGATCAGGTCGACGACGAGGAGCTTCTGGAACTCGTCGAGATGGAGATCCGCGAGCTGCTGTCGTCCTACGATTATCCGGGCGACGACATTCCGATCGTCAAGGGCTCGGCCCTGGCGGCGATGGAAGGCCGTGACGAGACGATCGGCGAGAACTCCATTCGTGAGCTGATGGCCGCCGTCGACGACTGGATCCCGACGCCCGAGCGTGCCGTGGACCAGCCGTTCCTGATGCCGATCGAGGACGTGTTCTCGATCTCCGGCCGCGGTACCGTCGTGACGGGCCGGGTCGAGCGTGGCGTGATCAACGTGGGCGACGAGATCGAGATCGTCGGCATCCGCGACACGCGCAAGACGACCTGCACGGGTGTCGAGATGTTCCGCAAGCTGCTCGACCGCGGCGAGGCGGGCGACAACATCGGCGCGCTGCTGCGCGGCGTGGACCGTGAAGGCGTCGAGCGCGGGCAGGTTCTCTGCAAGCCGGGTTCGGTGAAGCCGCACACGAAGTTCGAGGCCGAAGCCTACATCCTGACGAAGGAAGAGGGCGGGCGTCACACGCCGTTCTTCGCGAACTACCGTCCGCAATTCTACTTCCGCACGACGGACGTGACGGGAACGGTCGAGCTGGCCGCCGGCACCGAGATGGTGATGCCGGG
The DNA here is from genome assembly GCF_001408515.1 of Jannaschia seosinensis. Lineage (GTDB taxonomy): Bacteria > Pseudomonadota > Alphaproteobacteria > Rhodobacterales > Rhodobacteraceae > Jannaschia > Jannaschia seosinensis. Next base: position 341 of record NZ_CYPR01000081.1, on the reverse strand, counting down.
CGACAACGTGTCCTTTGGTGTCGAGCTGATCGCGCCGATCGCGATGGAGCAGGGCCTGCGCTTCGCGATCCGCGAAGGCGGCCGCACCGTCGGCGCGGGCGTGGTCTCCAAGATCACCGAGTGAGGATGGCCGCTCCGAAAAGGGCGGACTCTCGACCGTACCGGCGAATACTTCGCTGACAGCACAAGGGCCCCCGCGGGGGCCCTTCTTGCGTTCGGGGGGGCCTACTAGGTTAGTGAAGACAGAATAAAGCGGCGGCGCAACCCACGGGCGTGACCGTTGGGTGTAGGGTGCGTCCTCGACGAAATCGCTGCCGATCGCGCACGAAAAAGGGCGGCTC
>NZ_CYPR01000080.1 GCF_001408515.1 Jannaschia seosinensis | reverse complement strand
CACTGGCGCGCACATCCTGCGGCAGTACAAGAAGCGCTGGCTCATCGAGTGCCTGTTCGCCGACAGCAAGACGCGGGGGCTGAACCTGGAGGACACCCGCCTGACGCTCGCGTCCAAGTTGTCTCTGCTCATCGCCATAACCGCTATTGCCATCGCCCTCATCTGCCGTGCTGCAGCCCAGCTCATGGGACACAAATACCCCGCCCGGAAGAAGCACGGATACTGCTCGAAATCCTGGTTCCGGACCGGCTTCGATGAGGTCCGACGATGGATGCGGTCCGGTCCCGAAACGCCTCTCGTCGCCCGAAATCTCGTCGTCCCGAGACGGCTGCGGGTGGGAGTCGTGTAGTCTGACGTCATTCAGGGGATTGAGTTCAAGGACGGGATCAAGCAACTTCAAACCGCCGCCTGATGAGGACCGTCACCAACTTTTGGGCATATCTCACTTTCGCCGGGTCACGCGGATCGTGCAGGCAATCTGCGAGCCGCTGCGCCAGACCCGCCCTGCGCTCGATCTCGCGCAGCAGGGTCAGTCCGGCGTCGGAGCTCATGTCGGCGCCGTCAAACCCGAGCAGGACCGGCTTGCCATTGAGGGGTGACAGGCGGGGCGTGAAGCACGTAGATTGAGCCATGGCGGAGGTCGTCCTGCTGAAATCTGAATCTTTGGCGTCGATAACCAAAAAATACAGAGTTTCAGATGGTTACGCAACCTCCGCCGCCTTCTCGCGAATTATCCGGGCTAGCAAAGGCTTACGTGACCAAGGCCCAAGCGAAGGAGCGGATCGCATGACTTCCCCGAACCGTAAGACACGGCGGGCCGCCGCGGCCCGGCCGGCGAAGACAGGAGACAAAGGCTTATCAAAAGCGGTTCTCTACCCTGACCTGCCCCCTTCGGGTCCCTCGATCATAGCGAGATTCTGCGGGTTTGAGATTGGTAGTCCGGTGGGTTGTTCTGGGCAAGCGCGCCGGGCGCAGAGCCCGCGACTTGCTCAAGCGCCCGGCGCGCTTCAGTGCGGCGTCAAGTTTCCCAGCGATGAGTGCGGTCTGACGGCGTTGTAGTCGTAACTCCAGAGCGCCAGCTTCCGGCGGGCGTCGTCTAGGGTGTCGAAAATCTCCTCGTTCAAGAGCTCGTCGCGCAGGCTACCGTTGAAGGACTCGATGAAGGCGTTCTGCTGCGGCTTGCCCGGGTCGATGTAATGCCAGGGCATCCCGTTTTTGTCGGCCCACTTGAGGATGGCGCGGCTGGTGAACTCGGTCCCATTGTCGCTGACGATGCATGCGGGCTTCCCATGGACCCGCACCAGCGCGTCCAGCTCACGAGCCACACGGGCACCTGAGATGCTTGTGTCGGCGATCAGGCACAGGTTATGCTGGCGGCAATCATCGATCACCGCCAAGATGCGGAACTTCCGCGACGCGCCGAAACTGTCCGCCAAGAAATCGAGCGACCAGCGCGCATTTGGGCGCGCCGCCTCCGGCATCGGCGTGCGCGACCCACGAGCCCGCTTGCGCCCGCGCCGTCGCTTCACAGACAGCCCTTCCTCCCGGTAAAGCCGATAGAGCTTCTTGCGGTTCATGGTCATGCCCTTGCGCTCGAGCAGGATGCTGATCCGGCGGTAGCCGAACCGGCGCCGCTTCCCGGCGATCTCCTTCATTTCCTTGCGGATCTCCGGGCAGTCCGGCGGGCATTCGCGCCGGACCGTCTTGGGATCGACACCCGCTGCCCGGCAGCGCATGCACGCATGCGCGAGAGGGGACAAGCTGACAGGCCCGGCGCTGCGAGATGTCGTAATCCCGCATTGCCCGCAGCGCTGCCTCTCGCCGCCTGGTCAATGTCGTCAGTTCTTTCCCAGAAGATCTTTCAAGACGACGTTGTCGAGCATCGTGTCGGCCAGCAGGCGCTTGAGCTTCCAATTCTCGTCTTCCAGCGCCTTCAGCATGGCGGCTTCGGAGACCTCCATGCCGCCATACTTGGCCTTCAGCTTATAGAACGTCGCCGGGCTCAGGCCATGCCGGCGGCACACCTCTGCCGTGGCCATACCGGCCTCCTGCTCCTTGATCATCCCGATGATTTGCGCCTCGGTGAAACAGCTCTTCCTCATTCGTCTGCTCCTTCGCGGTTGAGCAGACTCTACATCAAACTGAGGGACCTCACGGGGCGCAGGTCAAGCCGCCGATACGCTCGCCTGATGTTCCCTCAAGATGCCGATGATCCGCTCTTCGCTGAACCGCGATCTTCTCGTTGTCCGTCTCCTCGTTCGAGGAACACGCTAACCCAACATAAGGTAGCTTTCAGACAAGCATGTCACGAAGTGCCTCGCGCAGCGCAACCTTCTTCTCGCACTCGCTGCCAATCTATCGTGACGTTCCTTGGCTTTGTCCCCGGTGCTTTTTCTTGTGTGTGTTCGGATTGTTTGGATTCGGGCTTGGTGAGGGGGTGGTTTGGACGGGTTTGGAAGAATGTGAGTTGATGTGAGTTTTCGTGACAACTTTGGTGCTTTTGCAGGGCTATCGCTGGGGCAGGGGCTTGGTGGGGCAGGGGCTTACGGTTGTTTGGAAGGTATTGATAACGCTTGGAATCTGCGAAGGGTCCAAAAAAAGTGCATGATGGTTGTGGAAAGTGCTTGCGGGTTCCGGGTGTGGTCCGTAAATACCCCTTCACCGGCGGCGCTGAGGTGCCAACGGGACGCTGGACGGAACGACGGAGCGGATGCTTCGAAGGGCCTGAGGCAAAAATTTTGAGGCAACTGAAGCGGGTTGTGCCGAGAGTTTAGGGCACATCCGGTTGATTTTGTCTCTCGCTCTTTGAAATCGCGAGTATCTGAAGAGATATGTGGGCGGTTTGGTCCTGTTCGATGGATCAGACGTCTGTGTATCGCGCTCCTAGGCTTCGGTCGATGATGGAGTGTCAGCTTCACTGTTTGGACGGCTTCTGGTTACTTTGGTAACTGAAGCACAACAAGCAGAGACT
>NZ_CYPR01000079.1 GCF_001408515.1 Jannaschia seosinensis | reverse complement strand
CCAGCTCGAAAGCCCGCGCGAACACCGATGCGATCTCGCCGGGCCCGTGCTCGATCAACTGTTCCAAGACCGCCTCAAGCGCCGTATCCTTCCTGTCCATTCGTTCTTCTCCATGGCCGTGTTGCAACTCCATGGAATACCAGAATGGGCAGCCCGTGCTGGGGCGCCCCAGCACGGGCTCACGCCCCGCGTCTCAAGCGAATTTCCAGACCTGAGGGTACAATACCGCCGGCGCAAGGGGGGGACTCAGAGACAGGGTATCGGGCGCTCAAGAGGTGGCCAGACGACTAAAATCCACCTCCGCTGCAATGCGTGGGGCCTTCCAATGCGCACCGACGTGACGCCAGGCCAGACCTCCGACCACAAGGGTTTCGACCTCGTCATGGGCGACGACCTTCCCGCGCCGGGGGCGCTGCTTGCCGACAAGGGCTATGACGTGGACCGCATCCGCGACTGGGCCGAAGCCCGCGATACGATCCCGGTGATCCCCATGCGCCGACATCGCAAGGCTCGCGCGGGCGTCGACCGCACGCTCTACGCGCTGCGCAACCTCGTGGAGCGCTGCTTCGGCCGCCTCAAGAACTCCCGCCGCGTCGCCACCCGCTACGACAAGACCGTCGAAAGCTTCCTCGGCTTCGTCGACGTCGCCTGCATCCGCTTATGGACACGGCGTTTTGTCAACACAGCCTAGGCCATTACCGACAAGGACGACATTTCTTACTCTACCACCCCCATAAACTCCCGCCATTCCCCCTTGCTCATCCCCGAACTCTCCTGCGTCACCTCCTCGCCCGCCAGCATCCGGCGCAGGCACTCCACGCCCTTCGCGCTGAGCGACGCGCCGCCCAGCCGGTAATCCTCGAAGGCGGCATAGGCCAAGGGCACCCAGTCGGCGACGATCCGGCAGAGCGCGTCGGCATAAACGCGGATCTCCATCTGGGCGTGGGAATCGGCGCGCAGGCGGAGGAAGTGGAACAGGTTGTGGAGGTCCACCTTCCAGTACCATTGCGTGTAGATATTCGCGGGCAGGTTCATCCGCGCCAACTCCCGCGCGAGGCCCTGCTGGGGGTTGCCGGACGCGGTCTGCGTCGCGATCATCGCCTCGTAATGGTCGTAGGCCCGGTCGCTGTCCTCGCGCAGCCAGTCGAGGACGCGCGCCGCCTCCTGCCCCTCAAGCGCGGCCCCCCGGCCCTGGTTGTTGACCTGCGACTGCGCGGCCAGCGCGGAGGGCTCGGGGATGTAGAACTCCCGGTCGAGGATTGAATAGCGCGCCGAGTATTCGTTCACGTTCGCCGTACGGTGCCGGATCCATTGCCGCGCCACGAAGACCGGCAGCTTCACGTGCAGCTTGACCTCGCACATCTCGAACGGGGTCGAGTGCCAGTGCCGCATCAGGTAGCGGATCAGCCCCTCGTCGTTCGAGACCGCCTTGGTGCCGCGCCCGTAGCTGACGCGCGCGGCCTGACAGATGGCGGCGTCGTCGCCCATGTAGTCGATCACCCGCACGAACCCGTGGTCGAGGACGGGATAGGCGGTGTAGAGATGCGCCTCCATCCCCGGGGCGGTCGCCCGCCGGGTGGTGTGTGTCTGGGCGCGTTGCGCGTCGATCTCGGCCTGCTGCTCCGGTGTCATCTTCTGTCCCCCGTCCGAATCCGTTGGGCCGAGGGTACCCTGCGCGACGGGGGGTTGCACCGGGCATCGCGCGGCTTACCGTCCGGGCGTCACCGAAAGGAAACGCCGATGCCAATCACCTATCTGCACACCATGGTCCGCGTGAAGGACCTCGACGAGACGATCGCGTTCTTCAAGCTGCTCGGCCTGAAGGAGCGGCGGCGCTCGGAGAACGAAAAGGGGCGCTTCACGCTGGTCTTCCTGTGCCCGCCCGAGCAGGATGACGGCCATGCCGATGTGGAGCTGACGTATAACTGGGACGGCGACGAGGATTTGCCCTCCGACAGCCGCCATTTCGGGCATCTGGCCTATACCGTCGATGACATCTACGGGATGTGTCAGGCCCTGATGGATGCGGGTGTGACGATCAACCGCCCGCCGCGCGACGGCCACATGGCCTTCGTGCGCAGCCCCGACAACATCTCGATCGAACTGCTCCAGAAGGGCGACGCGAAGCCGCCGCAGGAGCCGTGGACCTCGATGGAAAACACTGGCCACTGGTAAGCCGCATGCCTGCCGGAGCGGGCTGCGCCGCTTCGGCAGATTTCAGACCGGAAGCACCGCCGCGGCGACGCGCCGCCCCTCACCGACGAGGACGTTATAGGTGCGGCAGGCGGCGGGGCTGGCCATGACCTCGAGCCCCATACCGGCCTCCTCCACCGCGATGCGCAGATCGCCGGGCACGTGCGCAATCTCGGCGCCGGTCCCGACGAAGATCACGTCCACCTCGCCCGCAAGTTTCAAGAGCGTCTCTGCGTCGCCGTATCCATCCCAGGGGGTCGTGGCTGCGGGCGACGTCACGACGGGCCCTTCGAAAAGCTCTCCGCCGATTCGAAAGAAGCCGGGCCCGTAGCCGTCGAATGGCCGCAAATCGCCAAATCTCGCCTCGCTCAGATCCATGATTTCCTCCTGCTTCGCATCGTTTCAGCGCCTCGGTTCGGTTTGTAGCGCGAATGCGCCGTGGGGCACGGAGTCGATGCCGACGTCCCGGCGCGATTTCCGATGTTCCTCGTAGCTCGGCGCCGTCTCGAACGAGCCGCAAGCACACTCACTGCTAGCCGTATTACTCCCTTGGCTTTAGCGGAAATCCAATTCATATCGTGACGCGCGAGCGGCCCGGCGAGGCCACCCCCTTTGCCCCCTGCGCATTTCGCAACTACCGACGGTCAGGCCGAGAGGATCAGGCTTCGACGTCGGCGAATTGGGTCCCTGCCTCCGACGGCTTCTTCGGATCGCGGTCCACGCCGAGATACAGCACCACGTTCTTGGCCAGGTAGACCGACGAATAGGTGCCGACAATCACGCCCCAGAAGATCGCGAAGACGAAGCCGCGGATCACGTCCCCCCCGAGGACAAGGAGCGCCAGAAGCGCGATGAGCGTCGTGCCCGAGGTCATCAAAGTCCGGCTCAGCGTCTCGTTGACCGAACGGTTCATCACGTCGATCAGCGGCGTCTTCTTGAACTTGATGAGGTTCTCGCGGAGGCGATCGAAGATGACGACGGTATCGTTGATCGAATAGCCGATGATCGTGAGGATCGCCGCGATGGTCGCAAGGTCGAAGCGGATTTGCAGGAGGGAAAACAACCCGATCGTGAGGATCACGTCGTGAAACAGCGCGGCGACCGCCCCGACCGAGAATTGCCACTCGAAGCGCAGCCAGATGTAGAACAGGATCGCCACGAGCGCCGCGCCGACGGCCAGAAAGGCGGTGGTGATGAGTTCGCCCGACACCTTCGGCCCGACGGATTCGACGGCGGTGAACTCGATGGTCGGATCCACTTCGGTCAGGGCGACCTGAACGGCGGCGACGGTTTCGGCGGTCACCGCCTCAGCCCCCTCCTGCGCCTGAATGCGGATCTGGGCCGCGTTCAGGTCAGGCCGCGTCGGGTCGAAGACCTCGCTGATCGCGACGTCGCCAAGCGCGAGCGGCGCGATGGCGGCGCGGTAATCGCCGACATCGACGCTCTGCTCCGACTGGATCCGGATCGTGGTGCCGCCGAGGAAGTCGATCCCGAAGTTCAGCCCCACGACAAGCCAGATCACGATGGACGCGATCATCGCCACGACGGACGCCCCGAAGGTGATCTTGCGGTGCTTGAAGAAGTCCCAGTCGGTATCCTGCGGAACGAGTTTCAGGCGCATGTCAGATCTCGATCTGCTTGGGGCGGCGGCGCTCGAACCAGAGCACGATCAGCAGCCGTGTGACGAAGATGGCCGTGAAGACCGAGGTGAGAATGCCGATGCCCAGCGTCACTGCGAAGCCCCGCACCGGTCCCGATCCCAGCGTGAAGAGGATCGTTGCGATGATGAAGGTGGTGATGTTGGCATCCACGATGGCCGAAAGCGCACGCTCGTATCCAAGCTCGATGGCACGGGCGGGACCGCGCGCGGTCTTGGCTTCTTCGCGGATGCGCTCGAAGACCAGCACGTTGGCGTCGACGGCCATGCCAATGGTCAGCACGATCCCCGCGATCCCCGGCAGCGTCAGCGTGCCGCCGATCATGCTCAGCACCGCGAAGATCAGCGCCACGTTGATGCCGAGCGCCACCGTCGCGAGAGCGCCGAAAAGGCCGTAGCTCAGCACCATGAAGGCCACGACCGCCACCATGGCGAAGATGGCGGCAACCTTGCCGGCATCGATGCTGTCCTGACCCAGTTCCGGGCCGATCGTGCGCTCTTCGAGGAACGTCATCTCGGCAGGCAGCGCGCCGGCCCGCAGCAGGATGGCGAGGCGGTTCGCCTCCTCCACCCCGAAATTGCCGGTGATCTGGCCCGAGCCGCCGGTGATCGGCTCGTTGATGCGCGGCGCGGTGATCACCTCCTCGTCGAGGACGATGGCGAAGGGGGCGCCGACATTGGCCGAGGTGTACTGCCCGAAGGCCCGCGCTCCCGAAGGGTTGAACCGGAACGTCACCGCGGGCTGACCGTTCTGGTCGAAGGCGGGCTGGCTGTCCACGAGGTCGTCGCCCGAGACGACGGGGGTGCGATCGAGGATGTAGAACAATCCCTCCTCGTCCATCGACGGGTGCAGAAGCTGATCGCTGTCGACGCGCTGCGTCCCGTCGCTGGTGCGCCCGACGACCGAGTGGAAGGTCAGCCGCGCGGTCGTGCCGATCAGGGCCTTGAGCTCCTGCGCCGAGCCGATGCCGGGCACCTGGATCAGGATCCGGTCCGCACCCTGCCGCTGGATCGTGGGTTCGCGCGTGCCGGCCTCGTCGACGCGGCGGCGGATGATTTCGAGCGACTGCTCCAGCGTGCGCTGGTCTGTCGCGGCACGCTCGGCCTCCGACAGGGTCACGGAAATGGTGTCGCCCGCGCCGGCCACGGCGATGTCGCGCTCACCCACCCCGGTCAGCGAAACGATGGGCGAGGAGAGCTCCCGCACCGCATCCACGGCGGCCTGCAGGCCCTCGGGCCGGCTGATCCGTACGCGCAATTCGCCCGGCGGGGCGTCCTGCCGGCGGATCGTGCCAACCTCGCCGCGAAGATCGCGCAACGCGTCGCGAATCTCCGGCCAGTAGCCGTCGACCCGGCTCTCGTAGACGTCCTCGAGCTGCACCTCGGCCAGAAGATGCGCCCCGCCCCGCAGGTCGAGCCCCAGATTGATCAGGCCGGAAGGCAGCCATTCGGGCCACAGCGCGAGGTTCTCCTCGATCTGCGCCGTCGGCACCGCACCCCGCTCCAGCGCCGTCGCCGCGTCGTTGTGCAACTCCACTCGGCTATAGAACAGGTTTGGCACCGCGAGCAGCAGGCCCGCAAGGCAGACGAGGATGATCGTCAGCCGTTTCCAGAGCGGGATCTGCAGCATGTCAGGCGGCCGGGTCCGTCTTGGACAGGACCTGCGTGATCGTAGCGCGCACGACGCGGACGCGGACGCCCTCGGCGATCTCGACCTCGACCTCGCCGTCATCCTTGACCTTGGAGACCTTGCCGATCACCCCGCCCTGCGTGACGACCTGATCGCCCCGGCGAAGCGCGGCGACCATGGCCTTGTGCTCCTTCATCTTCTTCTGCTGCGGACGGATCAGAAGAAAGTACATGATCGCGAAGATCAGGATGAGCGGGACGAAGCTGCCGAGGCCGGCGACGGCGCCGCCGATGTCCTGCGCGTAAGCGGGTGATGCGATCATGTTGTGGTCCTCGTGACGTTCGGGGCGGTCTGGCGCGCCCTCTATCCGTAATCGCGCGCACAGCTATAGGCGCCATCTGGGGGGCGCAAGCGCGCCGGGCAACCACTGGCCCCGTCCCGCGGGCTGTGGCATGTGGCGCAGGAGACACGGCACGGAGGGCCCTATGCACGACATCCGCACCATCCGGGACAACCCGGCCGCCTTCGACGCCGCGCTGGCGCGGCGGGGGCTTCCGCCGATGTCACAGGACCTGCTGTCACTCGACACCAAGCGGCGCGCGGCGATCGGCGGCGCCGAGACCGCCCTGGCCGAGCGCAATGCCGCCTCCAAGCAGGTCGGCGCGGCCAAGGCGTCCGGGGACGAAGCGGAGTTCGAGCGACTGCGCGCCCTTGTCGCGGCCAAGAAGGAGGAGATCGCCCGCCTGGAGGAGGAATCCCGGGTCGCGGACGCCGCCCTGCGCGACGCGCTTCTGGAGATCCCGAACCTCCCCGACACCGACGTCCCCGACGGCGCGGACGAGGCGGACAATGTCGAGATCAACCGCCACGGCACGCCGCCCGATTTCGACTTTGCCCCGAAGGAGCATTACGAGATCGCCGGTGTCGTCCCCGGCATGGATTTCGAGACCGCCGCCAAGCTCTCCGGCTCGCGCTTCGTGCTCCTGCGCGGCGGCGTCGCCCGGATCCACCGCGCGCTCGCGCAGTTCATGCTCGATACCCATGTGGCCGAGAACGGCCTGATGGAACACACGACGCCCGTCTTGGTCCGTGACGACGCCATGCTCGGCACGGACAAGCTGCCGAAGTTCGGCGATGACAGCTTCCTGACCCGCGAGGGATACTGGCTGATCCCCACCTCCGAGGTGACACTGACCTATTCCGTGGCGGGCGATGTTCTCGATGCGGCGGACCTGCCGCGACGCATGGTCGCCCATACGCTGTGCTTTCGCTCCGAGGCCGGAAGCGCGGGGCGCGACACGTCGGGCATGCTGCGCCAGCACCAGTTCGAGAAGGTCGAGATGGTGTCGATTACCCATCCCGACCATTCGCGCGCCGAACTCGACCGCATGACCCGCTGCGCCGAGGGGATACTGGAGACGCTTGGTCTGGCCTATCGGACGGTGGTGCTGTGCACCGGCGACATGGGATTCGGCGCGCGGCGCACTCACGATATCGAGGTCTGGCTTCCCGGCCAGAACACCTACCGTGAGATCTCCTCCTGCTCCACGACCGGCGATTTCCAGGCCCGCCGCATGAACGCCCGGTTCAAACCGGCGGGCGGCGGCAAGCCCGAATTCGTCCATACGCTGAACGGGTCTGGTCTCGCCGTGGGTCGCTGCCTCATCGCCGTGCTGGAGAATGGTCAGCAGGCGGACGGCTCGGTCAGGTTGCCCGAAGCGCTCGGCCCATGGCTCGGCGGCAAGCTTACCCTGACGCTCGACGGCACGCTCGCCTGAGGGATCACTCCTCCGGGTCGACCCGATAGCTGTGCGCCCATGGCCGCACCGGCAGCAGCGCCCGGGGCGGCAGGGCACGCCCCGCCTGAAGGTGCAATAGCGTCACGCGCAGCGCCTCCGCCCGCATCAGCGCCAGCGCCAGGATCCCTCCGCCGAGCATGAAATTGGCCAGCGGATGAAGTGCAAGATCCCGCGCCGCCAGAACGGTCAGCGCGCCCAGAACCACCGCCATCCAAGCCTGTATCTGACCGCGCATCGCCGTCGCCACGAGGTCGGGGCAGGCCTGCCCGGCATCCCGCTGCGGCGCGATGCCGAAGACGCGCCACGCCATCGCCTGTCGGCGGCGCGCGGGATTCGCGTGGTTCGGCGGCAATTCGGTTCGGCCCACGAGGTCGGATTTGATGTTGTCCTCCAGCCAGCAAATCCGCAGCAGCGCGAAGGCCATCGCAAGACAGACGAGCACCGGCGGCAGGATCAGAGCCAGCTCCGCTCCGAGCGCCACGAGCGCGGTGCCGGTCAGCAGATGGGCCGCGCCGTCGAGGCTGGGGCGATCATGGCAGGGATCGGGCATGGGCTCACTCCGTCGGGTTGCGATGCGGCGCCGAGGTCCAACGCAGATCGAAGAGAATCGGATCCGCCTCCTGCCCGAATCAGCCGAGGTCCGCGACCAAGGGCGGCAGTTCCGACAGCGTCGCGATTCGCCGGAACCGGGGTGCATCCTCGGGGGCCTGCGCACGCTCCAGTGCCCATTCCATCTCCGAAGGACAGAACACGCCCCAAGCCCCGGCCGCCAGCGCGGGAAGCACGTCGGACTTCATCGAATTTCCCACCATAAGCGCGCGTCCCGCCCCGTCCCCATGGGCCGAAAAGGCCCGGAGATAGGTGTCGGGCGTCTTGTCGGAGACGATCTCGATCCCGTCGAACAGGTCGCCCAGACCGCTTTCGGCGAGCTTGCGCTCCTGATCCAGCAGATCGCCCTTGGTGATGAGCACCAGCGTATGGCTCTGCGCCAGCGCGCGCACCGCATCCTCCGCCCCCTCCAGCAGATCGACCGGATGGCGCAGCATCTCGCGCCCGTCCTCCAGCAGCTTTGCAATCACCGTGGCCGGCACCCGTCCGTCCGTCACCTCGATCGCCGTTTCGATCATCGAAAGGACGAATCCCTTGATGCCGAATCCGTAGTGCCCGAGATTACGCCGCTCCGCCGCCAGAAGCCGCTCCATCAGATGGTCGGGATCGGCATGATCGGCCAGAAGTCCGGCGAAGCGATCCTGCGTAATGCGGAAGAACGTCTCGTTCTGCCAGAGTGTGTCGTCGGCATCGAAACCGATCGTGGTAACCTCCACGCCGATCCCCCTCTTTCCTCATGCGCGCGCCGGGCCTATATGGTGCAACCCAGCCAGATACGTCCAGAGCCCGGAGCCGTCCGATGCGTCCCGAGACCGAAGCACCGCTGCACCTGATGTCCGCCGGTCCCGAAGATGAGGACGGCGACGTCTCCGTCGTCACCAAGACCAAGCCGAAGACCGCGAAGCCGCCGCTCTACAAGGTTCTGTTGCTCAACGACGATTACACGCCGATGGAGTTCGTGGTCCATGTGCTCGAGAGGTTCTTCGGCATCACGCATGCGCAGGCGGTCGAGATCATGCTGATCGTTCACAAGAAGGGCCTCGCCGTCGTCGGCGTGTTCTCCCACGAGATTGCGGAAACCAAGGTGGCGCAGGTCATGGATTTCGCGCGCCGCCACCAGCATCCGCTCCAGTGCACGATGGAGAAAGAAGAGTAGAGCGGGGCCGCGCCGATGCGAAGCCGCCTGTCTCATGCCCTCGCCGCCGGGGCCGTCGCCCTGCCTTCGGGACCGGTCCTGCTGCTGCGTCCGCCCGCGGATCTGGATCTCGACGGGCTGCCCGAGGATCTGACGGCGGTTCAGGGATTCCGGCCCGATCACGACGCGCTCGCATCGCGTGGCCTTCGAATGGCGGATGCTGCGGAGGGGGACTTCGCGGCCGCCATCGTCTTCGCCACCCGCGCCAAGGAACAGACGCGCGACCTGATCGCGCGGGCCTGCGCCCACGTCCCGCCCGGAGCGCCCGTGGTGGTGGAGGGCGCGAAGGGCGACGGCATCGATTCCGTGCTCCGCCAATGCCGCGGCATCTTCGATGTGGGCGAGGTTTTCGCCAAGGCGCATGGCAAGGTCTTTGCCTTTCCCGCCGCCGACCCGCCCGCAGATTGGCGCGCCGCGCCGCGCGTGGTCGACGGTTTCGTCACCCGCCCGGGCGTGTTTTCCGCCGACGGCGCCGATCCCGGCTCCGCCCTGCTGGCGCAGCACGTGGGCGGGCTGTCCGGCCGGATCTGCGATCTCGGCGCCGGGTGGGGCTTCCTGTCGCACGCGGTCCTCGCCTCGGCCGCGGTCACCGAATGCGCCCTCGTCGAGGCGGAGCGCGATGCCCTCGACTGCGCGCGCACGAACGTCACCGACCCCCGCGCGACGTTTCATTGGGCCGACGCGACCGCATGGGCGGCGGACCCGTTCGATGTGGTCGTCTCGAACCCGCCGTTCCACACGTCGCGGCGCGCGGATCCCGCGCTCGGCTGGGCCTTCCTTGCCGCCGCCGCGCGCCTGCTCAAGCCCAAAGGCCGCCTGCTCCTGGTCGCGAACCGCCACCTGCCCTACGAGGCGACGTTGTCGGAGCATTTCGCCTCTGCCATGGTCCTCGCGGAGACGGGCGGCTACAAGGTCATCGATGCCCGCAATCCGAGACGGAGCCGCACATGACCCTCTCCATCGCAGGGCGCACCGCAATCGTAACGGGTGCCGCCAACGGCGTCGGCCTCGCCATCGCGCGGCATTTCGTCGAACAGGGCGCGAAGGTCATGTTCGCCGACCGCGACGAGGCCCGGCTGGAGGAGGAGGTCGGCGCCGCCCAGTCGGAGGAGAACACCAACCTGCGCTACTTCGCGGGCGATCTGCGGGAGCGGCTGACCGTGGCCAACCTGCTATCGGCGACGATCGATGCCTTCGACCGGGTGGACATCCTGGTGAACGCCTCGCGCCAGATCATGGTGACCGACCCGCTCGACCCCGAGGACCAGTCGGTCGCCGCCCTGCTGGAGCAGAACCTGATGACGCCCCTGCGCCTGACGCAGGCGGTCGCCAAGCGCATGATCCTTCAGGCCGAGGAAGATGGCCGCGACGAAGGCATCATCGGCACGATCGTCAATATCGGCTCCATCGCCGGACGCCGCACCCAGCCCAGCCTTCTGGCCTATTCGGTCAGCGCCGCCGCGCTGGATCAGGCGACGCGCAGCCTTGCCGTCAGCCTCGCCCCCGAGCGGATCCGCGTGAACGGCGTGGCCGTCGGGTCCGTCATGTCCACGAACCTCAAGACGCGGCTGTCCGATTCGGACGATCTGCGCCAGGCGATCGTCGATGCCACGCCGCTCGGCCGTATCGCCGCGCCGAGTGAGCTGGCCGAGACGGTGCAATACCTCGCATCCCACGCCTCGGGCTTCATGATCGGACAGGTCCTCACCGTCGATGGCGGCCGGACCCTCATCGACCCGGTGGTCGAACCCGTCCACTGACCGCCTGCCAAGCGCGCACCATAGACTAACCCGGCTTTCCTCCGGCGCAGCGAAAACGCCGCTCAAGGCGGCACGCGATTGCGGGATCCCCGTGCCCCGCCTATATCGCCCGTCATGCCCGACACGCTGCACACCAATGCCCCGACGCTTCCGCCCGAAATCGGGCGCCGCCGCACATTTGCGATCATCTCGCATCCGGATGCCGGCAAGACGACGCTGACCGAGAAGTTCCTTCTCTACGGTGGCGCAATCCAGATGGCGGGGCAGGTCCGCGCCAAGGGCGAGGCGCGGCGCACGCGCTCCGACTTCATGAAGATGGAGCAGGATCGCGGCATCTCCGTTTCCGCCTCGGCCATGTCCTTCGACTTCCACCGTGGCGAGGACGAATACCGGTTCAATCTCGTGGACACGCCCGGACACTCGGATTTCTCCGAGGACACCTACCGCACGCTGACCGCCGTGGACGCCGCGATCATGGTGATCGACGGCGCCAAGGGCGTCGAGAGCCAGACGCAGAAGCTCTTCGAGGTCTGCCGCATGCGCGACCTGCCGATCCTGACCTTCTGCAACAAGATGGACCGCGAAAGCCGGGACACGTTCGACATAATCGACGAGATTCAGGAAAATCTCGCCATCGACGTCACACCCGCCTCCTGGCCCATCGGGGTGGGGCGCGACTTCATCGGCTGCTACGATCTGCTGCACGACCGGCTGGAACTGATGGACCGTGCCGACCGCAACCGCGTGGCCGAGACCGTCTCGATCAGCGGCCTCGACGATCCCAAGCTCGACGACAATGTCCCCCCCGACCTCCTCGCGAAGCTGCGCGAAGAGGTCGAGATGGCGCGCGAATTGCTGCCGCCCTTCGACCATGCGGCTTTTCTCGAAGGCTCGCTGACGCCGATCTGGTTCGGCTCCGCAATCAATTCCTTCGGCGTGCGCGAACTGATGGCCGGCATCGCCGATTACGGCCCCGAGCCGCAGCCGCAGCGCGCCGAGCCGCGTCAGGTGTCGGCCGACGAGACCAAGGTCGCAGGCTTCGTCTTCAAGGTGCAGGCCAACATGGACCCCAAGCACCGCGACCGGGTGGCCTTCGTCCGCCTCGCCAGCGGCCATTTCGAGCGGGGCATGAAGCTGACCCATGTCCGCTCCAAGAAGGCCATGGCGATCTCGAACCCGGTCCTGTTCCTCGCCGCCGACCGCGAACTGGCCGAGGAGGCATGGGCCGGCGACATCATCGGCATCCCGAACCACGGCCAGCTCCGCATCGGCGATGCGCTGACCGAGGGCGAGATGCTGCGCTTCACGGGCATCCCCTCCTTCGCGCCCGAGCTTCTGCAAAGCGTGCGCGCTGGCGACCCCATGAAGGCCAAGCACCTCGAGAAGGCCCTGATGCAATTCGCCGAGGAAGGCGCGGCCAAGGTGTTCAAGCCGGCCATCGGCTCGGGCTTCATCGTCGGTGTGGTCGGCGCGCTTCAATTCGAGGTGCTGGCCAGCCGCATCGAGCTTGAATACGGCCTGCCCGTCCGCTTCGACGCGTCGCAATTCAAATCCGCCCGCTGGCTTTCCGGCCCCAAGGCGGCGGTGGAGGCGGTGGTTGCCAAGAACAAGCAGCACATCGCCCATGACAATGACGGCGACCCGGTTTTCCTGACGCGCCTGCAATGGGACATCGACCGGATCGAGCGCGATCACCCCGAAGTGACGCTGTCGGCCACGAAGGAGATGATGGTGTGATCCCCCGCGCCACGGTCGCGGCGGCGCTCGGCCTGCCTGCGGATACGGATGCCCTGCCGCCGGGCGACTTGCCCCTCGCCCGGTTCGCGGAGCGCTATCTGTCCTACCTCGCCGTGCCCGATGCCACCACCGAGACGCCGGATGCATGGACCGGCGCCGTCATGGATCACCTCATCGCCCACAATCCCGACCTGGCCTTCGCCGCGATCCGTGCCGCCATTCCCGCGGATGCAGAGGGGTTTCTGGCCGATCCGCTGGCCGACCTCGGCGCGACCCATCCTGAGATGCGCGCCCGCATCGAAGCAGCGGCAGCGGATGACCCCGCCCTCGCCGCACGGCTGACGACGGAGGAGTGATCCTCCGGGTTCCCCTCGACAAGGCGAGACCTGCAGATCGGCAGTCGCGCGCCGCTGTTGCTCGCGCAATGCCGGAGCGAACAATTCGATCCCTTAAGGAGACCCTCGGGAGCCACACTTCAAGATACGTGAGAGCTTCTTGCCAACTCCGGGATGTAGGCCGGCATGTCGGTCCACCTTCTGAGCGAGATCGGGAGGATCATCCAATCATGCCCGGGATTTCCGCTGAGGCGACACCGCTATCTTTTTGATGCGCTCCTAGCCCGGATAATTCACGAGAAGGCGGCGGAGGTTGCGTAACCGTCTGAAACTATGTATTTTTTGGTTATCGACGCCAAAGATTCAGATTTCAGCAGGACGACCTCCGCCATGACCCAGTCTACGTGCTCCACGCCCCGCCTGTCACCCCTTAACGGTAAGCCGATCCTGCTCGGGTTTGACGGCGCCGACATGAGCTCCGACGCCGGCCTGACCCTGCTGCGCGAGATCGAGCGCAGGGCGGGTCTGGCGCAGCGGCTCGCAGATTGCCTGCGCGATCCGCGTGACCCGGCGAAAGTTCAGCATAGCCTGTGTGACATCATCCGGTTCCGGATCATGATGATCGGGGCGGGACACGAAGACGGCAACGACGCGGCGGCCCTGCGGAACGATCCCAGCTTCAGGATCGCGCTGGAGCGTGGGCCGGAAACGGAGCCAGCCTTGTGTTCGCAGCCAACGATCTCGCGCATGGAAAACCTGCCCGATGCCCGCGCCCTTATCCGCATGGGCCGCGAGATGATCCGGTTCTACTGCCACTCGTTTGCGCGCCCCCCAAGCCGGATCGTGCTCGATATCGATGATACCTTTGACGCGGTGCA
>NZ_CYPR01000078.1 GCF_001408515.1 Jannaschia seosinensis | reverse complement strand
GCCGCCGCCCGCGTCCGCCATAAGCCTGCTCACGATGCGCGATCCGCTTTCGACCTCGGGCGGGATGACCGGCGGGCCGTCCCGTTCGGTCCAGACCATGACGATACCCTCTCCCTCCTCGGCGGCGTTCCACTCGACGCGGACGCGCCCTTGCCCGTCGCCGAGCGATCCGTGCTTGACGGAGTTCGTCGCCAGTTCGTGAAGCGCCAGCGTGAGCGGGGTCAGTTGCGCGGGGCTGAGCATCACTTCCGGACCCGAGGCGTTGATCTGCCGGTCGCCGAGTGGCGCGTAGGCGCGCAGAATGGTCATCACGATCTCCGCCGCCGGCATCCGCATCGCCTGTTCGAAGGTGCGGAAATGGGCCTCGCCCAGATGCTGCAGGCGCTCGGTCACCACCTTGGCGAAGCCGGCCACGTCCTTCGCCTCGCGCGCCGTCATCCGAACGGCGACGGCCATGACGTTGACGATGTTGCGCAGTCTGTGAGAGCGCTCCTCCAGATCCGCGGCGGCGGCGCGCCGTTCGGCGGTGCGGCGCTCGGTCACGTCCAGCTGGGAGCCGAAGAGCAGGATCCGGTCGCCCGCCTCGTCGAGAACGGGCCCGATCTGGAGCGCGTTGTCGAAGCGGGAGCCGTCCTTGCGGTAGTTCACGATCTCGACGGTGCTGATTTCGCCGTCCTCGACGGCCGTGCGCACGGCGGCAATGCTTTCGGGCGTCGTCTCTTCGCCCTGCAGAAACCGGCAGTTGCGGCCAAGGACCTCATCCGCCTCGTACCCGGTCAGGTCGAGAAATGCCGAATTGACGTAGACGATCGGATTGTCGGGGGCGTGCGGGTCGGTGACGCAGATCGGCAGGCGGACATGTTCGAGCATCCGAAGAATGCCGTCGCTCAAGGGGCCGATGCTCCTGTCGGGCAGAGGCGTCTGGTCTTTCATCAGGCTTTCATCCCACCCGAGCGAGAAAACCGCCTTTTTCCATCCCTTCCGAAGGGTGTCAACGCAACCGGGGGTCCCGGCGCGCCGGCCGCGTTTTTGTGCCGGTCCCGCGTATCCCCCTTGCATCCGCCCCCCGCGAGACGATAACTGACCCTCATCGGCGCGCGGGCGTTGTGTAATGGTAAGACCTCAGCCTTCCAAGCTGATGATACGGGTTCGATTCCCGTCGCCCGCTCCGAGCTCTCCCGGCCTTGCTGTCCGATCCGCCCGGCCATAGGTCGGACGCGGATCACACCGGAGGACCGCATGGCCGATACGCGCAAGGATGCCGAGCGTGAGCGCTCGAAGCGGATCGGCAGTCTCGCGCGTCTCGCCCCGTTCTTTCGCCCGCATCTGGGCATGGTCGTTGCGGCTTTGGGGGCGCTCGTCCTGACGGCCTGCGTTTCGCTGGTCCTGCCGCTGGCGGTGCGCCGGGTGGTGGACGGTTTCGAATCGGGAGAGGCGCAGCTTCTCGACAGCTATTTCGCGGCCGCCCTGGGCATTGTCGGTCTTCTCGCCGTGGGCACGGGGCTGCGCTATTACCTCGTCACACGGCTCGGGGAGCGGGTCGTGGCGGATATCCGCAAGGCCGTGTTTTCCCGCATGATCCGCATGTCGCCGGATTTCTACGACGGGATCCTCACCGGCGAGGTTCTCAGCCGCATCACCACCGATACAACTCTGCTGCTGTCGGTGATTGGCTCCTCGGTCAGCGTGGCGCTGCGCAACGTGCTGATCTTCGCGGGCGGCCTCGTGCTCATGCTTTGGACGGCGCCGAAGCTGTCGGGGCTCGTGCTGCTCATCGTGCCTGTGGTGATCGTGCCGATCATCGTGCTGGGCCGGCGCTTGCGCAGTCTCAGCCGTGAAAACCAGAACTGGATCGCGGAAAGCTCCGGCCGGGCCTCCGAGTGGCTGCTGAGCGCGCAGACGGTTCAGGCTTACACATTCGAGGGCGAGGCCTCGCGGCGATTCGACGACGTGACGGAACGCTCCTTCCGCTCCGCCCGGACGCGGATCGGGGTGCGGGCGGTCATGACGATGATCGTGATCTCGCTGATCTTCGCGGGGATTGTCGGCGTCCTCTGGATCGGTGCGCGCGACGTGCGCGCCGAGGGCATGACGGTCGGCGAACTGGTCCAGTTCCTGATCTATGCGATCATGGTGGCCGGCGCGGTCGCCGCGCTGTCGGAAATCTGGGGCGAGTTGCAGCGTGCGGCCGGCGCGACGGAGCGTCTGGTCGAGCTTCTGGAGGTCGACGACGCGGTCCGCGACCCGGAGGAGCGGGCGGGCACAGCGCCCGTGGGCGAGGGAGTCGCGCTCGAGGGTGTGACATTCCGCTATCCGACGCGGCCCGATGTGCCGACGCTCGACGACGTGACGCTGCGGGTGGAGCCGGGTGAGACGGTCGCGCTGGTCGGACCGTCGGGGGCGGGCAAGTCGACGATCATCCAGCTTTTGCAGCGTTTCTACGATCCCGATACCGGGCGGGTGACGTTGGGCGGCGTCGATCTGCGCGACATGACGCGGGCCGAATTCCGCCGCCACATGGCGCTGGTCCCGCAGGATCCGGTAATTTTCGCCGCTTCGGCGCGCGACAACATCCGGTTCGGCAATCCCGACGCCACCGACGAGCAGGTCGAGGCCGCCGCCCGCGCCGCCGCCGCGCATGATTTCCTGACCGCGCTGCCGGACGGCTACGACACCTATGTCGGCGAGCGGGGCGTGATGCTGTCGGGCGGCCAGAAGCAGCGCATCGCGATCGCCCGCGCGATCCTGCGCGATGCGCCCGTCCTGCTGCTCGACGAGGCGACCTCCGCGCTCGATGCCGAGAGCGAACGGCTGGTGCAGGACGCCGTCGCCCGGCTGGCCGAGGGGCGCACCACCATCATCGTCGCGCACCGCCTCGCCACCGTGAAGCAGGCCGACCGCATTCTGGTGATGGAGGGCGGCCGCATCGTCGCCCAAGGCACCCATGACGAGCTGGTCGGGCAGGGGGGGCTCTATGCCCGGCTCGCGCGCCTGCAATTCACCGAGGGAATGGCCGCCGAGTGACGCGGCGTCGGCACGTCGCGGAAGGTCGCCTTCGCAGCGTCCCGCTTGCCCTCACCGTCGGGGTCCCCCATCCTTGCCGGACGCCAACCGCGGGCGGGGGCCGTGGCCGAATACGGGAGGAACGGACGTGGGTTCATTCGTCAACAAGCAGGACATCCTCGATATCGAGGCCGCGGAGCCGTGGGAGACGGCGCAGCCGGCCAAGACGCTCTATGGCCTGCTGACGCAGACGCGCGATGCGTTTCCCGACCGGCCGGCGATTTCCTACCAGCTCTTCTCCGGTCCCACGGACCCGGCCGAGACGTTGACCTGGTCGCAATTTCACGGCCGGGTCACGCAGGTGGCCAACCTCCTCCACTCCCTCGGGGTGCGCGAGGGGGACACGGTGGCTTACGTGCTGCCGAACTGCATCGAGGCAGCGACGACGCTTCTGGGCGGGGCCGTCGCCGGTATCGCAAATCCGATCAACCCGCTGCTGGAGCCCGAGCAGATCGGCGCCATTATGCGCGGAACCGGAGCCAAGGTCGTCGTTACCCTGCGCGCCTTTCCCAAGACGGACGTCGCGCAGAAGGTGGCCGAGGCGGTCCGTTTGGCCCCCAACGTCGAAACCGTCATCGAGGCCGACCTCCACACCTACCTGACGGGCATCAAGAAGCTGGTCGTGCCGTTGATGCGGCCCAAGAACCCGGTCGCCCACAAGGCGCGCGTGCTGAACTTCGCCGCCGAGACCGCGAAGCAGCCCGCCGACCGGCTGATCTTCGAGGACAGGCAGGTCGACCGCGTCGCCGCCTATTTCCATACCGGCGGCACGACGGGCATGCCGAAGGTCGCGCAGCATCTCTACTCGGGGATGATCTACAACGGCTGGATCGGGCATCGCCTGCTGTTTTCCGAGCAGGACGTCATCATGTGTCCGCTGCCGCTGTTCCACGTCTTCGCCTGTCACGTGATCCTGATGGCTTCGGTCGCGTCCGGCGCGCATGTCATCTTTCCGACGCCTCAGGGCTACAGGGGCGAGGGCGTGTTCGACAACATGTGGAAGCTGATCGAGCGGTGGAAGGTGACGTTCCTCATCACGGTGCCCACGGCGATGGCGGCGATGATGCAGCGGCCGGTCGATGCCGACGTCTCGTCGATCCGGACCGCCTTTTCCGGCTCCTCGCCCCTGCCGGTGGAACTGTTCAAGCGATTCGAGCGTGAGACCGGCGTCAACGTCATCGAAGGCTATGGGCTGACGGAGGCGACGTGTCTCGTCTCCTGCAATCCGGTTGATGGCGAGAAGAAGATCGGCTCCGTCGGCCTGCCGTTCATGCATACGGAAGTGAAGATCCTGATCAACAAGGGCGACGGCCCGGTCGAATGCGCCACCGACGAAGTGGGCGAGATCTGCGTCGCCTCGCCGGGTGTCTATGACGGCTCCACCTACACCGAGGCCGACAAGAACCACGACCTCTTCCACCACGACCGCTATCTTCGCACGGGCGATCTGGGCCGGATGGATGCGGACGGCTATCTGTGGATCACGGGACGCGCGAAGGATCTCATCATCCGGGGCGGGCACAATATCGACCCCGCCGAGATCGAGGAGGCGCTGGCCGCACACCCGGCCGTTGCGGTGGCGGGGGCCATTGGCCAGCCCGACGCCTTCGCTGGGGAGTTGCCCTGCGCCTATGTCGAACTGGTTGCGGAGGCCGAGGTCACGCCCGCCGACCTGATGAAGCACTGCGAGGCGCATGTGCACGAGCGAGCCGCCCGCCCGAAATATATCGAAGTTCTGGACGAGCTGCCGAAAACCGCCGTGGGCAAGGTGTTCAAGCCGGATCTGCGCCGCCGTGCCATCAAGCGCGTCTACGATGCGGCGCTGGCCGATGCGGGGGTCGCCGTGCATGTGGCGGAGGTCGTCGAGGACAAGAAGCGCGGTCTCGTCGCCCGGTTGGAAAAGACGGGCGAGGTTGAGGAGCGTGACGTGGTCGCCGTCATGGGGAACTACACACGACCTTGGGAATGGGCATGATCTGACCCGCCTGCGGGCCGGGGCGGTCAGTCCGCCACGGCCTTCATGAACCGGTCGCGGATGACGACCGGGTCCATGGTGATCACGGGCAACTTCACATTCCCGCTCTGGCATTTCGACACGATCACGGTCATCCGGCCCGATGCGATGGCCGCCTCCAGCGCAGCACGCGTCTCCTCCGCAGGGCACTCGACCACGTTGTCGCATCCGCTGGCGCGCGCGATCGCCGCGAGCGAGGTCTTGCGGCCGGCATAGGTCGGCTGATCCCCCGTCGAGCCGTAGGAGCCGTTATCCACGATCAGCAGGACGAAATTGTCGGCCACATTGTTGGCGATGGTCGGCAGCGTGCCGAGATTTGTCAGGACCGAGCCGTCGCCGTCGATGGCGATAACCATCTTCGGCTGGCTCAGCGCCAGTCCGAGCCCGATGGAGGAGCAAAGTCCCATCGTTCCCAGCATGTAGAAGTTCGACGGCTGGTCGAGGATCGCGTGCATCTCCTGGCTGGGCAGGCCGATATTGCACACGACGAGGCGGTCGCGCAGCACCGGAGCGATATCGCGCAGAAGCTCGGAGCGGATCATCAATAGCCTCCCCAGAACGTGGCATCGGTCAGGATCGCCACGGGTTTCGAGCACATGAACGTGTATCTCAGGATCGCGTCGAACTCGTCGGCATCCTGCTGCCGGTGAAAGTGGTAGGTCGGGATGTGGAGTTGCGCGAGCAGGGCCTTGGTATGGATCGCCATCTCGACCTGACACGCGATCGGCTCCAGCAACTCGCCGCGAAACGAGATCAGCATCGGCAGGGGCATCCGGTAGAACTGCGTCAGCGTCACCAGCGTGTTGACCGTCACGCCGAGCGCCGTGTTCTGCATGATGATGCAGGGCCGCGCGCCGCCCATAAGGGCACCGGCGCACAGGCCTATCCCCTCGTCTTCCTTGTTGGCGGGGACGTGACGGATTTGGGGACGGGCCTCGACCTCCTCGATCACGCCGCCGAGCTGCTTGCATGGCACGGTGGTGACGAAGGATACATCGTTGGCAACGAGGTCGTCGACGATCCTGGCGGAAATGGACATCGGGTGCGTCTCCCCTCGCGGTGGTGCCGCCACCTTGACCGATGGGCGCGCCGGGAGGAAGAGGAGCCGTCAAATGAAAGGCGCCCGCATTGGCGGGCGCGAGGGGCCGATGCGCCTGTCAGGACGCAGCGGCGTTCGGCGTGAATTTTTTTACCGGGCGGCGCTCAGTCCAGCGCGACGAGGTCCGATGCCGACGCACGGCCATCGCGGCCCTCGCGCAATTCATACTCGACTTTCTGGTTGTCACGCAGCCCCGTCAGTCCGGCCCGTTCCACAGCGGAAATATGGACGAAGATGTCCTTTCCGCCGTCGTCGGGGGCAATGAAGCCGTAACCTTTGGTGGTGTTGAACCATTTCACGGTGCCAGTGGCCATTCCGTGTCTCCTCAGTGGGTCGTCCCGCCCGCAACATTGCGACGGTATGGCGATGCGGCCCTTTCCGGCCACGTTCACATATTTTGAGCTAAGGGCTCCGTTGCAAAGGTCAAGAAAAAGCCGCAGGACCGGAGCACCTCAGGAGATCTTGCCGATGATTGTCGTCCACGGACTCAAGACCTGCGATACCTGCCGCAAGGCTTTGAAAGCATTGCGTGCCGCTGGGCATGACGCCGTTCTCCGGGACCTGCGCGCGGAGCCGACATCGGCGGAAGAGGTCGCAAAATGGTACGCGGCGTTCGGGAGCGACCTGCTCAACACGCGGTCGACGACGTGGCGCGGGTTGTCCGAGGCGGAGCGCACCGAGGCGCCGAAAGCGCTGATGCTGGCGCATCCCGCCTTGGTCAAGCGTCCCGTCATCGTTGAGGGAGACAGGTTGCTTCTCGGCTGGTCGAAGGAGACGCAGGCCGCGCTTAGCCTTCGAAGGCACTAGCCGTTCGGCATCTGCAGCGCCACGTTCCGGCCGCCGCGCTGATAGATCAGTTCCTGATTGCCGATCGTTAGAACCCGCCCGCGGTCAAGCTGATCGCCGACTTCGACCTTGACGTAGCGCCCGTTCGGCAGGCGCACCAACGCCCGCCGCGCGCCGGGCTGGCCATAGACGCCGATCAGGTTGATCTGACGCAGGCGCATCCTGTTCCCCTCCGTCGCCGCGCGGGCGACACTCCCGCCGGTGGAGCGGATGGTCTGCGTGCTGGCCTCGGCGCGGGGTGCGGCGGTCTGCGGGGACCGGCTGACGGAAGCGGCGGCGCCTGCGCTGCTCGACACGGCGGTTTGCGCAAGTGCGGCCGGGCGAACCGACGGGCGTGTCGAGCGTGCGATGGCGAGCCCCGAGGCGGACGTCGTGTCGTCGACCGCGGCCTGCGCCGATTGCACGAGCGAGGCGGCGGCGGCGGCGGCGGCCGCCTCCACAGCGGCGTCGTCGGCTTCGGCCTCGTCCGCTTCAGTCTCGTCGTCGACGGAGATGTCCTCCGGGCGGGGAACGGGACGGGTGCGCGACAGGATCGAGATTTCGGCCTCCGTCTCGGGAGCCGCGTCTGCCTCCGCAATCGGTGCGGCGGCTTCGGGGCGGGGCACCGGCATCACATCCGGGCGACCGGAAATGATCCGATAGCCTTCGGGCGCGGGAGCCTCGCCGAGCGCGTCCGGATCCGCGGGCGCGACGGAAGGGCCGGGCAGTTCCACCTCCGGGTCGACCAAGGCCACGGCAGGCACCTCACCGCGCGCCGCGGGGGCGACAGTTTCGGATTCGCCCGCACCGGCTTCCGGCGCCTCCTCGACAGAATTCGCCTCGGTATCCTGTTCGATGGTGGCGAGCTCGGTCGCTTCCGGATCGGGCGCGTCGAGCGGGACGATCTCCAGCGGCGCCACGCTCTCGGTCGCTTCTTCCATGGGGGCAGGCTCGGCCGCCTCCACCCGCTCCTGCGATGGGGCGGCAAGGGGCGGCGTGGTTGTGTCAGCCATCGGGGAGACGGCGGCGTCGTTCTCCGGCGGGCGGGAGGCGTCGTTCTCCGGCGGGCGGGAGGCGTCGATCTGGGGCAACAGCGCCGGGCGCGGCGAGGCGTCCACTTCGTCGTCTGCCGTCGGGCGCGGCACCACCGGGGCTGCGGCGTCGGACGCGTCGGTGCCGGGGGTGTCGAGGGTGGTATCCGCCACTTCCCAAACAGCAATTTCGCCCGTCTCTGTCGTCGCGGCCCAGAAGCCCACGAGAGCAAGTAGCAGCAGGAGCGCGAGCGTCAGCCACAGCCCGAGCCGGAAATTGCCGCCGCGACGTGCCCCCGCAGCAGGCGGCGTAGGGTCTCGCTCGACATTCTCTTCGGGCAAGGTCCCAGCGTCTGCGTTCATATCCGGTGCGTCCTCGGCGGGGGCGTCCGGCTTGACCAAGGGCGGCTCCTTCAGACGGGCCGGAATGCGGGTGAGGGTCGGCTCATCGCGCGTCTCGACCCGGTCGCGCATAGGACGTTGGCTGCTGAAGGCGGGTGTTTCCGCCGTTCCACCCGTCGCGGTCTCCGCCTGCTCTGGCGGTGGCGCGACCGTTTCGTCCGGCTTGGCGGGAGAGTCGGGAGAGGGGATTGCAGCGGCCTCGTCCGGATCCGCTGCGGGATCCGATGACGCAGATGACGCCGTTCGCGCGTCGAACCCGCCGACCGCCTCAGCGGGGTCGGCCGAAATCATTTCCCCCAGCACTGCGTCATCGTCGATGGGAGGCACGACGCCCGGCGGGGGGCTGTCCTCTTCGTCCGGCTTGTCCGCAACGTTCGGCTCTTCAGCCTTCGCACGCGGCGGCGGGGCCGGGGGCGGAAAGGCGGGCATGGTCGGCGCGGCGACGCGAAGGTCGGTCTTCGTTCCGGCGGGACGGGGCGGCTCGGGGGCCGGCTTGGCCTTGGGAAGCGGGGCGGGCGCGGGCGCACCCGAACGCGCGAAGCCTCTGCTCAGATCGAGGCGGAGCCGCGATCCGGCAAGCAATTCGTCGGCCCGCGAGGTCTTGCCGAAATTCGGAATGCCGGAATAGAATTCGTCCTGCGGACTGCCGACGATGGCCACCGGCCGAAACCCGTGTTCGGCGGCGAAATTCTCCGCCTCCTCCATCGTTTCGCGCGCGATCACGGCCACCTGAAGTTGGTCGCCGGACTGCTCGTAATCGAAGACGAGATCGTCCACGTCGTAGGGCGTCCGCCCCTCGAGAAGCGCGCGGATTGTCACCTTCGGATCGCGGTCGTCGCGTTCGAGGGAGGTGTAGAGGATCTGGCTGTCGGGAACGATCAGGATAGAGGTGAAATCCTCGCCGGCAACCTGCGCGCACCGCGTGCGCAACCGGGCCAGCGCACCGTCCAGATCCGGCGCATCGAGACGCACGACACCTTCGCGCGTCCACCGCCCGTCACCATCCGGGTTCCGGCTCAGGATGGAGATGCCGTCGAGCGACAGGTCGAGGGCGATCCGGGGCGTAACGGTGTCGGGCAACATGTCGTCTCGACTAGCAGGGCGGCCCGACCCCCGCGAGGGGATCGGGCGGATGTTATCGTCTCTAGGACAGCTTTCCGCTCATGGAAAGGATGCCAATTATTCGGCGGCCATGCTCGGTGCGGCCTTGGCGAGCGCCTGATCGAGATCGGCGATCAGGTCGTCCGCATCCTCGATCCCGATCGACACGCGCACCATGTCCGCGCCGGCCCCGGCCGCCTCCTGTTGGGCGGGCGAGAGCTGCCGGTGCGTGGTCGAGGCGGAGTGGATGCAAAGCGACCGCGTATCGCCGAGATTTGCGACGTGGCTGAAGACCTCGACCGAGTCGATGAACTTGACGCAGGCGTCGTAGCCGCCTTTGAGCGCAAAGGTGAAAAGACCCCCGGCACCCTTGGGGCAGACCGTTCTGGCGCGCTCGTAGTACGGCGAGGAGGGCAGGCCGGCATAGGTGACGCGGTCGACGGCCGGATGGGTTTCCAGCCATGCGGCGACCTTTTCGGCATTGGCGACGTGGCGGTCCATCCGCAGGCTCAGCGTCTCGATGCCCAGAAGCGTATAATGCGCGGCCTGCGGGTTCATCGTCATGCCAAGATCGCGCAGGCCGACGGCGATGCCGTGGAACGTGAAGGCGAGCGCGCCAAACGTCTCGTGGAACTTCAGCCCGTGATAGGCCGGCTCCGGCTCGCTGAGCGACGGGAACTTGCCCGAAGCGGACCAGTCGAAGCGACCTGAATCGACGATGCACCCGCCGGTGACGGTGCCGTTCCCGGTCAGGTATTTCGTCGTCGAATGAACCACCAGCGCCGCGCCATGTTCGATCGGGCGGTGGAGGTATGGGGTCGCGGTCGTGTTGTCGATAATGAGCGGCAGGCCCGCATCGTCGGCGACCTTGGCCACCGCGTCGATATCCATGATCCAGCCGCCTGGATTGGCAATGACCTCGCCGAAGATCGCGCGGGTATTGTCGTCAATGGCGTCGGCCAGCGCCTGTGGATCATCAAAATCGACGAACTTGGCCTCCCATCCGAAGCGTTTGATCGTCTGGGTGAACTGCGTGACCGTGCCGCCATAGAGCCGGGTCGAGGCGATGACGTTGCAACCGGGCCGCATCAGCGGAAACAGCGCCATGATCTGCGCCGCATGCCCCGAGGAGCAGCAGACCGCGCCTGCGCCACCCTCCAGCGTCGCGATCCGCTCCTGCAGCACGGCTACCGTGGGATTGGTGAGGCGGGAATAGATGAAGCCCACCTCCTCGAGGTTGAAGAGTGCGGCGGCGTGGTCGGCGTCGCGGAACACGAAGGCCGTGGATTGGTAGATCGGCGTCTGCCGCGCGCCGGTGGCCGGGTCGGGCCGGGCACCGGCATGAACCTGAAGCGTGTCGAAGCCGTGTTGGCGGGTCTCGGTCATGGTCTGTCTCCCCTGTTCGCGAGGAGCATAGCATCCCGCCGCGCCGGGGTTAACGGCCCCTATGGCACGCGATCACTCGATCAGGCCGCGGCGAAGTGCCCGGGAGACGAAGAAGGCGTTGCGGAATTCGTTGCGCGAGAGGGCACCGTCGCCATCGCGATCGGCACGGACCGCCCCGCGCGTGAGGCCGATGCGGTATTCCTCGGCATCGACGCTGCCCGATCCGTCGCGGTCGAACAGGTCGAAGACCACGCCCATCGAGGCGGAATAGGCTTGTTCGCGATCGCGAAATGCGGCGAGGCCGGACATGGCGGGCGTGCCGCGCATCTCTTCGTCGTCGAGCGAGCCATTTCCATCGGCATCGAGCAGGGGAAAGGCTTTCTGCGCGAAGACATTGATTTCGACGTCGGTAATTCTTCCATCGTTATCGGCATCGGCGCGCATGCCGATCTCGTCCAGCAGGGCGAGGCCCGGGTCGACCTGCGTTGAGGCCAAGAACGGCGTTGCACCGACAGATGGCGCCGCGACCGCAGCGGTCAGGATGAGGGCGAGCAATCGGCCTTTGTGTTCGGTCATCAAATGTCCTTTCGCGTTTCGCCCCTCCTACTCGAAACTGAACGGAGCGGTTCACATGTTTTCCGCACAATGCCTTGGCCCCGTCCGCACAGACGCACCACCCTTGACCGCGCGGTCCTGCGCTGTAGGACGGAGGCTGGACGTGGACGTGCGGACCGGAGGACGATCATGGCTGGATTCTTCAAGCGGCTCGTAGGCTGGTGGGATGGGCAGAGCTTCGGCACGCTGCTCTGGACCAAGCGGTTCGGCCACGAGGTCGGGCGCGACGAGGCGGGGAACGTCTATTACCGCAACGCCGACGACACCCGCCGCTGGGTGCATTACGCCGGCGACAACGACGCGTCGCGGGTTCCGCCGGAATGGTATGGCTGGCTCCACAAGGTGTTCAAGCTACCTCCGACGCGGGAGCCGTTGCCGCATCAATCGTGGGAAAAGTCGCACCAGCCGAACCTTACCGGGTCGGACGGGGCGTTTTTCCGCCGGGGATCGCTGCGGCGTGCGGATGTGAAACCGGCCGCCGATTACGAGGCCTGGACCCCGGAATGAGAGGGTTACTCGCGGCGCTGGCCCTCGCGGCCATGGTCGCGGCGCCCGGTTCGGCGCAAGGCGTGCGGACCGCCGACGGGGCGGGAGCTTTGCTGCGCACGCTCGACAAGACTTCGGGCGAGGTGATCGATGTCGAGATGACGGTGGGCCAGACGATGGCCTACGGCTCGCTGCAGGTAACGCTTCACGAATGCCGCTATCCCGAAGCGAACCCCGCCGGCGACGCGTTCGGCCTGATCCAGGTGGTCGATACGCGCGAGCTCAGGGAAGTCTTCGCCGGCTGGATGGTCGCGTCGTCACCCGCGCTGAATGCGCTGGAGCATCGCCGCTACGACGTCTGGCTTCTGCGCTGCCTCATCGCCCGCCGCTGATCCCGTCGCGCAGGGCGAGCACGTCCTCCGCCGCTGGCATCGGTCCCCCCAGCACGGCCTGATGATCGAGCGCCGCGGCCAATCTCTCGCGATATGCCGCGCGGGAAATCTCCGTAGCCCCGAGCGAGGCGAGATGCGGGGTCAGGAACTGCGTGTCGAACAGCTGAAACCCCTGCCGGCGCAGCAGCGTCACCATGTACGCCAGCACCACCTTCGACGCATCCCGGCGGCGTGAGAACATCGATTCGCCGAAGAACGCCGCGCCGAGTGTCACGCCGTAGACGCCGCCCACCAGCGCCCCATCCTCGTGCAGTTCCAGCGAATGCGCAAAGCCCGCGCGATGCAACTCGGTGTAGAGCCACTCGATCTCCGGGTTGATCCACGTCTCCTCGCGGTCCGCGCAGGCGGCGAGGACGCCGTCGAAATCGGTATCGAGCGTGACCGTCAGCCCGCCGCGGCGGATCGTCCGCGCAAGGCTGCGCGACATCCGAAAACCATCGAGCGGCAGGATGCCACGACGTTTCGGGTCGACCCAGAAGATCTCCGGATCGTCGCGCCCTTCGGCCATGGGAAAGACGCCCGAGGCATAGGCCATGAGCAGGGTTTCGGGCGTGATCGGAACAGTATCGCGTGGCATGAGGTCAAGATAGGGGATCGGGCCGGACCTGTCAGGCATCGCGGACGGTCCGGCATGATTGTAGCGGGCGGTTTTGCGCCTACCCGTAGGTCCGGGCCAGCCACTTCTCCAGCCAGTGGATCGTGTAATCCCCCGCCTGCACCTCCGGATCCTCGACCAGGTCGCGGAAGAGCGGGATGGTGGTCTCGACGCCGTCTACGATCAACTCCCCCAGCGAGCGCCGCAACCGGGCCAGCGCCTCGTCCCGGTCGCGGCCGTGGACGATGAGCTTTCCGATGAGCGAGTCGTAATAGGGCGGGATCCGGTAGCCGTCATAGAGCGCCGAATCCATCCGCACGCCGAGGCCGCCCGGTGCATGATATTGCGTGATCCGGCCGGGAGAGGGCGAGAAGGAGGGTAGTTTCTCGGCGTTGATCCGCACCTCGATCGCGTGCCCGCCGATGGTCAGGTCCTCCTGCGTGAAGGACATCGGAAGGCCCGCGGCCACACGGATCTGTTCGCGCACGAGATCCACGCCGAAGATGGCTTCCGTCACCGGATGCTCCACCTGCAGGCGGGTGTTCATCTCGATGAAGTAGAAGCCGCCATTCTCGTAGAGAAACTCGATTGTGCCGGCGCCGGCATAGTTAATTCGCGCGACGGCTTCGGCACAGGTCCTGCCGATTTCGGCGCGCTGCTCGGGCGTGATGGACGGGCCGGGGGCCTCCTCGAACACCTTCTGGTGACGCCGTTGGAGGGAGCAATCGCGTTCGCCCAAATGGACGGCTTTGCCGCGACCGTCGCCGAAAACCTGCACCTCGATGTGGCGGGGCGTATCGAGGTACTTCTCGATATAGACCTCGTCGTTGCCGAAGGCGGCCTTTCCCTCGGCGCGCGCGGTGCGGAACGCGTTTTCCAGCTCCGCTGCATTCCGCGCGAGCTTCATGCCGCGACCGCCGCCGCCGGCGGTGGCCTTGATGATGACGGGATAGCCGATTTCCTCGCAGATGCGCTGCGCTTCCTCATAGGTCGCAACACCGCCGTCGGAGCCGGGCACGCATGGCACGCCGAGCGCCTTCATCGTATCCTTGGCGGTGATCTTGTCGCCCATGATGCGGATATGCTCGGCCGTCGGGCCGATGAAGGTGATCTCGTGGTCCTCCAGCGCCTGCACGAAGGCGGCGTTCTCGCTGAGGAACCCGTAGCCGGGATGGATCGCTTCCGCGCCCGAGATCTCGCAAGCCGAGATAATCGCGGGTACGGACAGGTAGCTCTGCGAACTCGGCGCGGGACCGATGCAGATCGATTCGTCCGCCATGCGGACATGCATTGCGTCGGCGTCGGCGGTGGAATGGACGGCGACGGTGGCCACGCCCATCTCGCGTGCGGCACGCACGACACGCAAGGCGATCTCGCCCCGGTTCGCGATGAGAATCTTGTTGAACATGTTCCGGACCCCTTACGAGAGGATCACGAGCGGAGCGCCGTATTCGACGGGGGCGCCGTCCTCGACGAGGATGCGCGTGACCTTGCCGCCGCGCGGCGCCGGGATCTGGTTCATCGTCTTCATCGCCTCGACGATGAGGATCGTCTGGCCCTCGGACACCGTATCGCCCACCTGCACGAAAGGCGCGGCACCGGGTTCGGGAGAGAGATAGACGGTTCCCACCATGGGCGATGTGACGGCGCCGGGATCCTGTGCCGGATCGTCCGTCGGAGCGGACGGTGCGGCGGGCGTCGGTGCGGCGGGTTGCACCGGTTGCGGCGCCGAAACCTGAATTGGAGCGGACGGGGCGGGCGCCGCGACCATCTGGCGGGCGACGCGGACGTCGAGGCTGTCATCTTCGCCATAGGCGCGGCTGACCTCGAGTTCGCTCAGGTCGTTTTCACGCAGAAGTTCGGCCAGTGCCTTGATAAAGGCGACGTCGCTTTCGTGGTTCTTGCTCATTGCCATCCTCGTTCGCGTTTCCCCGCGTCTAGCGGTTCCGTTGCCGAAGGGGAAGGCGGGTGCGGGCAGCCCGGCCAAGGCTGCCCGCGTGGCGCGTCATGCCGCGCGGTCGAGACGTGTCTCGCGTTCCGGGGCTTGGAGGTCGCGCAACGCTTTGGCGTCGCGGGCCAGATCCGCTCCGGTGAGATCGCCCGACCGCAGCCGCGCCAGCTGCCCTTCGCTGATGACCGTGAGCCGCGCGGATTCGGCGTAGCGGCGGGCCATCGCCTCGTCGAGGCCGCTGGCGAAGGCGAGGTCGAGGCGCTCGGCATCGGTCATGACTGAGCCGTTGAGAAACTTCTCGAAGGCGCTCTGTTCCGGCTCGGCCGCCGGTGGCCGGTCGGTCGCGGGACCTTTCGGCGGCAGCGGTCCGGCCGTGCCGGTCCCGCTGTCGCTTCCGCCGTCGGCCGTACTCGATTGACCGTCGGCACCGCTCGTGCCGCTGGATGCACTTACGGTACTCGTGTCGCTGGTGTCACCGGTTCCGGTCTCCGTACCGCTGCTCGAAGTCGTTTGCGGCGGTGGTGGGGAATAGGAAGGCCCGAAGATGCTGAGGAGTGACATCGCAATCTCCTTCTGAATATGAGCCCCCGCCCGATGGCGGAAGTGACTCGTCACAGCGGCGGGCGTGGGGCCAAAACAGGGCGTTGTGGTGACAGGGTAAACCTGCGCTTACGTTGCCTTAACGATTGACCCTGTTCTCGATCAGGTCGTCCACAACCGACGGATCCGCCAGGGTCGAGATATCCCCCAAAGCACCGTGGTCGTTTTCCGCGATCTTTCGCAGGATGCGGCGCATGATCTTGCCTGATCGTGTCTTCGGCAGGCCCGGCGCCCATTGCAGGCAATCCGGCTTGGCGATCGGCCCGATTTCCTTGCGCACCCAGGTCTCCAGCTCCTTGCGCAATTCGTCCGACGGCTCGCGTCCGCCCATGAGGGTGACGTAGGCATAGATGCCCTGACCCTTGACCGGATGCGGATAGCCAACGACCGCCGCCTCGGCCACGGCATCATGCGCGACGAGGGCGCTTTCGACCTCAGCCGTGCCCATGCGGTGGCCGGAGACGTTGATGACGTCGTCGACCCGCCCGGTGATCCAGTAATAGCCATCGGCATCGCGCCGGCAGCCATCACCGGTAAAGTAGTAGTTCTTGTAGTCCGAGAAATAGGTCTTCTCGAATCGCTCGTGATCGCCCCAGACGGTGCGCATCTGACCCGGCCAGCTATCGGCGATGCACAGCACCCCCTCGGCTTCGGTCGTCTCGATCGCCTCCCCCGACTGCGGCTCCAGCACGACGGGCTGCACCCCGAAGAACGGCAGGGTGGCCGAGCCGGGCTTGGTCGGAGTCGCGCCGGGCAGGGGGGTCAGCAGGTGACCACCCGTCTCGGTCTGCCACCACGTATCCACGATCGGACAGCGGCCGCCGCCGACGACGCGGTCGTACCAGTTCCAGGCCTCCGGGTTGATCGGTTCGCCCACCGTGCCGAGGATGCGCAGCGACGACAGGTCGTGCTTCTGGACGTATTCGTCGCCCTTGCCCATCAGCGCGCGGATGGCGGTCGGGGCGGTGTAGAACTGGTTGACCTTGTGCTTTTCGCAGACGTCCCAGAACCGGCCCGCATCGGGATAGGTCGGCACGCCCTCGAACATCAGCGTCGTCGCCCCGTTCGCCAGCGGGCCATAGACGATGTAGCTGTGCCCGGTCACCCAACCCACATCCGCGGTGCACCAGAACACCTCGCCGGCGCGGTAGTCGAACGTGTATTGATGCGTCATCGCGGCAAAGACGAGATAGCCGCCCGACGTGTGGACCACGCCCTTGGGCTGCCCGGTCGAGCCGGATGTGTAGAGGATGAAAAGCGGGTCCTCGGCGCCCATCTCCTCGGGTTCGCAGACGTCGGAAACCTTCTCCTGCTCCTCGTGCAGCCAGTAGTCGCACTCCTCGCGGAACGCGATCTGCTGACCGGTGCGCTTGACGACCAAGCATTTCACCACGTCGTAATCGTGGGTCAGCGCCTGGTTGACGTTGTCCTTGAGGTTCGTGACCCGCCCGCCGCGCGGCGCGCCGTCGGCGGTGATGACGAGCTTCGCGTCGCAGGCGTTGATCCGCGCCCCCAGCGCGTCGGCCGAGAACCCGGCGAAGACAATCGAATGGATCGCCCCGATCCGCGCGCAGGCCAGCATCGCATAGGCCGCCTCCGGGATCATCGGCAGGTAGATGACGACCCGATCGCCCCGCCCGATGCCGAGATTCTTGAGCACGTTGGCGAATTTGCAGACATGCGCGTGGAGCTGCTGGTAGGTGATGTGCTGCGCGCCGCCGCCTTCGACGCTGTCGGGATCGTCGGGCTCCCAGATGATCGCGGTCTGGTCGCCGCGCTCCTTCAGGTGCCGGTCGATGCAATTGGCCGCGACGTTAAGCGTGCCGTCCTCGAACCACTTTATCGACACGTTGCCGGGAGCGAAGGAGGTGTTCTTGACCTGCGTGAAGGGCTTGATCCAGTCGACGCGCTCGCCGTGCTCGCGCCAGAACGCCTCCGGATCCTCGACCGAGGCCTTGTACATCGCCTCATAGGTCTCTCGGTCGGCATGGGCCTCGCGGGCCAGCGCTTCGGAGGGGTGACGGAACTGGTCGTCGGGCATTTCTTTCTCCTTGGTCTTGGCGCCGGGCCCGGGCGATCGCCCCGGTGCCGGCACGCAGGTCATCTGGCTCAGATGGCGAGGTATTCGGCGCGCAACGTCTCGTCGCCCAGTACCTCGGCCGCGGTGCCGTCGAAGACCACGCCGCCGGTATCGAGGATCACCGCCCGGTCCGAAAGCTCAAGGGCGCGCACCGCGTTCTGCTCCACGAGGATGGTCGTCATCCCGAGCTTGCGGATCTCGATCAGCGTCTTCTCGATCTCGTCGACGATGACGGGGGCGAGACCCTCGTAAGGCTCGTCGAGCAGCAGAAGCTTCACGTCGCGGGCCAGCGCCCGCGCGATGGCCAGCATCTGCTGCTCACCGCCCGAAAGGGTGATCCCCTCCTGGCGGCGCCGCTCGCCCAGACGGGGGAACAGCTCGTAGAGGCGTTCGATCGACCAGCCGACGGGCGGAGCGATCTGCGCGAGCTTGAGGTTCTCTTCCACGGTCAGGCCGGGGATGATGCGCCGGTCCTCCGGCACGAGACCGAGCCCCGCCTGGGACGCCTGATGCGCCGACATCGTGTGCAACGGCTGATGGTCGAGCCAGATCTCGCCGCGCCGAAGCTCCGGCGTATTGACACGCGCGCAGGTCCGCAGCGTCGAGGTCTTGCCCGCGCCGTTGCGCCCCAGCAGCGCGAGGATCTCGCCCTCGTGGACGTTGAAGCTGACACCCTGCACAATGTAGCTTTCGCCGTAATAGGCGTGGATATCGTGGACGCTGAAATAGGCGGGCGCGGTGGCGGCCTGGTTCGCGTGGCGGGTGAAGTCGGGTTTGACGTTCATGGCGCCCTCCTAGTGCCCCGAGCTCTCGCCCAGATACGCTTCGCGCACCTTGGGGTGGCCCTTGATGTTCTCCGGCGTGTCCTCGACCAGCGGCTTGCCTTGGGCGAGCACCGTGATCCGCTCCGCGAGGCTGAAGACGACGTGCATGTCGTGTTCGATGATGGCGATGGTGATGTTGCGCTTGGCCTTGATCTCCTTGAGCAGGTCGATCGTGTTGTTCGTGTCGGCGCGCGCCATGCCCGCGGTCGGCTCGTCCAGCAGCAAAAGCCGCGGCTCCTGCGCCAGGCACATGCCGATCTCCAGCCGCCGCTTGTCGCCGCGCGACATGGAGGCCGCGTGCATCTCGCGCTTGTTGGACATGTTCATGTCTTCAAGCATGTGCTCCGCCCGATCCACGATCTCCCGGTCGGCCATCAGCGACCGGTAGCCGTGCAGCGAGAACGAGCCGTCGCGCCTGGCGAGGCAGGGGATCATCATGTTCTCCATGACCGTGAGGTCGCCGAAGATTTCGGGCGTCTGGAACACCCGGCTGATGCCCATCTGGTTGATCTCGTGCGGCTTGCGCCCCAGCACCGACTGCCCCTCGAAGGAGACCGAGCCGGTATCGGGGATCAGCTTGCCCACGAGGCAGTTCAGCAGCGTCGACTTGCCCGCCCCGTTGGGACCGATGATCGCGTGGACGGAGTTCTCGGCGATCGAGAGGTTCACGTCCGAGAGCGCTTGGAGCCCGCCGAAGCGTTTGCCGACGTCCCTGACTTCGAGAATGCCCATGACCTATTCCTCCCGTGCCTGACGTTGTGCTGCGGCGTCGTCCTCGACCCCGCCGCCCTTGCGGTCGCGGCGGAACACGGTGGCCAGCTTGGAGCCGCCCTGCACGAGGCCGCCGGGCAGGAAGATCACCACCAGCATGAACAGCAGGCCCAGCGTCAGGTGCCATCCCTTGCCCACGAAGGGATAGATGACAGCGACGAAGGCGTCCTGCAGCCCGTCGGGCATGAAGGCGAACCAGCTCTCCAGCGTGGACTTGTTGATCGTCGAGACGATGTTCTCGAAATACTTGATAAAGCCCGCCCCGAGGATCGGCCCGATCAGGGTTCCGGCCCCGCCGAGGATGGTCATCAGCACGACCTCCCCCGATGCGGTCCAGAACATCCGCTCCGCGCCGACCTGCGTGTCCATCGCCACGAGCAGACCGCCCGCGAGCCCGGCATACATGCCCGAGATCACGAAGGCCGCCAGCGTGTAGGGTTTCGGGCTGAGCCCGGTGTAGTTCAGGCGGTTCTGGTTCGACTTCACCGCCCGCAGCATCATGCCGAAGGGTGACCGGAAGATGCGGATCGACAGGTAGAAGGCGACCAGCAGCACGATCCCCGCGATGTAGTAGCCGGTGTTGAGCGTGAAGGTCCACGCGCCGAACCGCAGGTCGGTGCTGTCCTGCATCTGCATGCCGA
This sequence comes from Jannaschia seosinensis, assembly GCF_001408515.1. Taxonomy (GTDB): domain Bacteria; phylum Pseudomonadota; class Alphaproteobacteria; order Rhodobacterales; family Rhodobacteraceae; genus Jannaschia; species Jannaschia seosinensis. The sequence goes on along the minus strand of NZ_CYPR01000078.1, from coordinate 5,929 downwards.
AGAGCGTGGCGCGCGGTGTCATGCCGGGCATCAGCTCGCCCCCGAAGATGCGGGGATCGGAGGCCCGAAGCTGCAGCCCGGTCTCGCCGCCGGTGATCGGGGTCAGCACCGAATAGGCCAGCGCGTAGGACATCATCGCGAAGGCCAGCGTCAGGATCGAGAAGTAGATCCCCGAGCGCCGCAGCGAGATGAAGCCCACGATCAGCGAGAACAGCCCCGCCACGATCACCGAGACCAGGATCGCCGGGATCACGTTCAGCGTCAGAAGCTTCATCGACCAGATCCCGGCATAGGATCCGACGCCGAGGAAGGCCGCGTGGCCGAAGGAGAGGTACCCCGTCAGCCCGAACAGGATGTTGAAGCCGATGGCGAAGATCCCGAAGATCACGAACCGCTGCATGAGGTCCGGATAGCCCGCGTTGAACTGCGCCATCGCCGAGCCCGCGGGGAAGGGGTTGAGGATCACCGGCGCGAAGATCGTCAGGATGGCGACGAGCACGAGCAGGCCGAAATCCTTCTTCGTCAGGCCCAGGATGCCACCCGACGACCGGGTGCGCGGGCGCGGTTGCGTGACCGTGGCGGTCTGCTGTGTCTGGTCTGTCATGGGATTATTCCTCCATCACGCCCTTGCGACCCATCAGGCCACGCGGACGCGTCAGCAGAACGATGATCGCAACGAGGTAGATGACGATCTGGTTGATACCGGGCAGCACGTCGAGAACCTCGGTCATCGATGCGAAGGCCTCGATGATGCCCAGCAGGAAGCCCGCCAGGACGGCCCCGGGCAGCGAGCCCATGCCGCCCACGACGACCACGACGAAGGACAGGACGAGGAAGTCCATCCCCATGTGGTAGTTCGGCGAGTTGATCGGCGTGTACATCACCCCCGCCAATCCCGCGACCGCGGCCGCGAGCCCGAACATGATGGTGAACCGCTTGTCGATGTCGATGCCCAGCAGGGTGACCGTCTCGCGGTCGGCCATGCCGGCCCGCACGACCATGCCGAACGTGGTGAATTGCAGGAAGGCGAAGACGGCGGCGATGATGATCGCGGCAAAGAAGAAGTACACGAGCCGCCAGTAGGGATAGACGATCGAGCCGGGATCGAAGCCCAGCATCGCGCCGAAATCGAAGGAGCCCACGAACGCGTCGGGCGCCGGCGTCGGGATCGGGTTGGCGCCGTAGAAGTACTTGATGACCTCCTGCAGCACGATGGCCAGGCCGAAGGTCACGAGGATCTGGTCGGCATGCGGGCGCTTGTAGAAATGCTTGATGAGGCCGCGCTCCATGATCACGCCAATGGCGATCATGACCGGGATGGCGAATAGGATCGACAGCGGCACGGCCCAGTCGATGATCGCGTTGCCGGCGTTCTCGCCGAACCAGTGCACGACATAGGGCGTCTCCCTCTGGAGTGCGCCGAAGCTGAAGCCGCCGACGCTGGTGCTCCCGGCATCCTCGGGCACGAAGCCGAAGCTCAGCAGGCTGGAGAACGTGACCGCGCAGAACGCGCCGAGCATGAACAGCGCGCCATGCGCGAAGTTCACGACACCCAGCGTGCCGAAGATCAGCGTCAGACCGAGCGCGATCAGGGCATAGGCGCTGCCCTTGTCGAGCCCGTTGAGAATTTGAAGGATAATGGCGTCCATGACGACCCCCCGCGCGACGTCTCAGATCAGGTGCGAATGGCCGCCGCGCCCGCTCCCGGACGCGGCAACCGAAGATGCGCTCAGGCGCCCGTGTTGCACTCGCCCAGCGAGCCGCCCGCGAATTGCGGATGATCGGGCGGATAGGTGACCTGATCGACTGGCGTGACCTCGACGATCTCCACGAGGTCGAACTCGTTCTCCGGGTTCTCCTTGCCGCGCACCACGACAACGTCCTTGAAGCACTGGTGATCGTCGGCGCGGTAGAGGGTCGGGCCATTGCCCAGACCGTCGAACTCGAATCCTTCCAGAGCCTCGACCACGGCACACGGATTGAAGCTGCCGGCCCGCGTGACGGCATCGGCATAGAGCAGCGTCTGCACGTAGCAGGTATGCGCCGCCTGCGAGGGCGGGAAGCCATACTTTTGACCGAAGGACTGGACGAAGGCGTTGGTGCCGGAATACCGGTCGCCCAGCTGGTTCTCAAGCTTCCAGTCCCAGTTCTGGGAGCCGAGGATGCCGGCGATGTTCTCGCCCGCGCCGCGCGCCATCAGCTCCGAATAGAGCGGCACGACGATCTCGAACTGCTTGCCGCCGACTTCGCGCTGGCGCAGGCCGAACTGGACCGCGTTGGTCAGCGAGTTGACCATGTTTCCGCCGTAGTGGTTGAGGACCAGCACGTCGGCATCCGATTGCAGCACCGGCGCGATGTAGGACGAGAAGTCCGTCTGCGTCAGCGGCGTCAGGACGGTGTTGACCGTCTCCCAACCCATCGCCTCCGTGGAGGAGCGGATGGCCTCTTCGGTGGTGTAGCCCCAGTTGTAGTCGGCCGTCAGATGATAGGCCTTGCGATCCGTGCCGTATTGCGCGGCCAGGATCGGCGCGAGCGCCGCGCCCGACATGTAGGAGTTGAAGAAGTGCCGGAAGCCGTTGGCCTTCTTGTCCTTGCCGGTCGTGTCGTTCGAGTGGGTCAGGCCGGCCATGAAGATCACGCCCGCCTCCTGGCAGAGCGCCTGCACGGCCACGGCCACGCCCGAGCTGGAGCCGCCCGAGACCATGATCGCGCCGTCCTTCTCGATCATCGAGCGGGCGGATGCGCGGGCCGCGTCAGACTTGGTCTGCGTGTCGCCGGTGACGAATTCCACCCGCTTGCCCATGATGCCGGTGCCGTCGAGGGCCTGCGACGAGAACGTCTGCAGCATGCCGCCGTCGCCATCGCCGTTGAGATGCTCCACGGCAAGCTGGAAGGCGCGCAGCTCATCGGCGCCCTCGTCGGCATAGGGGCCCGATTGCGGCACGTTGAAGCCGAGCGTGACGGTGCTGCCCTGCGGCGCGTTGGTGAAGCCGGTATGCGCCTCGGACCAGGCGGCCCCGGTGAAGATGGTCGGCAGTGCGAGGCCGGCACCGGTGGCGGCACCCGTCTTGAGCGCACCGCGGCGGGTGAAGTTCGTTTTGGTCATGAAGACCCTCCCTTTGGTATGCCCCGCGCGCCTCCTCCCAGATCGCGCGCGGGTCGGATCCGTCTCGTTGACGGATTGCGGCCACTATCGGAGCGAAGCCGTCAAAGGTTCAACAAGTGACGGTCACCTCTGGACCTTTTTGTAAAAAAAGTGACAAGATGCCGGACGAAGCAGTAAAGACATTCTCCCGCACCTGCGGCAGAACCCGCTGCTGCTCTGCAGCAAATTCACCGGATCAAGAGGTTGCATGCCCCGTCCCGCCAATACCGGCAGCCGCATCCGCGAGCGCCGCATCGCATTGGGGCGCAAGCAGGTTGCCGTAGCGGAGGCTGCGGGCATCTCCCCCTCCTATCTCAACCTGATCGAGCACGATCGCCGGGCCATCGGCGGGCGTCTCCTGTTGCGCCTCGCCGCCGCGCTCGACGCCGAACCCGCCGCTCTGTCGGGCGAGGGGGATTCCACGCTGGCGCAGGCGGTCGCCGCGGCCGGCGCCGCGCAGGGGCTCGATCCGCAGGCGGATGCCGACGCCTTCGCGCGCACCAACCCGGAGTGGGCCCGCATGGTCGCCGCACAGGCCGAGACGATCGCCGCGCAGGCCAGGACGATCGACGCCCTGTCCGACCGCCTCACGCACGATCCGTCCCTTGCCGAGGCGATGCACGAATTGCTGTCGACGGTGTCGGTGGTGCGCTCCACCGCCGCGATCCTCGCGCAGACGCCCGAGATCGACGCGAACTGGCTCCGGCGCTTCCACGCCAACCTCGATCAGGACAGCCGGCGGCTGGCGCAGGGGGCGGAGGCGGTGGTGGCCCTTTTCGACCGGCAGGCGGCGCGCGGCGATCGCCCGCTCCTCGCGGTGGAGGGCGCGGCGCGGTTCCTCGACGCGACCGGCCATCGCTTCGAGGCGCTGGAGCGGGACGGCGCGGCGACGATCCCCATGCTGACGGCGGAGATAGCGGATCCGTCGGTCCAGACCCTCGTCGCGGCCACCTTGCGCGCCGATGCCGCCGATGCGGAGCGTCTGCCGCGGCACCTCGTCGAGGCGGCGAATGGTCCCGACGATCTTCTCGGCGCGGCCCGGGGTGACATGGCGCTGGTCCTGCGCCGGCTGGGCCTGGTCGATCCGGGGCGGGGTCTCGTGATCTGCGACGCGGCCGGCGCGGTGTTGCGGCGCAAGCCGGTGGCGGGCTTTCCCCTGCCGCTCGTCGGGGCGGGTTGCCCCCTGTGGACGATCTACACCGCGCTCGCGCAGCCCGGCCGCCCCCTGAGCGAGCGGCTCGAGACGCCCGACGGCGCGATCTGGCGCGCCCATTCCGTGGCCCTGCCGGAGACGCCCGCGACCTTCGACGCGCCGCCCGTGCTGCGGGCGACGATGCTTCTGACCCGCGCGGACCGGACAGGCACGGGACCGGCGGGCAACCGCGTCGCCGTCGGCCCGGGCTGCCGCACATGTCCGCGCGCGGAATGCCCCGCCCGGCGCGAACCCTCTATCCTGTCCTTCGACACCTGATGCGCGCCGCGCTGGACATGGCGCCCCGTGGCAAGCAACATGGAGCAGCCGACGTGGACGGAGGGGGAGGCCGGCCATGAACGACCCATCCACGCAACCGCGGCGACCGCGCGTTCTGCTGATCGAGGACGAGCCCAACATCGCCACCGCGATTGTCTTCCTGCTCCAGCGCGAGGGCTGGCAGGTCTCGACTCATTCCGACGGCGTCACCGCGCTCGATGCCGTGGCGCGACATGCGCCGGATGTCGTGGTTCTCGACGTCATGCTGCCGGGCCGGTCGGGCTTCGACATCCTCGCGGCGCTACGCGGGGGCGAGAGGGCGGACCTGCCGGTCCTGATGCTGACCGCCAAGGGCCAGACCAAGGACCGGGAGCGTGCCGCGGCCCTAGGGGTGAACCGCTTCATGACCAAACCGTTCGCCAACCGCGAATTGATCGATGCGGTGCGCGCACTGCTCGCGGAGGCGCCTGCATGAGCGACCTGTCGAGCCCGGCCGCCAACGCGGCCCAGCGCCGGGCCCGGGCCCGCGCGCGCCTCGCCGATGCGGCGCGTCTTCTGCCGTTCCTCGGCGCGGCGGCCTTCCTGCTGCCCGACCTCGTCCTGTCGGGCGGCGCGGGCGCGGGTGCGACGCTGCCCTGGCTCGTCTATCTCTTCGCGGTCTGGGCGGTGCTGATCGGGCTCGCCCTGCACATCGCCCGCCGGGCCGCGCGCATCGACACGACCGCCGGGGGCGGGGACGGCGCGGAGTGACGCTCACCCTCAACCTGCTGATCGCGGCCTGCCTTGCTTATGTGATATTCCTGTTCGCCGTGGCCTTCGCGGGCGAAAGGCGGGCCGCGCGCGGGGCGGGCGGTTTTCTGCGGGGGCCGGTCGTCTACACGCTGTCGCTGTCGATCTACTGCACCGCTTGGACGTTCTACGGCGCGGTCGGCTATGCCGCGCGCTCCGGTCTCGAATTCATGACGATCTACCTTGGGCCCACCATCGTCTTCGTCGGCTGGTGGTGGCTCTTGCGAAAGCTCGTGCGCATCGGCCGGGCGGAGCGCGTGACCTCCATCGCCGACATCGTCTCCAGCCGCTACGGCAAGTCGAACCTGATCGCCGTTCTGGTCACGGTGCTCGCGGTGGTCGGCACCACGCCCTATATCGCGCTGCAGCTTCAATCCGTGACGCTGGCCTTCGGAGTCTTCGCCGCGCCCGGTACGAATGCGGGTGAATTGACGGGCATGGCATTCTGGGTGGCGGCGGGCCTCGCCGTCTTCACCATCATCTTCGGCACCCGCCGGCTCGATGCGGGGGAGCGGCATCATGGC
>NZ_CYPR01000077.1 GCF_001408515.1 Jannaschia seosinensis | reverse complement strand
ATCGCGCCGGGCAAGCCGATGCAAAACGGCTTCGTCGAGAGTTTCAACGGGCGGTTCCGGGACGAGCTGTTGAACGAAACCTGTTCACGACGCTCGACGAGGCGCGGCAGAAGATCCAGGACTGGCAGCACGACTACAACCACCGCCGCCCGCATTCCGGCCTCGGGAACATCCCGCCGGTCGAGTTCATGGCAAAGAAGGGGCTGGAAATCCGTGCGGCGCAGCCCCAAAAATCAACCCGTGGATTCTCCGAATGGCCGGAGGAGAGTCGGGGCTCAGGTCGGTTCATCGCAGCCATCAAGGAGCGAAGATGAACCAAAAATCCGGAACATTGAAGGACGCGGCCGACAAGCTGGTCAAAGGGATCAAACGCAAGACCCGAAAGCAGTACTCGGCCGAAGAGAAGATCAGGATCGTTCTCGCGGGTTTGCGCGGAGAGGAGAGCATCGCCGCGCTGTGCCGCCGCGAGGGAATCAGCGCGAGCCTGTACTACACGTGGTCGAAGGAATTCCTCGTGGCGGGCAAGCAGCGGCTGGCCGGGGATACTGCCCGTCAGGCGAGCTCGCCCGAGGTCAAGGAACTGCGTTCGAAGGCGACAGCGCTGAAGGAGGTTGTCGCCGACCTGACCCTGGAGAATCGCCTGCTCAAAAGAAGCATGATCGGGGATGGGGAGTACGAGGCATGAGGTATTCCGCATCGGAAAAGCTTGAGATCATCCGCACTGTCGAAGCCTCGCATCTGCCGGTTCGCCAGACGCTGGCCATGCTCGGCATTCCCAGCACGACCTATTATCGCTGGTATGACCGATGGTCGGAAGGCGGGCTGGACGCGCTCGAGGACACGCCGTCCCATCGGGGGTCCGTGTAGAACCGCCTCCCGGATGAGACCCGGGCCGACATCATCGAATTCGCCTTGGAACATGAAGACCTGACGCCCCGCGAGCTGGCGGTGAAATACACAGATGAGAAGCAGGATTTTGTCTCTGAATCATTGATTTACCGGATCCTGAAAGCCGAGGACCTGATCACGGCACCTGCCCACATCGTGATGAAGGCGGCCAATGAGTTCACAGACAGGACAACGCGGCCAGACGAACTCTGGCAGACCGACTTCACCTATCTCAAGGTCTTGGGGGGGCTGGTTTTACCTCAGCACCATTCTCGACGATTACAGCCGATACATCGATAGAGCAACCTGCGGTCTGGAAATTCTGCTGAGAGCGGGTCATGCATCCTGGCATTCCCATTTGATGTAGGCCTTGGTCTCGGAGGCCCATTTCTCGTCGATCTCTACGAGGACGGCGCTGACCAGTCGCAGCAGAGCGTCGTCGCTGGGAAAGACCCTGACCTTTACGGTGCGCCGCTTGAGCTCCTGCTGGACGGATCGCTCCATCGGGTTTGAAGTGCGCAGCCGGCGGCGATGGTGCTCGGGCAGCGTGAAGACCGCGAGCCCCTCGGGCGCGTTTTCCTCCAGCCATGCGGCCAGCTTCGGCGCAGAGGTGCGATAGCTGGCGACGATCTCTGCCAAGGCCGTTT
>NZ_CYPR01000076.1 GCF_001408515.1 Jannaschia seosinensis | reverse complement strand
CGCTGCCAGTTCCATCTCGCGCGCAACGCCATTCATCACGCTCCGAACGTCGAGAGCCGCAAGCGCATCGGAGCTGAGCTGCGCACCGTGTGGAATGCCAGCACGCTCGCCAAGGCAGAAACGGCCTTGGCAGAGATCGTCGCCAGCTATCGCACCTCTGCGCCGAAGCTGGCCGCATGGCTGGAGGAAAACGCGCCCGAGGGGCTCGCGGTCTTCACGCTGCCCGAGCACCATCGCCGCCGGCTGCGCACTTCAAACCCGATGGAGCGATCCGTCCAGCAGGAGCTCAAGCGGCGCACCGTAAAGGTCAGGGTCTTTCCCAGCGACGACGCTCTGCTGCGACTGGTCAGCGCCGTCCTCGTAGAGATCGACGAGAAATGGGCCTCCGAGACCAAGGCCTACATCAAATGGGAATGCCAGGATGCATGACCCGCTCTCAGCAGAATTTCCAGACCGCAGGTTGCTCTATCGAGGCGATCCAGACCATCAGGAACAACCACATCCCGACCGAGATGGCGGGGTTCTGCGGAGAGATCGGTTTTGCCCAGTCTCTGTCCGGTGAAACGGCCGGAAGCGCCGATCGGGGAACCCGGCCTCGCTCGCAGCCAGCCAATGCAACAGTCTCATCTGGATCGATGTCGCCAGACACCCTCAAACAACCGTGACATTCCTGTTACCCATTGAGAAATGTTAGGCATTCTAGCCGTTTACATATTCTGAAGTTTATCAGGCTAATTCGCTCTGTGATTGTTCCTCAAGGATTTGCGTCATGACACAGATGTTTTCGCCCTGCACAGCCTGCCGCGACGGGGCCGAATTCGAAGTTCCGATCTCCATGGCGTTCCAGCCGATCATTTCCGCCGGCGGGCAGAGCGTTTTCGCCTACGAAGCCTTGGTGCGCGGCGCAGATGGCGCGGGCGCGGGAGCAGTCCCTTCGCGCGTGAACGAGGCCACGCGCTACACGTTCGACCAGACCTGCCGCCGAACCGCGATTGCCAAGGCCGCGGAGCTCGATCTTGCGAAAGACGGCGCGATGTTGTCGATCAACTTCCTGCCCAACGCAGTCTATAATCCGCGCGCCTGTATCCGCGTCACTCTCGATGCGGCCAAGGATGCGGGCTTTCCCAATGACCGTATCATGTTCGAGTTCACCGAGTCCGAAAAGGTGGATCCAGAGCATCTGCTCGGCATCCTGAAACACTACCGATCGCTGGGTTTCTTGACTGCCATCGATGATTTTGGTGCGGGATACGCGGGCCTCGGCCTGTTGGCAAATTTCGTGCCCGATGTCGTGAAGCTTGACATGCATCTGGTCCGGAACATCGACACCTGCGAGACTCGGAGGTCGATCCTGAAGCACACCGTTCCCATGCTGAACGACCTGGGCGTCACCATCATTGCCGAAGGGATCGAGACGCTGGGTGAATACGAGGCGCTCCGCACGCTTGGTATCGATCTCATGCAAGGCTATCTGTTTGCGAAGCCAGCCTTCGAGGCATTACCGGAGCCGTCTTGGCCAATGGAGACAAAGTTTTCGAATACTGATGTGCGTGTCAGATCGCCCCTGAAGCAGCGGGCTTAAGCGACAGCTCCTGTTTGTTCCTTGGCCGATTCCCCGTGAGGAGATCGAGCGACCCGCAACAATTTGATTTCTTGTCCGCTCTTATTTCAGTCTGCTGACGGCTCTTAACCCGCATAATTCATGAAGCTGCGGACTTGTGCTCCGTGGGATGGTTTCCCCGGTCTCGGTTTTCTTGCGCGCACCCGGTGTTTGCGTCCGGTTGGCAGGCCGGCCGGTGACTTGGGTCTTGGGCGATACGGGTTGATGTTTCGGGGTTTGTCGGGGCGCTTGCGTCAGGCTGTTTTCGGTGGGGCGAGGGCGTCGAAGAGAAGGAGGAGAAGTCCCTTTCGGGGACACGATGCCGGCAGGGTCACGATGATCCGGGTCTTCTTTTCGACGATGGTGGCGGCCAGTTTGACGAGATGCAGCCGCAGCGTGTCGAACTGGGCGCGGCGCCATGGTGAACGTTTTGGGCAAGCCGCGCGGAGCTTCCACCAAATCCAGTAGGCGCAGCCGTGCAGCATCAGACGCATCTGATTGGCGTTCGCCTTCGAGCACGACGTCCGGTCTGCTGCGAGGTGGGCCTTCCACGCCTTGATGTGGTTCTCGGCCTGGCCGCGAGCGGAATAGAGCTTCTCGTAAAGATGCTTGCCGCGGCCGCCCTCGAGGTTGGTGACGATGTAGCGGGTGTCCCGACCCATGGGGCCAACCTCGACGCGGGCGATGACGCGGCGGGGTTTCGACCACGA
>NZ_CYPR01000075.1 GCF_001408515.1 Jannaschia seosinensis | reverse complement strand
GATCGAGAGTGTCTTCGCCACGGTCAGGAACCGGACCCGCAAAACCAAGGGCTGCCTGAACCGCAAGACCGCCCTCGCCATGGTCTTCCGACTCATGAAGTCAGCCAAGAAGAAGTGGCGGAAGATCAACGGGCCAAACCGTCTGCCCGACGTCATTCAGGGGATTGAGTTCAAGGACGGGATCAAGCAACTTCAAACCGCCGCCTGATGAGGACCGTCACCAACTTTTGGGCATATCTCTGCGCTGCTGTTCCNTCTTCTTAGCAAACTATACGAGCGCACCAGCGTGGTCATCACCACCAACCTGAGCTTCAGCGAGTGGGCGAGCGTCTTCGGTGATGCCAAGATGACCACCGCGCTGCTCAATCGCCTCACCCATCGCTGCCACATCCTGGAGACCGGAAACGACAGCTACCGCTTCAAGGCAAGCTCCGAGACAGCGAAGAAGAAACGGAAGGAGACAGCAGTATTGACCCCAGCATGAACCAACAACCATAACTACCGGGCGGGTCAGATCTCGGTGACAATGCTGGGTCAGTTCTCAGTGACAGCCAACAGCCCCCCTATTTGCACCGATGGATGCGGCGTCCAGCGCAGCGCGGGACCAGTCCAACGCGCCGGCCGGGTCGAGCCGTTCCAGCAGGATGCGGTGCAGCAGGTTCTAGGCTCCCGCCTGCTGCCAATCCCGCAGGCGCCGCCAGCAGGTCATGCCCGAACAGCCGAACACCTCGCCCGGCAGCATCTCCCACGGCAGGCCGGAGCGCAAAACGAACACGATCCCACGCAGGGCATCCCGGTCCGGCAAACGTGGTCGCCTACCCTTCGGCTTCGGCGGCTCCTCGGGCAACAGCGGCCTCACCGCCGCCCATATCTCATCTGTCACAAGCTCATGTCCCATGAGCAGGGCCTCCACGAGGCGCAGATCGGTCTCGTTAGGCGCTCCCAATTTCCCGGGATGCGACACATGTATTGAAACACGAGTTGCAAAAAGACCTTCGGCAAAGCTTCAGCGGGTCGTAAAGAGGCCTTCGCATTCCCCTGGACAAGTATTTGGCCTACCGACGTTGGCGATCGGCAGGCACATTTAGAATCTCGGGGGCTTGTGCAAAAGTGCGCACGAGGAGCCGCCGAGATCACAGGGCACAGGCAACAGAAACACGGCGCTCGCGTCAAGAAAGCTACATGTTAGCTGCACGCTCGCGCCCAGCGTGGAAATTACCTTGATCTTCCAAAATAGTCCGCGCCCTCAAGATTGGCCGCACAGCGAAGTGCCCACGGACGATTGGTACCCCCGGCCGGACTCGAACCGGCAAGCCTTGCGGCGGCGGATTTTGAATCCGCTGCGTCTACCGATTCCGCCACGGGGGCGACGCTGGTGGAGCCATTAAACTGGCACTTCGCGGACGTCAATCTCAGCCGTTCGCACCAAATCCTCTTACGCCCGCAATTACGCAGGCCTCGAACCAATCAAGTGCTGTTGCAGAGAACCTCTTTGATTATCGGCTTCTAGACTGTCCCTCGCCTGAGGCGCTCTGCCCGCAGCGGATTATACCGGGGAGACCAAGGGATCCGCCGCATGCTACTGAAGCTTGCCTTTCGCGTTCTACGAACCGATCCGCTACAGCGCCAAGAGCGACAGCGAAGATCAGCTGGTAACTGTTCCGTCCCGGATGATCACCTTTCCCCGCGACGATCCGCGCTCTTCATGGCAAGATCGGTTCTGAGGGACCTTCGAGACGGGGCACGACCATGCTGATACATCTTCACAAGCAGGCCACGACCACGCCGAAGGTGCGGGCGGCGATCCAGGCGAACACGGAGCCTGCTCCGGTCCTGGTCGAGCGCTTCGGCATAACGGAGCAGACCGTTTACAAGTGGCGCAAGCGCGACAGCGTCGCGGATCGCAGCCACACGCCGCACAGGCTCCAGACGACGCTGACACACCACCGCAGGAGGCCGTCGCGGTGGCCCTGCGAAAGGCGCTGCTGGTGTCGCTGGATGATCTGCTGGCGGTTGTGCGGGAGTTCCTGAACCCGAACGCCTCGCGCTCGGGGCTGGACCGCTGCCTGCGCCGGCATGGCGTGGGGAACCTGCGCGACCTGAAGACCAAGGCGGCCAAGCCGAAGCACAGCGCCTTCAAGGCCTACGAGCCGGGCTACCTCCACATCGACGTGAAGTACCTGCCGCAAATGGCCGATG
>NZ_CYPR01000074.1 GCF_001408515.1 Jannaschia seosinensis | reverse complement strand
TTTCCCTTACGCGGATAGCAAAGGGGATATTGTTTTTACTAAGAAATTCCATCAAGCCTGCGCCGACAAACTCACGATCGGCAAGCAGCAGACGGATGGTCGTCGCGGGAAAATTCGCGAGATATCGCTCCATCAGGGCGATGCGCATGTCGGTGTCGGAACACCCGCGGCCTTCGATCAGGCTCCAGACCAGGGGGACGCGGAAACGACGGGTGACGACTGCGAGCACGAGAAAGTTCACCTCGGTCTTGCCGATCTGCCAGTTGGTGCGGTCGAGCGCGAGCAGCCACGATTTGTTCAGGCCCAACAGCCGGACCAGAAGCGGGAGCGACCAGTCCTCGTCGAGATGGACGTGCTGGAAGAAGCGTTGCAACCGACGGTATGTTGACGAGGTCAGGGCCGATCCCGGTCGTTCGCAGGCAAGATGGCCGAGGTTCACGCTGCGCGCGCTGACCATGCCGATGACGATCATGCAAAGCGTCTCCAGACGGCTCTTGCTCAAGTCGAGATCTGGACGCAGAATATTCGTGAGGGCGGAGATGGCGTGGTGAAGCATCGGACGTTTCCTTGGTCGGAGTCGTCCAGTTGAATCCATCCAGCCGCCCTCAGCCAGCACTGTGTCGTGTAGTGTGCAGTGCGATGCTTGGAAGGTAGAAGGTCCAGGCCCGGCTGTTCCACGAGTTCGATCTCGAGACGCAACTCCCGTCCGACCATCTCCTTCGGGGCATCGACCGCTTCCTGGATCTGAATGACCTGCACGAGGAGATGCGCGACCTCTACAGCCATACCGGTCGGCCCTCGATCGATCCCGAACTCATGATCCGTATGCTGGTTATCGGTTATGCCATGGGGCTGCGGTCGGAGCGGCGTCTCTGCCAGGAAGTTTACTCAACCTCGCCTATCGCTGGTTCTGCCGGCTCGGGCTCGAGGACAAGGTGCCGGATCATTCGAGCTTTTCGAAGCTCCGGCATGGCAAGTTCCGCGACAGCGACATCTTCCGTCAAGTCTTCGGGCGGGTGGCAGCCCAGTGCATCGACCTTGGCCTGGTCGGCGGCAAGGGCTTTGCCGTCGATGCCAGCCTGATCAGCGCCAACGTCCAGAAGCAGAACTCCAGCCCCCAGGACAAGTGGGACGCATCTACACGCGATCCGACAGAGGCCCCGAGAGCGGTGCGTGAGTATCCCGATACGCTCGATGAAGAAGCCTTCGGCACGGCCACGCCCGTCAAACCCAAATTCACGGCCCATGCCGATCCTGCCAGCCAGTGCCTCTCGGAACATTGCAACGCAATGGCCTTCCGGTAATAGACGGCAGCGCGCAAGGGACCTGCTTTCTTTGCTTATTCAGACAATTACCTTATCGACACGGATCACGGGATCATCATGGATGTCGAGGCGACCCGTTCTGTCCGGCAGGCCGAGGTCGGATCCACGCTAACGATGCTGGATCGAACGGCAGAACGCTTCGATATTCGCCCCGGCTGGCTGGTCGCCGATACGGCGTATGGATCGGAAGAGAGCCTGGTCGAGATCGTCCTGAGACGGCGGATCCTGCCCTTCATCCCGGTGATCGACAAGGACGAGAGTACGGACGGAACGTTGTCACGTTCCAACTTCACCTGGGACGAAGAGAATGACCGCTACATCAGCCCGGAAGTAAGGAGCTGCTGCACAGGCGACGGAATTATTCCGATCCGGTGCGGAGATATGCCCAAAAGTTGGTGACGGTCCTCATCAGGCGGCGGTTTGAAGTTGCTTGATCCCGTCCTTGAACTCAATCCCCTGAATGACGTCGGGCAGACGGTTTGGCCCGTTGATCTTCCGCCACTTCTTCTTGGCTGACTTCATGAGTCGGAAGACCATGGCGAGGGCGGTCTTGCGGTTCAGGCAGCCCTTGGTTTTGCGGGTCCGGTTCCTGACCGTGGCGAAGACACTC
>NZ_CYPR01000073.1 GCF_001408515.1 Jannaschia seosinensis | reverse complement strand
CATCAGGCGGCGCAGGGTCGCAAACTCCGGCGGCAAGTCCCATTCCGCCAGAGCAGACTACACGACTCCCACCCGCAGCCGTCTCGGGACGACGAGATTTCGGGCGACGAGAGGCGTTTCGGGACCGGACCGCATCCATCGTCGGACCTCATCGAAGCCGGTCCGGAACCAGGATTTCGAGCAGTATCCGTGCTTCTTNCGGGCGGGGTATTTGTGTCCCATGAGCTGGGCTGCAGCACGGCAGATGAGGGCGATGGCAATAGCGGTTATGGCGATGAGCAGAGACAACCTGGACGCGAGCGTCAGGCGGGTGTCCTCCAGGTTCAGCCCCCGCGTCTTGCTGTCGGCGAACAGGCACTCGATGAGCCAGCGCTTCTTGTACTGCCGCAGGATGTGCGCGCCAGTGGCTGGATAGGGCGAAGCCACCACGAGAAGCTCGCCGCCCTTGATACGGCGCGCACCGAAGTGGAGCTCGAGGTCAGGGTGACTCGCTCTGCCAGGCAGGACGGCCGTGAAGCCCCGCACACCCCTGCACCGTGACAGCAGGGAGCGCAGGTTCAGCTCGCGGCCGTTGGTACGGACTATCTGGCCCTCCTTCATGCGGATCGCGAAGGGGATCTCCTGCTCGACGAGAAAAGTGAACCATTCCTGACCGATGAACTCACGATCCGCCAGCAGCACCCGAACGGTTGAGGCGTCGAAATACGCGAGATACCGCTTCATCAGCGCGATGCGCTGAGCGGTCGTGCTGTTGCCGGAATGCGGGAGCATGGTCCACATCAACGGGACACGGAACCTGGCCGTGATGACGGCCAACACGAGGATGTTAACGTCGGTCTTGCCGATCTTCCAGTTGGTGCGGTCAAGACACAGATGCCAAGGGCGAGGGTTGCCGAGCAGCGAGATCACGATGCCCACGCTCCAATCCTCGGGCAGGCACACGTGTTGGAAGAAGCGTTGCAGACGGCGATAGGTCGATGCAACCATGGCGCGACTTGGCCGCTCGCTCGCGATATGCGTCAGGTTCACCGTTCGGGCGCTGATCATGCCAAGCAGGATCATGCAGAGCGTCTCGAGCCGTGACTTGCCCAACGGCACATGCGGAGTTAGCGTTTTCTGGAGATCGGCGAGAGCACGGATATTCAAGGGACCGTTCCTTTGGCGAGGTCGAGTCCACCAGAAGAATCTCTCTTGCCGGTCTCGGCCACCCCAAAAACGGCTGTGTCGTGTAGTCTGACGATTCGGCTTGGCGCGCGCGCAAAGGACTGACAGTAGAACCGGATCATCTCGCGGCCCATGCGGATAAGGGCGCGGGCGTCGGGCAGGTTTTCCATGCGAGAGATCGTTGGCTGCGAACACAAGGCTGGCTCCGTTTCCGGCCCACGCTCCAGCGCGATCCTGAAGCTGGGATCGTACCGCAGGGCGGTCGCGTCATTGCCGTCTTCATATCCCGCCGCGATCATCATGATCCGGAACCGGATGATGTCGCACAGGCTATGCTGAACTTTCGCCGGGTCACGCGGATCGTGCAGGCAATCTGCGAGCCGCTGCGCCAGACCCGCCCTGCGCTCGATCTCGCGCAGCAGGGTCAGGCCGGCGTCGGAGCTCATGTCGGCGCCGTCAAACCCGAGCAGGACCGGCTTACCGTTAAGGGGTGACAGGCGGGGCGTGGAGCACGTAGACTGGGTCATGGCGGAGGTCGTCCTGCTGAAATCTGAATCTTTGGCGTCGATAACCAAAAAATACATAGTTTCAGACGGTTACGCCACCTCCGCCGCCTTCTCGTGAATTATCCGGGTTAAGAGGAGGCCGACGTGGTTTTGGCACTGCGCGGGTAGACGGCATGCAATGTGAGCGGAAAAGCTTGGTCAAAATATAGTGTAAACGGCCAGATCTTCCATTGCTTCGGCCTTCAGTTAAACAGCCTGAAGAGTTTAGGGTGAATCCTTTCGCAAAAGATTACGGGTTGGGATCGTGTGGGGTAAGCTGCACCTCTCCCAGTCGCGCCTCAACTTCTCTATTATCGGGACATCCGGCCTGAGAGCCGTATTGCGTGACTGCGTATGCGGAGGCAGCGGAGGCTGCGCGCGCCGCCTCGAGAACAGTGTTACCTTTGCTCAGCCACGTTGCGAACACGCCAGCGAACACGTCGCCCGCGCCGGTGGTGTCGACGGCGTCAACGTTGGGTGCTCGTAGGAAGTGCAGTACTCCGTTGTGGCAAAGCACACACCCGCCCGTGTACAGTTTGATGCAGATCGTTTTTGCTCCGCCTCGCGCGAGGGCGGCCGCAGCCCGTCCGGCCGTAGGCGCATCCTCGACCTTGATCCCGGACAGCTTCTTTGCCTCCACAGGATTGGGCAGCAAAATGTTGGAGAGGTCCAGCAGCTCATCGCTGACAGCATTTGCGGGCGACGGATCAAGAATTCTTGTAAAGCCCCTTTCCGCTGCAGCCTCGGCGGCCGCTTTCGTCACCTCCTCGGGAACTTCCACGTCGTAGACCAAGACGGAATTCGAGGGTGCACTTCGCACCACCTCAACAATGTTATGAAGCGCTTCAGGTCCCCAAGTTGCGTTTGCGTTTTCAGCAAGAACGATACCTTTTGCGCCACCCGGCGGGACATTGATCATGGAGACGCCAGTCGGACAGTCTGGCGCGACGTTGACGCCCGAGAGATCAACTCCGATCTGCCTCAGTGGCTCAAGAGCTTGCTCCGCCAAATCATCATCGCCGACACATCCTAGAAGCTGAGCCGGAGTTCCGAGTTGTTGCGCCTGAAATGCAACGTTTGCCGCTTTACCGCCGCTGAGTCTGGCGAAGTGATGACCGGTAAGCGTCTCTCCAGGCTCTGGTCGACGATCGACGCGCACCTGAAAGTCCGCGTTGATGCTACCGACGGAAATGACCTTTGGTTGGTGCAGCATTGCGGCTGGTCCTTCTCAGGTCGGTCACGGAGTTGTGGCTCAGGAATCTGCGGCGGTGGGGTAGGTCGAAACACCTGCACCAACGTTGTGGTTCCTGATCAAGCTACATCAAGCTACCCTAGTTCAACATTGATAATGTCAAACGATCGCACGGCGGGAGCGGCGCGACCGTTATTTCGGTCCCGCTGCATCTTCTCTCCCTCAGCAACGAAGGCTCCGGGGCTGGCAGAGAGGGCAGGGGCAGGGACCGGGCAACGCCACTCCGTCCCTTTGCAGTGCCGCCAAGTTGCGTCGGCCTACTCAGCCTGTCTTGGTGGGCAGGTCGATCGATTACTTTAGCCTGGACGGTGTTGACAAAACCCTTTCCCTGACGGTTTTGGTGTGTATCGCGCTGCCGGACTATGGTCAGGCGGGTGATGTGATGGCGCGAGGACTGATGTCGGATGCGGAATGGCTGTTCTTCCAGAGGGTGCGAGCGCGCAACGAGCG
Source organism: Jannaschia seosinensis (assembly GCF_001408515.1). Lineage (GTDB taxonomy): Bacteria > Pseudomonadota > Alphaproteobacteria > Rhodobacterales > Rhodobacteraceae > Jannaschia > Jannaschia seosinensis. The sequence goes on along the minus strand of NZ_CYPR01000073.1, from coordinate 1,729 downwards.
GCATGGAAGCGATCACCGGCGGGTGCTCGACGGGGTGTTCTGGATCGCGCGGACGGGCTCGCCCTGGCGCAACCTGCCCGAGGAGTTCGGCAAATGGTCGCGTGTCTACCGCCAGTTCCGCCGTCGGACGCTCGCGGGGCTGTGGGGGACGATCCTGGAAGCCCTGAACGAGGGCGCGGCCGAGCGCAATCACCCGCCCGACCGCTTGCAGAGGATCGACAGCACGGTGATCTGGGCGCATCAGCATGCAGCCGGCGCAAAAGGGGGACTCCGCGATAGGGTATTGGCCGCTCAAGAGGTGGCCAGACGACCAAGATCCACCTCCGCACGAACGGCTGGAGCCTGCCGACGCGCACCGATGTGACGCCGGGCCAGACCTCGGACGACAGAGGCTTCGACCTCGTCATGGGCGACGATTTGCCCGCGCCGGGTGCGCTGCTCGCGGACAAGGGCCATGATGCCGACCGCATCCGCGCCTGGGCCGAGGCCCGCGACGCGATCCCCGTCATCCCCATGCGCCGCAACCGCAAGGCCCGCGCAGACCTGGACAAGACCTTCTACGCGCTGCGCAACCCGGTCGAGCGCTGCGTCAGGCGGCTCAAGAACAGCCGCCGCGTCGCCACCCGCTACGACAAGACCGTCGCCAGCGTCCTGGGCTTCGTCGACATCGCATGCATCCGCCTCTGGACACGGCGTTTTGTCAACAGGACTTGGGATCATGCCGAAATTCTCGTAATCCATTTGGATCAGATTGCCAAGTTAAAGCCCCCACGTAGCGGACTCCATTCGCGGCTGGATGAACGTTCAGCGGGCGGTCAGGGAGGCAGGAAGGGAGACGAGCTCGACGGCTGAACTCCGCTACGACGCGACCTTGGCTAGAGCCAACATAGCCGCGCGTGGCTTCGCAGGGGCCGATTCTAGCCGATATGCCACCATGCAACACCCCGCCGGATACCCTTCCAAGCTTTCTTTTTTGGGGCCGAAATGATGACACCATGATTCCATCTGTCAGCTGATGGCACTCCCGCAACTCCGACAGGACAGATTCAATAACGACTTCTCGTTCCATCCGCACGCTCTCCGCAGCGAACAATAATTCCGGCGGCGCAACCAGCGTGGAGATGCAGTCTGGTCCTTCAATGCTCCTAGCCCGCATAATTCATGAAGCTGCGGACTTGTGCTCCGTGGGATGGTTTCCCCGGTCTCGGTTTTCTTGCGCGCACCCGGTGTTTGCGTCCGGTTGGCATGCCGGCCGGTGACTTGGGTCTTGGGCGATACGGGTTGATGTTTCTGGGTTTGTCGGGGCGCTTGCGTCAGGCTGTTTTCGGGGGGGCGAGGGCGTCGAAGAGAAGGAGGAGAAGTCCCTTTCGGGGACACGAAGCCGGCAGGGTCACGATGATCCGGGTCTTCTTTTCGACGATGGTGGCGGCCAGTTTGACGAGATGCAGCCGCAGCGTGTCGAACTGGGCGCGGCGCCANGGTGAGCGCTTCGGGCAAGCCGCGCGAAGCTTCCACCAGACCCAGTAGGCGCAGCCGTGCAGCATCAGGCGCATCTGGTTGGCGTTGGCTTTCGAGCACGACGTCCGGTCTGCTGCGAGGTGGGCCTTCCACGCCTTGATGTGGTTCTCGGCCTGGCCGCGGGCGGAGTAGATCTTCTCGTAAAGGTGCTTACCGCGGCCGCCCTCGAGGTTGGTGACGATGTAGCGGGTGTCCCGACCCATGGGACCAA
>NZ_CYPR01000072.1 GCF_001408515.1 Jannaschia seosinensis | reverse complement strand
CGCTGCCAGTTCCATCTCGCGCGCAACGCCATTCATCACGCTCCGAACGTCGAGAGCCGCAAGCGCATCGGAGCTGAGCTGCGCACCGTGTGGAATGCCAGCACGCTCGCCAAGGCAGAAACGGCCTTGGCAGAGATCGTCGCCAGCTATCGCACCTCTGCGCCGAAGCTGGCCGCATGGCTGGAGGAAAACGCGCCCGAGGGGCTCGCGGTCTTCACGCTGCCCGAGCACCATCGCCGCCGGCTGCGCACTTCAAACCCGATGGAGCGATCCGTCCAGCAGGAGCTCAAGCGGCGCACCGTAAAGGTCAGGGTCTTTCCCAGCGACGACGCTCTGCTGCGACTGGTCAGCGCCGTCCTCGTAGAGATCGACGAGAAATGGGCCTCCGAGACCAAGGCCTACATCAAATGGGAATGCCAGGATGCATGACCCGCTCTCAGCAGAATTTCCAGACCGCAGGTTGCTCTATCTGTGGCATTTGCCGCAGCCTTCCGCGCGAAAGACGGCCCAGCCCTCGGGTTCTGTGATCCGGGCGGGACGGGCTTGGGCGTCAATCCACCGCGCAAACTCCTCGGGCGGTTCGGCGATGACGAGAAAGCCCATGAGCGCGTGCTGAAGCCCGCAGAATTCGGCGCATTGCCCCCGCCATTCGCCGGGCTTGGCGGGTTCGGCTTAGAGCGTGTTCACATTGCCGGGGATGAGGTCCGTCTTGCCCTGAAGGTTCAGGGCCCAAAAGCTGTGGATCACGTTGTCGGAGACAAGCTGCAGGCGCGCTCGCTGCCCGACGGGGAGGTGAAGCTCGTTCGCCGTGACCGCGATGACCTCGCCCTCCGCATCGAGATAGCGAAACTCCCACCACCAAATCTCCCCGGCGACCTCGACGAAGGGGCCGTCGGCGCCGCCGGGGTCCTCCACCTCGTCGCCGATGGCAACGCCCGAGACCGCAACCGCCACGATCGCGAGGACCGGCGCCACGACGCCGCCCGCGATCACGAGCGCGGCCGACGACCGGAACGAGATCTGCCGCTGTCCGCCGCTGCGGTAGAGATTGAGCGCGACGAGAAGCAACCCGAGCGTCACGATAAGGACAAAGGCGGCCGCGCTGAACATCCACCAGCCCAATTGTGCCACAAGCCGGGCATCGGGGCTTGCCGGGTCGAGGACGTTCTGCACCCCCTTGCAGCCGGTGAAGGTCAGGGCGATGACGAACAGGGCGGCCGTTCGCATCAATTAGACCACGGGATGCGCCATGGCACTCAGGAGGGCGAAATTTTCCGGGCGGCTGTCGAGCCGCGTATGCTGCACCACGACGGGGACGTCGGATGCGATCTTGACCGCATAATCGGTGTCTCTGGGAACCGGCTCCGGATCGTCGAGATCGTTGGCGCGCAGGTGAAGTGTCCGTTCGGCGGGCACCACAGCGCGATAGGGGCCGACCGGGGGCCGGTCGGCGAAGAACAACATGATTTCCAGATGCGCATCCTCTGCGCCGGTGTTGAGAAGGCAGAAGGCTTCGTGGCTCTCAAGGGCGCGGTCGCCTTCGATGCCCCGGCTTGGGATATAGCCTTCTGCAATCACCCATAGGGTCGAGCCGACTGCCTTCACGTCGTCCTCCTGCGATCTGCTGATTTGGCCCGGCACATGGCCACAGGATTCCAACGGGTTGTGCATCCAATTGTTCCGGAACGCAGCAGAGAGCTAAAATCGTACGCTAATTCCGGCCATGCCCTCGCGCCGCCGCTTCGAAGTTCAGCGGACGTCTTTGTTGTGGCGACGCCGGGTTGTGCCCTTATTTGGCCAGTCGCGGTGGCTTCGCGTCCCCGTCGCCGTTCTACTTTTCAAGCAGCGCATCCTCGCTGGCCGGATCGCCCAATTCGAGGCCGGCGGGCGGTGGCCCGAAAAGCCGCGTGGCGAGAGACACCATCTCCGTGTCGAAGATCGCCCGGTAATCCGGGTCGCGCACGTAGGCCTTCCAGCGCTCATTCGTCGCCATTTCGGCGGCGCGCCCGTCGAAGGACGTTCCGTCGAAGGAGCTGCCGCCCATGGTCCGCGGCACCTGATCGGCCCCGGCATCGGTGAAGTTCAGGCCAAGTTCCTCCGCGATGTCGCGCCGGTAAGCGGCTTCGGTGCTCCAGCGGTTGTACAGGACGATGACCTTGTTTTCGACCTTCCGCGTGTCGTCCAAGGCTTCGCGCGCGTGCTGCTTCCACATCTGTCGCAAGACATGCGGAGACAGCGTCGCTCCCATCCTCATCCGGCTCGCGCACAGATTGTACGGATCGCGGAGAATCAGGAGCCGCACCCGGCGGCGTGAGGGTCCGAGCCACATGTCGTGATGCGCCTCCAGCTCCTTGCTGAACGCGTGCGCCAGCCAGCTGTCTTCGTAGCTATGCATGAGCAGGGCCCGTTCCGTTCCCGCTTTCGGAGCCGCGCCGTGCCGCGCGGGTTCCGGTGTTTCGCGCCAACCCGGCTGGCCCGAAGAAAACGGGCGACAGGTCACGAAAGGATTGGTCTTGCCTTCCGCACAATTGAGCAGGAGCTTGGGTTCATCTGCTTGGTTGAATATCCAGTTGCAGATGGCGTGGTTGCCACTCCGAGACATGCCAAGAACCTGAATCTCGAGATCGTTCATCGGAATTCCGCACCCCCGCTGTCCATGTGAATGATTGAATCGCACCGACAGTTCGACGAACGGGCCACATCTTCTGTTCCACGTGTCGCCCATGGGGCTGCGCGGAGGAAATGGACCGTGACCTGAGCCCCGACTCTCCTCCGGCCATTCGGAGAATCCACGGGTTGATTTTTGGGGCTACGCCGCACGGATTTCCAGCCCCTTCTTTGCCATGAACTCGACCGGCGGGATGTTCCCGAGGCCGGAATGCGGGCGGCGGTGGTTGTAGTCGTGCTGCCAGTCCTGGATCTTCTGCCGCGCCTCGTCGAGCGTCGTGAACAGGTTTCGTTCAACAGCTCGTCCCGGAACCGCCCGTTGAAACTCTCG
>NZ_CYPR01000071.1 GCF_001408515.1 Jannaschia seosinensis | reverse complement strand
CCCCCTGCCCTTCCTGAGACTGGTTCGAATTGATCTGACACCACCCTTGAAGAGCTTGCGCATGAACTGCTTCGCGGCCGCGGCGTCGCGGCATGACTGCACGAGGATGTCCAAGACGTGGCCTTTCGCGTCGATTGCCCGCCACAACCAATGCTTCGTGCCGTTGATCTTGAGTACGACCTCGTCGAGATGCCACTTGTCGGCTGGCCAGGGCCGATCGCGTCGGATCTTCGCGGCGAACTGTGTCCCGAACTTCGCGACCCACACCCGTATCGTCTCATGGGAAACGGCGACGCCCCGCTCGGGCAGAAGGTCTTCGACATCTCGCAGGCTCAGGGCGAAACGGTGGTACGCCCAGACGGCGTATCCGATGACGGTGCGTGGAAAGCGGTTCCCCTTGAGGCGGGAGAGATCGTCGAGGTTCAGCATCCAAGCGAGCTACCGGCCTTCCATGACGCCATCAACCCGACAGTGCCCTGGAGACCACGCTCCACCGATATGTCTGGCTCTACAACCAGCAGCTCCCGCAATCAGCGTTGGCCAGCAAGGCGCCCTTGCAGGCCATGAAGGACTGGCACAAAATCAAGCCAGAGCTGTTCAAGAAACAGCCATATTACCTTCCGGGATGTGACACACCTAAACGTCCCCGGAGATCATCCGCTTGGCGGTCATGCTCAACGTCCGCTTACCGCTGTCGCTCCAAGACGTCGAGAATCATCTCCACGGGCACGGTATCGACGTCACTAGCGAGACCGACCGTTTTTTTAGAGCCATCGTTTCAGTCCGTCGTCGAGGTCTTTGCCCTGCCAGGCATGGGTAAACTAGCCCCAGCAAGAACAATGTCGCGGAGCTGTGCCATGTAGAGCAGTCGAGGCGACTACGAAACTAGCCGGTTTCGGCTACGCGGCCGGACTTCCGGGCGACAAGGATCGTCGCGCCCTGCGGTCCGGCTTCCTCAGCATGAGCTACGTTCGCGTCCAGCAGGCAGGTCTCGCCGGGCTGATAGGCCGGCGCGGCGCGGTCCGTATTTAGGATGAAAGTCCCAGCGACAACGTAGACGAAAGAGAGCTGATCGTGGGTGTGCGGCTCGCTTCGAGTCGAGGGCGCGAAGGTTACCTCCTTTGGGGGGCTGTAGCCCTCAGCGTGCGCGCGGGCCACAAACTCGTATCTGGTCATGGTCGATCCTCCTCGATCTCAAATGGGGCGGGCATCCTCCCCGAATCCATCTTGGTTGCCATTGACCAAAGTCCAGCGCAAAGCTTGCGCCGTTCCCGGCGGCACCTTCGATTGGCCTTCTTCATGCCGTCCATCCTCAGGTTGGAACCGGGCTAAGGGGCATACGAGCGCCATCGGACGGCAGCGACAGTCAGGGAAGGGCAGGACATCATGGAGCAGACATTCCTCGAGGGATGGCACGAGGCCGCGACGACGGCGGTGGGCCTGTTCTGGACCGCCTTCTGGGCCTTCGCGCTCGGCTACACGATCTCGTCCATGATCCAGGTCTTCGTCACCCGCGCGCGGATGCGGCGCGCGATGGGCGAGGCGGGCCCCCGCTCGGTCGCGCTCGGCACGTTCTTCGGCTTCGTCAGCTCGTCGTGCAGCTTTGCCGCGCTGTCGGGCGCGCGGGCGCTCTTCGCCAAGGGGGCGGGGTTCGTGCCGGCCATGGCCTTCCTGCTCTCCTCCACTAACCTTGTGATCGAGCTGGGCATCCTCATCGCCATCTTCCTCGGCTGGCAGTTCGTCGTTGGAGAGTACGTCGGCGGCGTCCTCCTGATCCTGCTGATGTGGGCGGTCGTTCGGCTCACGGGGCGCTTCGCGCCGATCGAGGAGGCGCGCGAGAGGGCGCAGGAGAGCCAAGGCGACGAGGAAGAAGAGGGGAACGACGACGCGAATTGGCGCGAGAAGCTCCGCTCGCGCGAGAACTGGGGCGAGGTGGCAGAGCGCTACTTCATGGAATGGGCCATGGTCTGGAAGGATGTCACCGTCGGCTTCACCGTCGCCGGGATCATCGCAGCCTTCGTCCCGCGATCCTTCTTCGAGACGCTCTTCATCGGCGGGGACGATCCGGGCTTCCTCGATCTCGTCGCGCAGGCGCTCGTCGGCCCGCTCGCGGCCTTCTTCACCTTCATTGGCTCCATGGGGAACATCCCGCTCGCCGCAGTGCTCTACGGCAACGGCGTCGCCTTCGCGGGGATCATGGCCTTCATCTTCTCCGACCTCGTGGTGATCCCGGTCCTGAGGGTGAACGCGAAGTACTACGGCTGGAAGATGGCGCTCTACATCCTCGGCGTCTTTCTCGTGGTGCTGGTCGCGACCGCGCTGCTCTTGCATTACGGCTTCGCGTTTCTCGGGCTACTGCCCTCGGCCGACCAGGCGAAGTCGGTGACCGAGCGCGAGTTCTTTGCGATCGACTACACGTTCTGGCTCAACATGGCCTTCCTCGCGCTGACGCTCGCCTTCGTCGGATGGAAGGTGAAGCGCAGCGGCTGGCCCTTCGCGCTCGGGAAGGGGGCGCTGGAGAAGACGCTATTCGTGCTGGCGCTGGCGGCCTATGCCTGGCTGGTGGTCGGGCTCTTTGTCGGCGGGGATGGGGGTGGACAGGCGTTTGGCTGAGCGACCCGGCTCCGCGTCGCCTGCGCGGCCCGACCCCGTTCCGAACCTTGCCCGGTAGGCGCTGGGCGTGGCGCCGACCTTCTTCTGGACCGGTGGCCGCCACGATGGCGTTGGAAATCCCGCCGGGGCCTCTGTCAGAGGAACGTGGCTTGAGACGGGGCAACGCGCCATCTAGCGTCTGAACATGACCCAGCCGGGCCTTGTCAGAAGAACTTCGCTTGAGGCGGAGCAGGCGGCTGGCTAGGCTCCCCGCATGACCAAGCGCAGCCCCTTCAAGTACTTCAAGACCAGCTCCGAGATCATTCGCCTGGCGGTGATGATGTATGTCCGCTTCCCGCTGTCGCTGCGGAACGTCGAAGATCTGCTGCACGAGCGCGGCGTCGACGTCAGCCACGAGACGGTGCGCTTCTGGTGGCATCACTTCGGCCCGATGTTCGCCGGTGAGATCCGCAAGCGACGCATCGAGGGTATGAAATCGAGCCGCTGGCGCTGGCACCTCGACGAGATGTTCGTGAAGATCAACGGCGAGCAGCACTACCTCTGGCGGGCGGTCGATCATGAGGGCAAAGTGCTGGAAAGCTTCGTCACGAAGACGCGGGACAAGAAGGCTGCGCTGAAATTCCTCAGAAAAGCACTGAAGAAGCACGGGCGAGCAGATGTCCTCGTGACGGACAAGCTTCGCTCCTACGGTGCGGCTCTGAAGGACCTCGGCATGACGGACCGGCAGGAGACCGGTCGGTGGCTGAACAACCGCACGGAGAATTCGCACCTGCCGTTCCGACGACGCGAGAGGGCCATGCAGCGCTTCCGGCGGATGCGAAGTCTGCAGAAGTTCGCCGCCGTCCACGCCTCCGTCTCGAACCACTTCAACCAGGAACGCAGCCTCTCCAGCCGAGACATCTTCAAGACCAACCGCACCGCCGCTCTCGCCGAGTGGCGCGGTCTTTGCGCAGGATAATGGTCAGGCCCCTGCCCTTCCTGAGACTGGTTCGTATTAGTCTGCCAGCACCTCCCTCTGGGCTTCCTGGGAACATCGTTCACCTCGAGCATGCAACTGAAACGGGAACCGCGTGTGCGTTGCGACCGTTGGGGTGGCAGGATCGGCGAGCCGTGTTTCGCGGCTTGTGGTCGCACCACGCGACGCTGCGCCGGCTCGGTAAACAATAGGGAGAAGAATGATGGTGCGTACAACGCGAACCTGTTCCACGGCGATGGCGCTGATTTTGGTGGCCGGCGCTCCGGCGCTTGCGCAGACCTGGACTTACAGCGACATCGACCAAGACAATAACCTTGAGTTGAGCTCAGCCGAGTTCGGCGTGTTCAGTCGCGAATTGTTCCCCTACTGGGATGCGGACGCCGACCTGGTCATTGACGAAGACGAGTTCTACGTGGGCGTCTACGATGCTTGGGACGTGGACGACGACGAAATCCTGACCGACGTGGAATACACCGAAGGGTGGAGCACGTGGTTCGGCGACTATGAGCCGATCGGCTACAGCGATCTCGATCTGGATGCCGATGCCGAACTGGTCGCGGACGAATTCGCCACCGGTCTGGGCCAGACAGAACTCTACGATACCTGGGGCGCCGGCGGCGATCTCGGTGAGGAGCAATTCGTCACCGTTCTCTACGACGTCTACGATGCCGACGACGACCTCGTCGTGACCCAGGCCGAATACGAGATGGTCGGGGAATTCTGGACCGCGGACTACGCAACGACGGACACGCTTGAGGCCGAAGTGGTCTCGCTCAACGACTGGACCTACGACGATCTCTACGCCGAGGGGTTCAGCGCCGAAGACTTCATCGACGAGATGGAGGTCTACGGGATAAACGGTGAGGAAATCGGCGAGGTCGAGGACATCATCATCGGCCCGGACGGACGGATCGTTGCGATCGTGGCCGAGGTCGGCGGGTTCTGGGACATCGGCGACACGCATGTCAGTGTGCCGTATGACGAAGTCGCGATGACCGAACTCGGCGACGGGATCATCCTCCCGGTGACTGAGGAGACGGTCGACGATTACGGCTTCGAGCAAGAGGTGTTCTCGGCCGTCGCGGCGGCGGGCGAAGGCATCAGCGGCGTGGACGACGCCGAGGTCGTGCGTGGGTGGCGCGCCTCAGAACTAATCGGCGACTACGCCCGCATTCGCGACGGGGACGTCTACGGCAATTACGGCTACATTAGCGACCTGCTTCTGCACGACGGGCAGGTGGCGGCTGTGGTCGTTCAGCCGAATGCCGGCTACGGCGGTGGATATCGGGCCTATCCGTATTACGGCTACGATGCCGGCTACGGCTTCGATGCGGGCTCGCCGTATTACGACATGCCCTATGATGAACGGGAAGTTGGCGAGTTGGATGAGTTCGACTACGACCGCTTCGAGTAAGACTCCCTCCACCCGCAGTGAAATGACGGCCTCGCCCTCCATGGGCGGGGCCGCTTTTTGTCAGGTGCATTTCGTGGCCGCGTATGGTCGAGCCGGGGGGAGAGCGAGCGATTGGATTGGCCGACCGATGAAATGCGCCGGCAGAGGTGTCTGATACCAACGGCATCATCCGCTGACCTTCGCCCAATCTCGGGAGGTTATCGAGGCGACCCGCTCCGGGATTGCGATGAGCGCGTTCCACGCCTCGCAGCAGGCGCCGACGATGGCGTCGTAGCTCTCGAAGACGCGGTTCGCGAGGGCCTTGTCAGAAGAACTTCGCTTGAGGCGGAGCGGGCGGCTGGATAGCTTCGTCGCATGACCAAGCGCAGCCCCTTCAAGTACTTCAAGACCAGCTCCGAGATCATCCGACTGGCGGTGATGATGTACGTCCGTTTCCCGCTGTCGCTGCGGAACGTCGAGGATCTGCTGCACGAGCGCGGCGTCGACGTCAGCCACGAGACGGTGCGCTTCTGGAGGCATCGCTTCGGGCCGCTATTCGCGGGCGAGAACCGCAAGCGTCGGATCGAAGGTATGCAATCGAGCCGCTGGCGCTGGCACCTCGACGAGATGTTCGTGAAGATCAACGGCGAGCAGCACTACCTCTGGCGGGCGGTCGATCATGAGGGCGAAGTGCTGGAAAGCTTCGTCACGAAGACGCGGGACAAGAAGGCTGCGCTGAAATTCCTCAGAAAAGCAATGAAGAAGCACGGCCGAGCAGATGTCCTCGTGACGGACAAGCTTCGCTCCTACGGCGCGGTCCTGAAGGACCTCGGCATG
>NZ_CYPR01000070.1 GCF_001408515.1 Jannaschia seosinensis | reverse complement strand
CTTGGCGCCGGAGTGACGTTCGAGAACCCGCAGCATCGCGTCGCCGTATTGGCGTGACGGCTCGAGCATCGCCTTCTCGGCCCATTCGTTCCAGGCATTCACGATGATTTCGCCGCGATAGGACTGATCCAGCCGCTCCGCGCAGAGCCGCTCCAGCCAGCGCTCGAAGGTCATCGGGTTGGCGCCCCAGGCGATATGGGCGGATGGGCCGCGGCGGGCGGTGTTGTCCCAGGACGGCATGATCCCGGCGATCGTGTTCGCCGGCAGTCGGGCTGCGTATTCCGGCGACAGCGCGTTTTCGGCCACGCGGCGGTAATCATAGATCAAGCCGCGAAAGCCCGGCATCAGGCCGAAATCGCGGGGCGGCGGCGTCGGGCCGCCGACGATGTAGTCGGCCCCGCTAACGAGGTCATGCGGCGGCATCTCGATATGGAAATCGAACAGATCGTCGGCGATCTCGGCCTCGCCCCGGACGTGAAAGAGGACCGCCCCGAGTTCGACCTCGCCCACCCCTTCCTCCTGCCACGCGGCGCGCAGGCGCGCGACACTGGCCGTCGGATCGGGCATGTCGGTCGGGCGGTAGATGACGAAGCGCGGGCGGGCGCCGTCCGGCCGGGCATAGCGCGGATCGCGCATGTAGCGCGCCGTGTCGCGGGCCAGCGCGCTCTCGAAGCCCTCGCGGTAACCCTGTTCGAGCAGCACCTCCCCGGATTGGCCGTCCCAGTTGCGCCGCCAGCTTTCGTTCGCCCAGCACAGGTAAAAGGGAAACTCGATCTCGGGCCGGTCCATCAGGTTGTCGATCGGCGCCTCGAGGATCCGGCGCCCGTCGAACCAGTAGAAATAGGTGCAGAACGCGTCGATCCCGGCGGCGCGAGCCATCGCGGCCTGCTCGCCCATGACCTCGGGCCGCGTCAGGTCGTAGAAGCCGAGCGCGCCGGGCAGTTGCGGCTGTGCGTGGCAGGCGAAGTTGCGGGTGGCTGCGGACGCGGCGGTCCATTCGGTGAAACCGCGACCCCACCACGCGTCATTTTCGGGCGTGCGGTGGAATTGCGGCAGGTAGAAAGCCGAGACGAAGGACGGCGCGCGGCGCACCGGCGGGTCCGGGGTGAATTCGAGCTGCGAGGTCTGCACGATGCGCCGCCCGCCATCCTCGGCCATGTAGCCGAGTGCGCGTTCGAACGCGTGGGCCGTGGTGCCGTCGACCTGACGTCGCTCCGGCTCGAAGTCGGTCTCGGTCAGTTGCAGGCCGCGGATCATGTCGACCAGGGCAGGTTTGAGCCAGTACATCGACCCTGCCGGAAAGGAGAGCCGCTCCGGGTCGGCCGCGATCTCGATCCGGCGCAGCATGTGGTCGGTCGTCACGAGGTTCGAGCCCCACCACTGGGTCTCCCGGTAGTGCTGGCCGTCCGCGACCCAGAGGCTGGCGGATGGATCGTCAAGGAACGCCTCCAGCAGGTCGGGCGTGCCGACCGCCGGCAGAAGGCCCGTGACGAGATGGTTGCGCCATGCATCGCCATCGACGCGGTGCGGTGAGCGCTTGGAATGGATCTTGCAGACCGCCTCGTACCCCGACAGCAGGCCTGCGCCGACGAGATGGACGAACGGGAAGATGTCGCGCCCGTGATTGGGCATCAGGACCACGACCGCCTCGGGATGTGCCGCGCGGATCCGGTCGCGCAATTCTACGGACCCTTCTGCGAAATGGGTGATCGTGACGAAGAGGTCGAACTCGATCCCTGCTTCGGACAGCACGGTCTCGAACTCGTCCCAGATGTCGAGATAGTAAAGATGGATCACCACTGCGAAGCGCGACCGCCCGGGACGGCCCCGCGCCGCGAGGGCGCGCAAATCGACCACTTCCGTCGCCGCGGCGTCGCCTGCGAGCCCACCGTCGAGCAACTCGCGGAAGACGCGGTTCTCGGCCTGGCCGTGGCGGAGGTAATGCTCGAACGGCCGGATCTCGCGGTCGCGCAGATCGGGATTGAGGCGCAGGTAGGCCGACGGGGAGAAGGTCTCGTTCGGCTGCCAGCCGAGCGACTCCCCGAAGCGGGTGTAATGCCGGATCGGAAAGGCCCGGTAGAGCGGATTTATGCCGTGGGAAATCCTGCCGTAATATTCGCGGTCGAAAGTGCCGCTGCGCCGGATGCGCCAGGCATAGAGGTCGCGCGTGGGGCGCGGCATCAGAAAGGCGGCAGCGCTGGCCAACTTGTAAAGGAGGTTCGATGGCATTGCCGGGACTCTTCGGTGCAGATCGAACCTGCGTTAGCACCCGCCGCGCGGCGCCTCAACCGAAGGCTCAGCGCTCCAGCAGGTCGCGGTGATACCGCCGCAGAAGCAGCAGGCCAAATGCCAGGGCGAGCCCCGATATCAGGTAGACATAGACGAGCGACACATAGGTTGCGTCATAAGTTGCGTAGAACGCCGCGCGCATGTTGCCGGTCAGGTGCACGAGAGGGTTGAGCAGAAGCCAGCCACGGAGTTCGGACGGCACATCCTCGGGGATGAACAGGATACATGACAAAATGAAGAGCGGCCGCGTCAGGACGGACCATGCAGAGCGATAGACAGGAAAGCGAGTAAAGAAGAAGCAGTTGAGTGTGCCGATCGCGAGCGCCAGGACCGCAGTGGCCAGAAGCGTCTCGAAAATACGCATGAAGTCGATGATGGTATTGAGCTCGTAGATGATGTGGATCCCCGTCATCACGATGTAGAACACCATCAGATGCGTGATCACCGCCAGCAGGAACCGTGCGGCCAGCGCATCGATGAAGGTGACACGCGGATAGCTCAGGAACTGGCGCGAGAAGTTGATCGACTGGGCCACCTTCATCGAGGGGTCCTGGAACATCATGAAGACGAGATAGCCGGTCGCGTAGAAGAGTGGGAAGTTCGTGCCCAGCGACGGCGAGCGAAGCGCGTAGGAGAACACGAGCGACAGAAGCGCGATTGCGCCGACGGGCTCCAGCACCGCCCAGGCATAGCCGCCGGGAGAGCGTCCGTAGGTGGTCGACATCTCTCGCAGCAGCAGCGCACCGATGGAGCGAAACGTGGCGAAGGGCGGCAGATCGGAGCGGGTTTGCAGAAACATGGGGCCATCGTTGCACTGGGCTCGACGGCGACGATATAGGAGGCGGGCGGCAATGGCCAACGCCGAGCGTCAGACCAGCCGGCGATCCGCGATCAGGAGAGACCCCATGTCCCAGGCCCCCGCCCCCGCGGCCGAAAAACCAGCCGCCGCGAAGGAAAATGCGCCGTCGCCGGCGCCCGGCGCCGCGCCGAAAAAAGCGCCCCCGAAACAGGCGGGCAAGCCGAATGGCGGCGCCGCTGCGGCCTTTGCCCCTGCTCCGCCCGCACGGCGCAAGACGCGGCACGTCTGGCTGTTCCTCAGCTTCGCGCTGTTCTTCGCGATCCCGGTGGCGGTGTCGGCATGGTATCTCTATGCCGTGGCGCGCGATCAATACGCCTCGTCGGTGGCCTTCACTGTACGCACCGAAGACACGCAATCGGCCATCGATCTTCTGGGCGGGATCAAGAGCCTCGGCGGCGCGTCCTCTTCGGATACGGACATCCTCTACGAATTCGTACAGAGCCAGCAACTCGTTGTCTCGCTCGACGAAGAGCTGGATCTGCGCGAGATGTTTTCGGTCCACTGGCCGGAGGATCCGATCTTTGCCTTCAACCCGGACGGCACGATCGAGGATCTGACGGCCTACTGGAACGATGTCGTCAACATCTACTACGACAGCGGCACCGGCCTGATCGAACTTCGGGTGAAGGCGTTCCGCCCCGAGGACGCCTTCGCCGTCGCCACCGGCATCTTCGAGCGCAGTTCGCAGATGATCAACGACCTCAGCGCCATCGCGCGCGAGGACGCGACCCGCTACGCGCGCGACGACCTCGCCCTCGCCGTCGACCGGTTGAAAGGCGCGCGCGAGGCGATCCTCAGGTTCCGCGCGCGTACGCAGATCATCGATCCGCAGGCGGATCTTCAAGGCCAGATGGGGATCCTGAACACGCTGCAGCAGCAATATGCGACGGCGATCATCGATCTCGACCTTCTGCGGGAGACGACGCGCGACGAAGACCCGCGCATCGCCCAGGCCGAGACCCGGATTCGCGTGATCGAGTCGCGGATCAATGCGGAGCGGGGGAAATTCAGCTCCGGCTCGGACGGACTCGACGATGATTACGTGACGATCATCGGCGAATTCGAGCGCCTCAACGTCGATCTCGAATTCGCGCAGAGCGCATATCTCGCGGCACTCGCCGCCTACGATTCCGCAATCGCCGAAGCGCAGCGGCAGAGCCGATATCTCGCCGCCTATCTCAAGCCGTCCGTGGCGCAGCGCGCGCTCTACCCCGAGCGGACGACGCTTCTGGGCCTGATCGCGGCATTCGCGCTCCTCGCGTGGGTCATTGCATCGCTCGTCTATTACAGCGTCCGCGACCGAGGCTGAACATCGTGATCGAATTGCTCGGCGTCACCAAGACCTATACCGGCCGGCGGCGGACGACGGTCGTGATTGACGACCTGACCTTCACCTTTCCCGCAGGCAAAGCGGTCGGGCTGATCGGGCGCAACGGGGCGGGCAAGTCCACGCTTCTGGGGATGATCGCGGGCGCGATCCGGCCCGACCGGGGCGAAATCGTGCGCCACGGGCGGGTCTCCTATCCGGTGGGCTTTGCCGGTAGCTTCAGTCCGGACATGACCGGCGCGCAGAATACCCGCTTCGTCGCCCGCCTCTACGGCGTCGACAGCGATGCGCTGGTGGAGTTTGTCCGCCGCTTCGCCTCGCTCGGTCCGCATTTCAACATGCCGTTCCGGACCTATTCATCCGGCATGCGGTCGCGTCTGTCTTTCGGAGTGTCGATGGGAATCCCGTTCGACACGTATCTCGTCGACGAAGTCACGAGCGTCGGAGACAAGGCCTTCCGCAAGCGCAGCCAAGAAGTCTTCGAGGCCCGCATGCAGAATGCCGGTGCGATCTTCGTCGGACATTCGCCGGATACGATGCGCCGCTTCTGCTCGGCCGGAGCGGTTCTCGATGCCGGGCACCTGCATTACCACGAGGATATTGGCGACGCCTTCGCGCAATACGACGAGATCGTCGCGCGGAAAGGAAGCGCGAAGTAGCAGGGGCCGATTGCATCGATATAGGGATGCCGGCACGATACCGCGCGAGACTCAAAGAACGTCGAAGACGCCGGCGCCGGTCTGCACGTTGATCTCCGACAACAGTGCACTATCCAAGAGTGACCATATGAACTGTCCCGTAGGACGATAGGGGATGAAGGCCTCGTCATCCGCACCGCCGGCACCCGCATCCGCAAGGTTAGCCGCGAAGTCGATCGCCTGTGCGGTGCGGATTCCGAAATAAAGGACGTCGCCGGAGATGAAATCGTTCCCATTCTGGCCGAATAGACGATCAATGCCGTGGCCCCCGTAGATCCGATCGTTGCCACCCTCACCGAAGATGATGTCGTCCCCGTCCTGCCTCGAATTGCCACCGAAGAGTACGTCGTCGCCATCGCCGCCGAAGAGGATGTCATTGCCAAGGCCGCCGTAAATCGTGTCCGCGCCCGCACCGCCGGACAATCGGTCGTCACCCTGCATCCCGTGGATCACATTGGCACCGGCATTTCCCGTGACCACGTCGCCGCCGCTTCCGGTGACGACTTTCTCGAACTGGCCCGGCGCGATCCGTGCCCAGGTCGTGCCGTCGACTTCCAGCGTCTCGTCCATGTCGAGAACCACATCGCCCGACACCGCCGCGAGGTTCAGCCAGTCGGTGCCGCCATTCGTATCCTCGATGATGCTGCGATCCGGTTCCACGTTCGCAAAATCGAGGAAGTCGTCGGTGAAATGGTGCACGTCATCCGCATTCACGGCCGAACCGTGAAAATCGAGCCGGACATCCGTGACGGTGCCGGTATCGGTCGCCGCCAGATCCGCAATTTTGACCGTCCAGGCCCCCGCGCTGATCTCTCCGCGAAGAGCCGTCACGCCGAAGGTCCAGGACCAGCTCGACGCGGCGGTGTCGGCAATTTGTTCTCGGTCGAAGAGCATGAATTCCTGCCCGGTCGGAGACACGAGCGAGATGACGAGGTCGGGCACGTAGGTGTGAGAAAGCTCGACAGTCACGTTCACGTATTCGATTTCGACGGCCTGATTCGCCGCCACGTTCATCGTGATCGCCGTCGTCTCGAAATCCCGGATCGCGCGGTTCTGACCGTTCGCGACGGTCCGGGTCAGTTCGTTCGCAGATGTCTGCGGCGTATCGTGGAAAAGGGTCCACGCTTCGGCCATGCGCACGGCCGCCAAGGCGTCGACCATGCCGAAGCCGTAGCTCTCGTTGAAGGAGACGCCGCCGCCGTTCCAGTTGCCCGCGCCGTTGCTGCGCCAAGCCTCCTGCTCACTGCCCTGCGCGGCGTTTCCGTAATTCGAGCCGACCTGCTGCGCGGACAGGGCGAGAATGGCCTGCACATCGCGCCATCCAAGCATGGGATTGGCCTCGAGCATCAGGGCCGCGACACCGGAAACGACCGGTGTGGAAGCCGAGGTGCCGCCGAAATTGGTCATGTAGTTCCCGCTCGAATAGCCCCCGCCTCCGGTGAGGTCGGTGGTGACCGAGGCGGCGGGAGCGCAGACGAGGATGTTCGTGCCGTAGTTCGAGTAGCCCGCGACCATTCCGTCTCGGGAGACCGCCGCGACCGAGATCGTCTCCCGGATCGTGTGTTCCCCCGTGGCCTGGGCGTTTCGCGCCGAATTTCCCGCGGCCTGGACCACGACGGCGCCGAGACCGTCACGCCCCGTTTCCACGCAGTCTCCGTAGATTGTCGAAATCCATGCGCCGAACGTCCCGTTCTGCCCGCTGTCGAGATCCGGGTCCCATGCTGCGACGAAGCCCCAGCTGTTCGATGCGATGTCGAACGAAGCCATGTGCGCGAGCGCCTCGGCCTGATCGAGACCGTTGACGAAGACGTCATCGAAGATATCGACCGCACCGAGTGTCGCGCCATGGGCGATACCGACCCCGCCGAAACCGTTATTCGCTTCGGCGCCGATGATGCCCGCGACCGACGTTCCGTGCGCACGCCCGACATCGCCGGAATTGTAGGGGTCGCCGACGTAGTTCGGAAATGCGTCCCAGCGCCGGCCGCCGCTGTCGACCAGATCGAGACCGCGACTGAAGTTGGCCTGCAGGTCTTCGTGCAGGTAATCCAGCCCATCGTCGAACACGCCGACCGTGACGCCGCGCCCTGTGTAATCGTTCCAGGCGGATACGACGCCGATCATGGGCAGGTGCCACTGATCCGACAGGAGGGGGTCGTTATAGCTGGTCACGGGCAGGCCTTTCCCGGATCGGAAAATTGCGACGGTTCATGTCGCGGACTTATGCAAGGAACCCTGGCGACAATGGGGCGGGTTCATGAAAGCAAATCGAAATGGTCGAGGCCGGATCGCATGATGATCGCATCCAGAAACTCTCCGTCCAGCAAGGCCCACAGAAACTGGCCCGTCGGAAAATAGGTGATGAACGCCTCGCGCGTCGGATCCAGAGAATCGGCATCCGCGAAATTGACGGCGAAGCCGGACGGTTGGGCCTCAAGACGGCCGATGTTGAGTACGTCGCCTTCCGCCGGATTGTAGTCCGGAATCCAGTCGCCGCGATTGTCGAGATACCCGGAATGGAAAAAACGATCCGCACCGGGCCCGCCGTTAAACCTGTCCCAGCCGACGCCGCCGGCAAGGAAATCGTCGCCCTCACCGCCGAGAAGCCGGTCGCCCCAGGCGCCGCCGTTCAGGAAATCGTTGCCGCCATGGCCGACGATCGTGCCCGCCCCCCCAGTCGCCCATGAGGAAATCGTCTCCATCCTGGCCATAGATGAAATCGTCGCCGTAGCCACCAAAGATGCGGTCGTGGCCCGCGCCGCCTAAGATCGTGTCGGAGCCGTCTCCCCCTTCGAGCGCGTCATCGCCCAAGGCGCCACGCAACCTGTCATTTCCACCCATGCCGCGGAGCCAGTCATTCCCGTCCCCGCCTTCCAGAAAATCGTCGCCGGCTCCGCCCACGAGATTTCGCGGCAAAACCTCTGGCTCTGGCTCTGGCTCCGGCTCTGGCTCCGGCTCCGGCTGTGGCTCCGGCTCTGACGGTGGAGGCGGCGGCGGCGGAGGTGGTGGCGGAGGCGGTGGCGGGAGATCGACGGCATCAAAGGCCGGGGTGCTTGGAGCGTTGGCCGTGAAATGTGTGTCGAATTCGAAGAAATCGTCCTGCGTGAAGTCCTCCCGCTCCAGCGACGCCCCGTCGGCGCTGACAATCCGCAGCGAGACCTCGCCGTAGCTGATCATCGCTCCGTCCGAAGTGGATGTAATGTCGAGCTGCAGCAGGTTCGACAGCGCCGACAGGCCCGGAAACAGGATGCGGTCGAGGCCGATCTCAAAATCCGCCACTGTGCCCAGCGATCCTGTGGCCGCATAATCCACGTCGAAGACGAAGCGGTCGGCCCCCGCTCCGCCTGTCAGCCGCACGCCCATATGTTCAGCAAGCAGGATGTCGTCGCCCGCGCCGCCGGCGAGCCGGTCGCCGGCCGCGGCGGTTTGCACGAGAGCGCCGATCTCGCGCCGATCGATCTCCAGAAGCGTGATCCCGCTTTCCGACGCGCTCGACACGAAGAGCTGGATCATGCCCCCGTTCACCACCGTTTCGAGATCGGAGACATTGCGCAGCGTCGTCCCCAGCGCATCCGCCAGCGTCGTCATGTGGACGAGACGCCCGTTTGGCAGAAGGCGCATCATCGTGATTCCGTCATCGGCACCGGCGACGAAGACGAACTGCGCGTCGTCCACCGCAAGCGTCGTCATCGACGAGATTCCGGCGAAGCGCGTGGCGAGCGTGTCAGCGACATGGTCCGTCGGACGCAGCGCACCGTCCGCCCCGATTTCCAGAACTGTGATCGTGCCGCTGCCCGCGCTGCCGGCCAGAACGAAATCATGCCCCCCCAGCGCAACCGTCCGGACGATTTCCGGGCTCCGGATGCCCAGCCCCTCCGCGGCGCCGATGCGCCCGATCTCCGTCAGCGTTCCGTCCGTCTCCACCCGCAGCGAGACAAGCGCCTCCTCCCCCGCGACGGCCGCGATGACATAGGTCGCACCGCCGATCTCGGCCGTGGCGACGTCGCGGATCGCCGCGTAGTCCGATTCGGAATGTTCGCGCGCGAGGTCCAGACGCGCGGCGCTGCGCGCGGTGCCGTTCGCCGATACGGTGTCCACCGCGATCTGCAGGTCGCGCCCCGAGATCGAGACCGAAAGGTCTCGACCGCCGACCTCGACCATCTCGAACACGTCCGTCGTCCAGTCGAGATCGCGGCCCAGATAGCTCGCCCCGTCGCGCGCGAGGCTGCCATCGGCGCGCACGTCCACCCGCTGCGAATGCTCGCCGCCGAGACCCGTCACCATCACGTCGCCGATCGCGTTGACGAACATCTCTCCCGCGCCGCCGACGGTGTAGCTGCCGGGAAGTTCGACGATCCCGCGCTGACCGGTCCGGCCGCCGGGATCGACCGCGATGCTGACGATCCGGGTGTTGTTCTCGTATCCCGCCAAGAGGAAGACTCCGCTCCCTTCGGTGAAGATGGCGAGGTCGGAAATCTGCGAGGTCGGGTCTTCGAGGGCGGGCAGGATCACGCCGCGGGCGGTGATGTCCATGATTGCACACGTGCTTCGTTGACGGGTCCCCCAAGCCAAGCGTGCAATCCTGGTCCTGCCGGGCGAGGCAGTGGGCGAAAATGCGGAGAGCCTCGACGATTTCGTTCGAATGAGCGGGACCCGCGGCCCCCGGCGCAGTTGACAGCCCCCGTTGCGGAGGCGACATCCGCCTAAGGGGGTCCACATGCCGCAGACAAACGAGGTCGTGGTCGTGCTGTGCACGCATAACGGCGCCCCATGGCTGCGCGCGCAGCTCGACAGCATTGCCGCGCAGACCCTGCCGCCCGCGCGCGTGATCGTCTCCGACGACGGCTCGACGGATGCGACGCGGGATGTCGTGAGAAATTTTGCGGGCGACTGGACCGGCGAGGTGGAGCTGCATGCCGGACCGGGCACGGGCTTCGCAGCGAACTTCCTGTCGGTGCTGGCGCGGGTGCCCGAGACGGGCGATCTCGTCGCGCTGAGCGATCAGGACGATGTCTGGCATCCCGACAAGCTGGCCCGCGCGCGGGCGGCGGTCGCCTCGGCCGGCGATCGGCCGGCGCTGCATGGCGGCGCCACGCGGGTCTGCGACACGGATCTGACGCCGCTACGGCTTTCGCGGATCACGCGTGTGCCGCTGGGCTTTCGCCACGCGCTGACGCAGAACTTCGCGGGCGGGAACACGATGGTGCTGAACGCGCCCGCGCGCGCCCTCGTGCAGGCCGCGATTCGCCGGGACGTGTCGGTGCCGGTGCATGACTGGTTTCTCTACCAGCTCGTGTCGGGCGCGGGCGGGCGCGTGACGTTCGACACCGAGCCCTGTCTCGACTACCGACAGCACGAGGCGAACCAGATCGGCGATGCGGCGGGGGGGCGGGCGCTCGCGCACAGGTTGCGACGGATGGCGCGCGGCGATTACCGGGTGTGGACCGACGCCAATCTCGCCGCGCTGCATGCCGTCCGGGATCTGCTGACGGAGGAAAACCGTGCCCGGCTCGATGCGGTCATGCGGGGACGGGATGGCGGTCTGCCGGCGCGGATCGGGCTGATGCGGCGGCCGGGTCTTTACCGGCAAGGGATTCTGGGGCAGCTCGGCTTGGCGGGTGCGCTGGCGCTGCGGCGGTTCTGATCGGCGGGCGGACCGTCGGGGCCCGGCATCTTGTCTCCCGGCAATCTTCCTGCTTCAAAGCCCACCCCACGTGACCGGGTCCGCGCGGAATGTCCGTGCGACCGTCGCGCCCCGCGAAGCGGCCTTGCCCAAAGGAGTCCCCGTCGAATGATCCGGCTGACCTTTCGGAACCTGTGTCTATCGGACTACGACCGGCCGGCGCCTGTGCGGCCTTGCGCCCGATGACCACGTTGCGCGAGCTTTACGACGCGCGCGTGGCGGAGGGTACGCTGACGCCCGATCCCGCGCAGGAGGCCGCGCTCGTGCCGCTGGAGACGATCCGCGCCAAGTTGGCCGCCGGGCCGAAGCGGGGCCTGTTCGGGCGGCGCAAGGAGCCCGAAGATCCGATGGGATGCTACCTTTGGGGCGGCGTCGGGCGGGGCAAGTCCATGTTGATGGACCTGTTCCACGAGGCCGCGCCGGTCCCGTCGCGACGGGTTCACTTCCACGCCTTCATGCAGGACGTGCACGAAGCGATGCACCAGGCCCGCGCCGCCGGCACGCCCGATGCGATCGCCCCTTTCGCCGACGCGGTGATCGCGGATGTCCGCGTGCTGTGCTTCGACGAGATGCAGATCACCGACATCACCGATGCGATGGTGGTGGGCCGCCTGTTCGAGAAGCTGTTCGCGGGCGGCGTCCATGTCGTGACCACGTCCAACCGCGTGCCGGAGGATCTTTACAAGGACGGGCTGAACCGAGCGCTGTTCCTGCCGTTCATCGAGATGTTGAACCGGCGGATGATCGTGCACGAGATGCCGTCGGGCCGGGATTGGCGACAGGACCGAATGGCCGGAACGGGAACGTATTTCGTCGACGACCCCGAGGGAGTGGAGGCGGTGTGGCAGCAACTGACCGGCGGGAGGTCGGAGGGCCTGACGCTTCGGGTGAAGGGGCGCGACCTGCGGCTGGAGGAATACGCCTCGGGCGTGGCGAAGGCGTCGTTTCAGCAGCTCTGCGGGCGGCCCCTCGGGGCAGGGGATTACCTCGCGCTGGCGCGTGCGCTGCGGGTTCTGGTCCTGACGGATGTGCCGGTGCTGGAGCGCGCCCACGGCAACGAGATCCGGCGCTTCGTCACCCTGATCGACGCGCTTTACGAAGCTCGGGTGAAGCTGATCGTCGGCGCGGCGGCGGAACCGGAGGCCTTGGCCGGAGACGACGTGTTCGAGTTCGGCCGGACCGCGTCGCGGCTCCGGGAGATGCAGGCCGCGAATTGGGACGTCGATCCGGAGGCTCCCACGCCGTGATCCGCGCCCGCCGGCGTCACGCCCGGTGGCGGGGAACCGTCAGGGACGACATCGGCAGCGGGCCGCACGGATTTGCCGGGTCGGGCGAGATACCCAGCGGCGTGTCGGGCGATACGCCGCTCTCCTCCACGAACACGCCGTCCACGCAGACATCCTGCGCCCGGTTGCCGCCGTTGAAGCCGAAGCCCGGCTCGCCGCAATTGGTCGCGGTCCCGTCGGCATTCCACTCCTGATAGGTGCCGTCCTCGTAATAGCCGCCTGTCGGGAAGCTCAGCGTTTCGGTGTCGAAGCGGAGCGTCCATGACGTGTCCGGCTCACGCTCCGCCATCGACCAGCGGCCGACGATCCGGTCGTCGCGGTAGCCGGTGATTGAGAAGCCGGTCACGTCATTCTCGGTCACGATGCCGGTGGCGGTGTCGGGATAGGTGATGAACCCCTCCATCCGGTAGTCCGCCGAGCCGGTCCAGCAGAAGGCATGCGTCACGGCATGGGCGGGCGACGCGAGGGCGGCGGCAAGGAGGGCGCAACGGAACATGGCCAAGGTATCGCTGTTCATGTGCGTCAGATCAACGGAAAGGCGGGGGATCGGACCGTTTTGAGCGGCCCGGGCAGATCACCCGTTCGCGCGCAGGACGTGCCCCGCGAGGTAGAGCGAGCCGCAGATCAGGATGCGCGCATCCGGCGAGGCAGCGGCGATGCCGGCGACGGCCTCGGCCACCGAAGGCGCCGCGTCGGCGACGAGGCCCGCGCGCGTGGCGGCGGCAAGTGTTTCGGCGGCGGTGAGGGTGTTGGCTTCGTCGGGAATGGAGACAGCGTGCAGCCGCTCGGCCACCGGAGCGAGGGGCGCCATGTAGCCCGCGGCGTCCTTCGTCCGCAGCATTCCGCAAACCAGATGTAGCGGACGCGGCGGCAGACGGGTCAGCGCCTCGGCCAGCGCGGCGCCCGCGGCGGGATTGTGGCCGCCGTCGAGCCAGAGTTCCGCAGGTCCCGCCGCCTCGACCAGAGGTCCGTGCGTCAGGCGCTGCAGCCGGGCGGGCCATTCGGCGCATGTCATCGCGGCCTCGGCCCCCCGCTGGCGGCCCAGCGCGCGCAGGGCGGCGACCGCCATCCCGGCATTGAGCACCTGATGATGGCCGATCAGCCGGGGCGCGGGAAGGTCCATCAGGCCCGTCTCGTCCTCGAAGACCAGGCGGCCCGCCTCCTCGCGGACGTGCCAATGCTGTCCGTGGACCTGCAGCGGCGCGCCCAGGCGCGCGGCGCGGTATTCGATGACCTCCAGCGCGCGCTCGTCCTGCGGACCGACGATGCAGGGCGTTCCGGGCTTCAGGATGCCGGCCTTCTCGGCGGCGATCTTCTCGATCGTGTCGCCCAGATAAGCCTCGTGATCCATGGAGACCGGCGTGACGATGGTCAGCCGGGGTGCGATCACGTTGGTCGCGTCCAGCCGCCCGCCAAGGCCGACTTCCAGCAAGGTCCAGTCGGCCCGGTGGCGCGCGAAGGCCAGAAAGGCGGCGCAGGTGGTGATCTCGAAGAAGGTGATCGGCTGGCTGCCATTCGCGGCCTCGCACTCGGCCAGCAGGTCGGCGAGTTCGTCCTCGGCGATCGGCTCTCCCGCCAGCCGGATGCGTTCGTGAAATCGGGCGAGATGCGGCGAGGTATAGGCGTGACACGTCTCGCCCGCGCCCTCGAGCCCGGCGCGCAGCATGGCGAGCGTCGATCCCTTGCCGTTGGTTCCGGCGATGTGGATCGCCGGGGGTATCGCACGTTCGGGATGGTCCAGCGCCTCCAGCAGGCGGTGCACGCGGTCGAGCACGAGGTCGATGACCTTGGGGTGCAGCGACAGGAGCCGTTCGAGAATGGCGTCGGAGCCCGTGGGCCGGATGGTCACGTCCGGCTATCCTCGGCGGGCGCCTCTTCCGGAGCTTCGGCTTGCGGTTCGGGCCGGATCTCCGGCTCCGCCACGACCGGTTGCGGCTCGACCTCGGGGCGGGGCAGATCGCCGTGGACAAGGGGCCCCAGGCCGGTGAGCATCCGCAAGATGGTGGCGAGCTCTTCCTTGAGCGCACCGCGCGGCGTGACGCGGTCCAGCATCCCGTGATCGAGCAGGTATTCGGCGCGCTGGAACCCCTCGGGCAGGGTCTCGCGGATGGTCTGTTCGATCACGCGGGGCCCGGCGAAGCAGATCAGCGCGTTCGGCTCGGCGATCTGCACGTCGCCCAGCATGGCGTAGGACGCGGTCACGCCGCCGGTCGTGGGATGCGTCAGGACCACGATGTAGGGCAGGCCCGCCTCGCGCAGCATCTCGACCGCGACGGTCGTGCGGGGCATCTGCATGAGGCTGAGGATCCCCTCCTGCATCCGCGCGCCGCCGGCGGCTGAAAACAGGACCAGCGGGCGCTGGAGCTCTACCGCGCGTTCGGCGGCGGCGACGATCGCATTGCCGACATACATGCCCATCGATCCGGCCATGAAGCCGAAATCCTGCGCGGCGGCGACGATCGGCGTGCGATAAATCTCGCCCTCGGCCACCAGCATCGCCTCGGTTTCGTTGGATGCCTTCTGCGCGGCGCGCAGGCGTTCGGGATAACGTTTCTGGTCGCGAAACCGCAGCGGATCGTCAACCGGCTTGGGCACGGCCACTTCCCGGAAGGCGCCGCCGTCGAACAGCGCCTGAAACCGCTCGCGCGGGGCGATGTGCATGTGGTGGCCGCAATTGGTACAGACGCGCAGGTTGTCCTTGAGCTCCCGGTGGAAGAGCATCTGGCCGCACTCGTCGCATTTCGTCCAGAGGTTCTCGGGCACCTCGCGGCGCGAGAACAGCGAGTTGATCTTCGGGCGGACGTAGTTGTTGATCCAGTTCATGCCGGTCTCCGAGGGTATTCCGTCAGATAGACGCCGTGTTCGCCGCGCGCAACACGACCGTCAGGCGGCGGAGGCGCGGCGTCGCGCGAACCACACACGCAGCCCCGCCCAGGCCAGAACCAACAGGCCGAGATCAAGCACGATGAGCGGCGCCAGATCCGGGCTTGCGGGGTCGAGCGGCGCGCGGAAATAGGCCAGCCCGCCGAGCGGCCCCTCGGCGCCCACCACCAGAAGCGCCACGCAATTGTTGGCGAAATGCAGCCCCCAGGCCGCGCCGATGCCGCCCGTGACGCGGGTCAGGTCGGCGGCGATCAGCCCGACGACGGTGACGGTGGCGACGACGAGGAGCGCGTTCGGCCCGTAGATTGCCTCGGAATAATGCAGCGCCCCGAATGCGAAGCTCGGCAGGACGAGCCAGACCAGCGGCGAGCGGAACCGCGCCGCGAGCTGGGTCTGGAGATAGCCGCGGAAGGTCAGCTCCTCCGCACCGGTCTGCAGCAGCACGCCCAGAAGCGCGACCGGCAGGAAGGTCAGGAATATCTCCGCGTCGATCCCGGGCGCGAGCGGGAAATCCGCCGGAATGACGAGCGCGGCGACATTGACCAGCACGACCGCGCCGAGCCCCGCAAGAAAGGGCCGGGCCTGTGCGGCGCCGACAAGGGTGCGGGGGTGCCGCCCGTGAACGAGCCCCGCCAGCACGGCCCCCAGCGCCATGCCCGCGAAGGTGTATAACAGCATCGTCGTGCCGGTCGGCGATGCCCCGTTGCGGAACCGCGCCATCCAGACCTCGATCTCGCCCGGCCCGAGGAGCAGTGCGACGACCGCGAAAAACAGCATCGACGTCCCGACGGTGCACAGTACGATCAGGAGAAGGCCCGCGCACAGGCGCCAGACCTGCGGCCGCCGCCGCGCCGGCGCGACGAAGCGCGCGAATTCCGGGGTCAACATGCCCGCAGCCCTCGTGTTTGCCAGTCTTTTGCAGGATCCTTAGTGGCCCCTCGGCAGTGCGGCAATCTCGCTTGTTTCGAAAACGCCCTGCGTCTATCCCCGTTTTCCGACGGGACAGGAGACGAATGCCATGCCGAAGGGCCCCACCGACAAGTCGAAGCTGCCGAGCCGCCACGTCACCGAGGGGCCGCAGCGTGCGCCGCATCGCAGCTATTTCTACGCGATGGGTCTTGGCGACGAGGAGATCCACCAGCCCTTCGTCGGCGTGGCGACCTGCTGGAACGAAGCCGCGCCCTGCAACATCGCCCTGAACCGCCAGGCGCAGGCGGTGAAGCTGGGCGTGAAGCAGGCCGGCGGAACGCCGCGCGAATTCACCACGATCACCGTCACCGACGGCATTGCGATGGGCCATGAGGGAATGCGGTCCTCGCTGGCCTCGCGGGAGGCCATCGCGGACACGGTCGAACTCACGATGCGCGGGCACTGCTACGACGCGCTGGTGGGGCTTGCGGGCTGCGACAAATCGCTGCCGGGCATGATGATGGCGATGGTGCGGCTCAACACGCCGTCGGTCTTCATCTATGGCGGCTCGATCCTGCCGGGGCGGCTGAACGGCCGCGACGTGACCGTGCAGGACGTGTTCGAGGCCGTGGGCCAGCATCAGGCGGGCAACATGTCCGATGCGGAACTGGAGATCCTGGAGCGCGTCGCCTGCCCCAGCGCAGGCGCCTGCGGCGGCCAGTTCACCGCCAACACCATGGCCTGCGTCTCCGAGGCGATCGGGCTGGCGCTGCCGAATTCCTCGGGCGCGCCAGCACCCTACGAGAGCCGGGACCAATATTCCGTCGCGTCCGGCGAGGCGGTCATGCACCTTCTGGACAAGAACATCCGCGCCCGCGACGTGGTCACGCGCAAGTCGCTGGAGAATGCGGCGCGGGTGGTCGCCTGCACCGGCGGCTCCACAAATGCCGGCCTGCACCTGCCGGCGATCGCCCATGAGGCGGGAATCGAATTCACCCTGCAGGACGTTTGCGACATCTTCCGCGAGACGCCCTATTTCGTCGACCTGAAGCCGGGCGGGCAATACGTCGCCAAGGATCTCTACGAAGCCGGAGGTGTGCCGGTGGTGATGAAGGAACTGCGCCGCGCGGGCCTCATCCACGAAGACTGCATGACCGCGACCGGCAAGACCATCGGCGAGACGCTCGACGAGGTGCAGGGCAGCGCGGACGGGCGGGTCATCTATCCGGTCGACACCCCCATCACCAAAACCGGCGGCGTCGTCGGACTGATCGGCAACCTCGCCCCCGAAGGTGCAATCGTGAAGGTCGCGGGCATGGCGGCGGAGCATCAGGTCTTCGCCGGTCCCGCCCGTGTCTTCGAATCCGAGGAGGACGCCTTCGAGGCCGTCAAGGCGCGGCAATACGAGGAGGGCGAGGTCATCGTCATCCGCAACGAGGGCCCCGCAGGCGGCCCCGGCATGCGCGAGATGCTCGCTACCACGGCCGCTTTGTCGGGTCAGGGCATGGGCAAGAAGGTCGCGCTCATCACCGACGGACGGTTCTCGGGCGCGACACGCGGCTTCTGCGTCGGCCATGTCGGCCCCGAAGCGGCGCATGGCGGGCCCATCGCGCTGGTGCGCAACGGCGACGTCATCACCCTGAACGCCATCGATGGCACGATCTCTGTCGACATCGACGATGCCGAGATGGCCCGGCGGCGCAGCGAATGGACGGGCGGGCGCGAGACGATCTACAGCTCGGGCGCGCTGTGGAAATATGCGCAGTTGGTCGGTTCGGCCAAATACGGCGCCTGCACCCATCCCGGTGCGGCGGAGGAGCGGCACATCTACATGGACCTGTAGGGCCCGTGGCGAAGCGCGCATCGCGGCTGATCGCGCGCCTGCGCGGGTCCCAGCCCGCCTCCGCCGGATCGCCACGGCCGATCCTGCCGGGCCAGGACGGGATCGAGTGGCCTGCACAGTGCGACTGGGCTTGGCGGCCCGCGCCGTGGGCCGTGCCGATCGCGCCGAACGCGCTCGAGGCCGCGCGTGACGGCACGGCGCTGTGCGCGGGGGCGACGGTGTTTCACGACGGCACCGCCGCCGCCCTGCACCAGCGGCCGGGACCGGGACCGGCCCCCTATGCCCTGTCCCTCGAACTGGGCGGCTTCGACGGAACCTTCCTGTCGCTGGCGATCGATCTGCCTCACGATGCGGCGACGACCCTGCGCCGCAATCACATCCTGCGCGTGCGCGTCGGGTTCGGCCCGGCAACGCCGGTAAACGTTTACGCACGTCTCAACATCCGCCACGGACCGAACACCGAACAGATGCTCGCGGCGCTGGCCCCCGAAGACGAAGCCGCAACGGCGGAATTCGACCTGGGGCTTCAGGCGTTCAACACTTCCCGGCTGGTGAAGGCGTGGCTCGATCTGATCCTCGAGCGGCCGGTGGGCGGGCGGCTGGCGATCGCGGATGTCGCGCTGGCGCGACGGCCCCGCGCGGAGCTTTAACCCTGTCGGTAGCGCCCACGGAATCACACTACACGACTCCGCAGGGCTTTCGTGCTTCTGGGTTGATCCTCTGCCACGACGCGATGGCGTCGAGGGGATCGGATCTGAGGCGGCTTCGGATGTGGTCGAAGCCGGTTCGAAACCAGGATCTGGCGTAGTGGCCGTAGCTTTTGCGCGGCGGCGCGCGCTTGCCGAGAAGGTCTGCGGCGGCGCGACCGGCCCAGGCAAGGGCAAGCGCGACAAGGGACATGAGCAGAGCGAGTTTGCGTGGATCGGTGAGACGTGTGTCCTCGAGGTTGAGGCCACGAGTCTTGGCATCGCCGAACAGACATTCGATCGCCCAACGTTTGCGGTAGGTTTCGAGCGCGGTGCGCGGCGCGACGTTGGTAACCACGATCAACCACTCTCCCTTGAGCGGCTTGGCCGCGACGTTCAGGAGCGGCGTATTGCTGGCGGCTGCGTCCTCGCGTGTGCCGAGGCGGGCGCGAAAAGCCCGGCCACGGCGGGCCAGGCGCAGCCTTGCGCGCAAGGTAAGGTCGTGACCGTCCTCGGTCGTAATGCGAAGATTTTCCCTTACGCGGATAGCAAAGGGGATATTGTTTTTACTAAGAAATTCCATCCAGCCTGCGCCGACAAACTCGCGATCGGCAAGCAGCAGACGGATGGTCGTCGCGGGAAAATTCGCGAGATATCGCTCCATCAGGGCGATGCGCATGTCGGTGTCGGAACACCCGCGGCCTTCGATCAGGCTCCAGACCAGGGGGACGCGGAAACGACGGGTGACGACTGCGAGCACGAGAAAGTTCACCTCGGTCTTGCCGATCTGCCAGTTGGTGCGGTCGAGCGCGAGCAGCCACGATTTGTTCAGGCCCAACAGCCGGACCAGAAGCGGGAGCGACCAGTCCTCGTCGAGATGGACGTGCTGGAAGAAGCGTTGCAACCGACGGTATGTTGA
This sequence comes from Jannaschia seosinensis, assembly GCF_001408515.1. Taxonomy (GTDB): domain Bacteria; phylum Pseudomonadota; class Alphaproteobacteria; order Rhodobacterales; family Rhodobacteraceae; genus Jannaschia; species Jannaschia seosinensis. The sequence goes on along the minus strand of NZ_CYPR01000070.1, from coordinate 259 downwards.
CGAGGTCAGGGCCGATCCCGGTCGTTCGCAGGCAAGATGGCCGAGGTTCACGCTGCGCGCGCTGACCATGCCGATGACGATCATGCAAAGCGTCTCCAGACGGCTCTTGCTCAAGTCGAGATCTGGACGCAGAATATTCGTGAGGGCGGAGATGGCGTGGTGAAGCATCGGATGTTTCCTTGGTCGGAGTCATCCAGTTGAAGCCATCCAGCCGCCCTCAGCCAGCACTGTGTCGTGTAGTGTGGAATCTTTGGCGTCG
>NZ_CYPR01000069.1 GCF_001408515.1 Jannaschia seosinensis | reverse complement strand
CCGCCGAGCGCGCCATGCGCCGAGTGGGTGTTGAAGGAAGAACTGGCTATTTGCCGGATCGGACACGGGTGGCGAAACCATGGCGCGGGCGATGACGCTCATAGAGAGCGCGAAGATGAACGGCCTCGATCCCCAAGCCTACCTCGCCGACATCCTCGACCGCATCCACGATCACAAGAACAACCGCCTCGTCGAGTTGCTGCCCTGGAACTGGACGCCAAAAGCCGCCGGAACCACGCAGAGCGAAGCTGCCTGAAATTACAAGGCGGTCAGAACCGGGCGCTTACTGTCCTTCTCGATCCCGTCGGGAGACGAGCGAAGCGGGGTTCGGGGAGATGTGCGGAACGGTCTCCCCGGGAGCGGGGGGGGGGTCGGAGGCGAGCGCGGAGCGGCATCCTCCGGGCGCTGGGGTCTCGGGTAGTGCAGAACGCGCCCGAGCCTGTCGGGAGACGCCAAGGGGTGCAGGGGGAGTGGCGAACGATGATCCTGCCCTGGGTGTCCAGAGGGGCGGCGCGCAATCTGGTCCGGCTGAAGGCCCTTGGCGGGTTCGGGAGGGCGGAGCGTCTCCCGAGCGGCGCATCAGCGGCGCCGGGGTCCGGGGGCGTCAGCCCCCGGCGAACGACAGCTGGAACGCAGGCCCGAAGGGCCGGAGTGCCAGCTGATTAGTGAGTATCTTCCTGCGCAACATTCGTGACGACGCAGCGAAACCCGCAAGCAGCACTTCGTCAAACGAGGCTTTAGTCGTCATGATGCGCACGTCCCGCTTGATTTCTATCTGTTGTACTTCTGCTTCGCGGCACTTGCCAACACACGCTGCTTCTCGTCACCGAAGGACGCCTGAAGACGTTCACCGAAGCTCTCGCCTTCGGGGATACTTAGCTCGAAAAGCTCGATCTCTCTTTTCTCTTCATTCGCAAGATACGAAATGAAAGACTCGGTGCGATCAAGCCTGACCTTTACTCTGTCCGCGCGAGCGCGCGATGTAAACAGCCTATACTCTTCATTCGCGTAGCTGGTAATGCTGTTGCACGACTCTTCGTCATAGTAGTTGCAATCTACGCAGACCAAGTCGAGATAGGTAAAGGTAAATGCGAGATTGCTGAGCATGTATAGACCGTAATTCGTTACCCGAACTCTATCCACACTTTCATCAAAGTAGTCGAGGCGGTTGTTCGCCTCGACGAAGCCATGGCGCAGCAGAACGTCCATGCAGAGATTGAAGTCCCCGAGCATTCTGAATCTTTCCGAAAAATAAGCTCTGAGTTCGGCCATCGCAACGAAGTCTGACGATCCAGAGCCGATATTCTTGGATAGGCGCCTGAGTATCCTCAAGCTTGTAAAGTGAGAGGCGAGACGGTTGTGCCGTGCTTGAAATATGTTTGGAATGTCACTCAATTGCTCGTCGTAAAAATACCGGGTCGGAACCATCACTGGCTTGATCACCTGGTGGATTTGGAAGTTCCACCTTCCCACATCAAGCATCTCTTGCACGTTCGTATAACCAGATAGGAGGAAGGACCGGAAAAGGTCCAGGGTCAGGCGAATATCCCCGTGTCCACAAGCCGTAAGAAAGCTATTTAGCGGGGACTCGCTGTTTCCGATGCCGCTCGCAACGATTTCCAGATATCGGCAGCAGTCATCTATCAGCGCTGGATCCGTCATATAGGTAATCTCGCCGCGGCGCGCGTCGTCCCGTAGCAGCTCGATCGTGTACTCCAGTCTTTTCAAGAAAACTGTCGACGGCTTTGGTGAGCTCAGGTGGAAACCGGAGTTTTGGAATGCGTCGAGTACGCCATGTATCTTCGAGTTGTGGAAGCGTTCTTCCCTCATCGAGATCAGTGTGACGCAAGACAGGCTCCGGGCTATTTCTTGAGCGGTCGTGAAGCAATAGTCTTGGATGGGGCCGCTGTATTGATCGGTGTTGTCGATTACGACTACCACACCTTTTCCAGCTTTGCTGCAGCGGTCGGCCAAGCGCACTGCACAGTATTCCATGTCCGCCTTCCAGCTTGCTACTAAGCCATTTAGGCGATCATTGTACAAGTCGCTGGAGCGCGACAAACCGGCCAACTCTTGGCGCGAGGCTGTCTCAAACCTATCCGAAAAGAGCTCGCGGAGAAGCGTCTCTCGTGAAGCTAAGAGAGTCTTGTCTGCATCAAGGCCGGATACGAGTCGTTTCCAAATTTCCGAGTGAACTCGTGATTTTTCTTCTGGCACGTCTAACATATCGACGACCGCTGAAATCGCGTTCTCTCTCAGCCATCGTGGAGGAGTGTGCTTCAAAAGCCTGCGAATGAAAGTCGACTTGCCGGCACCCTTGCCGCCGAAAAGAACCAAGACTTCACCGCCCCGGGAGTTCTTGATGTTTTTTGTGATTCTGCCCCCGACGGCACCGCCTTTGCCAGTATCCTCCAGCTGTTCTACCCCGTATTCCTCAAAATATGGAGTGAGGGAGTCTTTGATGATCGAGCGCATCCCAGAAAGAACTTGGGTGAAGTTCCTGTCGGTGACGTAGCAGCGATCCATAAGCTCCGTTTGCTCGTCTGCTATGACGCCGAAATGCCTGCTGGCAATGGGGCGGAGTGCTGATGCCAAGCGGTTTGCCGAAATCGGATGCGAGTAAGCAGAAACGCGATCTTTAGCAACAAAGACTTGGCGGTCCCCCGGAGGAGTGCTGGACAGGGTTGTAGTGAGGGAGGAGTGCTCCGTTATCGCGATGTAGGAAAACGCGTTCTTCGCCTTTATTTCGTCTTCTTCGAAGAACTTTGGGCTCCTAATAACGAAAGCCTTGAGTTGATCCCATCTTTTGCCCTTTTCAAAACACTTGAACGCAACCCATTCGATCCCATTCGTGATCGCGGCGTATTCGCAGCCGACGTCCATGCAGTAGTCTCTGACTTGGCGCATTGTTTCTCGAATGTTTTGGTTCGAGAGGAGCGTCTTGATGTCTATGTAGCAGTGCGTCTCGCCTTCGTTGTGCGGGAACGGAAGTTCGAAAGCCTTCCCTACTTTCTTGGCTTCAACGAGGAATAGAAAGTCCCCGTTTGGCTTCGTTAGGACATAGTCAGCAAACCCAGGGGAGATATACTCCTCGACTTTGGTTAGCGCTCGAGGCCACGCGAGGAGCGGGTGCAAGACTTGGTCGATTATCTTGTGGCGCGTCTCGGCCTCGTTGGCGCTTTCTGCGAGAAGAATCTGCGTCAGCGTAGTAAGATCTGTGGTCAAGTCCCGCCCTCGGCTTTGGAATATTTCTTAGCTATGTGCATTTGTTCAGTTTTCATTAAGGCTTTGCCATCTATGTGTCACAGCGTTGCTACTCGTAGTCAATCTCGTCGATCGCAGTTGACAAACCAACCTTGAACTTCTTCTGCGGTCGACAACTGCGACCAATTCTCGTGCTTCGGGGTGCCGACGGGCCCAGGCGAGGGCGTTGGGGGACTACGTGACTGCGTTGACGCTGCACAGAGTGATCGGTCGTCCTGTTGCGGCTCTAAGGAGGGCATAGAACGGGCGTCCGTGCGGTTGTCGCTCGTTTCCGTTCCTTTTGCGCTCCAGCTTACAAGGCCATCTTGTGGCCGATGTTTGCCTGGGACGCCGCGTGACGTGGCGGCACTGGCCGCTGCGAACACCCGTTTCCCGATCCTCTGTCATCGACCGAACTCCTGACCTCCTTGGTTCAGGAGATCACCGATGGACGGTTCAAACATCAAGACAGATTACCCCGTGGTGCTGCGGTTCGGGGGGCTCTACCCTCACCACCTTGCGGGCTACGAAGCCCATCGGCTGCGGAAGGGCGGCGATCTCAGCCACGTCAATCAGTCTCGGACTGAGTTGAACGGCCCGCCATTGATCGGCGCGGAAGACTGGGCGGCGACTGCACTTGCCGAGATCCGCGAGATGACCACCGAGAACTTCGCGGCCGAGCTCGAGTCCTTGGAGAAGCGCAACCGGAAGAAGGATATCGAGCGCCGGATCGTTGAGGGACCGAAGCAACCGTGGCGCGCCACAAGGCACGGGCCGATGCGAGAGGTCATCCTGACGGTCAACAAAGACTGGTTCGCGGAAGATCTTTCCGGCTTCTTTGGCGAGGGTGAGAACCAGCGCGAGAAGGCTTTTGGCGAACTCGCGAAGGCTTGGCTGATCGAAAACTTCCGGGAGGATGTCATTCACGCACGGGCGGACCGGGACGAGGCTGCCTACCACATCCACGCGGTGATCATGCCGAGAGCGACGGTGGAGATCGCGAAGCCCAAGGCGAAGGTTCCTACGGCTACCGCGACTCGGCGGATGCTCCAGCCGTCGATTCACCCGCTGATCAAGGACTACGAGGCCGCGCAGGACAGCGTCGGCCAGTGGTTCGCCGACCTCGGGCTGGTTCGCGGCGAACGCCGCGCGAAAGAAATCCGGCAGGCGAGGGAGAACGGGGAGAAGCCGCCAAAGCGCCGGTATCACGCAAAGACGTGGAAATGGCGGGTCGAGGAAGAACTGCGCCTGAAAGCGGAAGCGAAGGCGCTGGAGGCCGAGAAGGCTGCGTTGGAACAGCGCACTGCGGACGTGGCCGAGCGGGAGGACGAGGCCGAAACGGTGCTCGCCGTCGCGGAAGGCGTGGCCTCCGGTGCCTTCGTGGCAGAGGTCGAGAGCGAAGAGCAGAAGCTGGTCGACGCGCCCGTGCTCAACCAATCGGAGCCGTCGCAGAGCGTGCTTGAAGATCTGCGCCGGAGATCGCCCAAGGGCTTCGCTCGTGCGGCGGGCGTATTCGGGCGCGCGTGGGGCCGCCTGTTTGGGCAGGCGCATGAGACGGCGCATGCAGAGGCCGCGGCCGGTGTGTCCGACGCGATGAAACAGATCGAGGAAGCGGACGCAGTAATCGTCGAGGCGACGCGGCACCTGCCGCCAGAGACACGCTCGCTGATCGCCGGCATCCGGCGCACCATCCCAGCGATGCTCCGCAAGTTGGATCGGCGGTCGAACACGACGTCTGTCGGCTTGAAATCGGCCCCGTCAGGATGTGCGGAGCCCAGGGACGAAGAAAAGTTGTGATCAGTATCAGTGGCTTACGAAAAATCGGCGAAAAAAACTGCGAAACCCATGACTCGATCGCCGGGAAGAGAGCGATCTACCGGCCAGCACCAGAGAGTGCCCCTGAAACCTGGACCTCCGCGGAGGCCACAAGATCGCTAAAGGACACCACGATGACCCATTTTCTCAACGCCGAGTTCGCCGCCTCCAAAGCCTCGCGCAAGAAGCGCCAGCAGGTCGAGGACCTCCCCGACACCGCGGCCACCGAGAAGGCCATGGCGACGCTCCGCCGCTCGCTCGGCAAGCAGGCGAAGAAGGCGGACAACCAGGACCGCCTGCGCACCAAGGCGATCAACGACACGATGCCGGAGTTCATCGCCGCGATGGACGAGGAGGTGCTGGCAGCATTCTTCTTCGGGCTGGAGCGGCTGGCGACCGCGGCGAACCGCCGCCGGATCGCGACGCACCCGCTGCGTCCGGAGGTCGTCGACGAGATGCACGAAGAGGCGGATGCGGAAGAGGCTCTTGCCGCCGAGGAAGAGGAGCGCGCTGCCGCCAAGGCTGCCGAGCGCGATGGCAAGGCGGCGAAGGCTATGCCGGAAGCTGATGCGCCGGAGGGCGCTTCCGCTTCCTGACGGACAGAGGCCGGGCAGGGGGCGCCGAGACGTCCCTCCGCCCACCATACCGCTCATCGCGCAACCGGGATGAGCAGCGTCGTTTTCGCCAAAGTGCAAACCGGGCTCCCGCAACCAGCTTTAGCGAACACGCCGCTCCCGAAAGGGCAGCGGCGTTTTTGCTGTCTGCGAAGCCCAGCAGACCCAACAGCTTGCCCTCCAGCTGCGCCATATGGCCAAGTTCGGTGTCGTGTCGGATCGTGATCCGCTCGATCAGCTCAGCCAAGATCTCCGACGCTCGATGAACGACCTCCGGATCCGAGAGCGTTTCCGCGAGTGCGTCCACCTGAGCGCGGTAGAGGTCGGCCAGATCGGCCGTGATCTCCGGGGTCGCCGACGATAGATCGGCGAGCTGCTCTTCCAAGGCCTTCTTCCTGGCCTCGGCTTCTTCCAGCGCGCTGTAGATCGTCGGCGTGGCGCGGTCGTCCAAGATCGCGGTCATGCAGCCGGCGATGGCCTTCTGCGCCTTGGCGAGCGCCTTCCGCAGGCCGGCGTCCCGCGACTCGCGATCGCGATCCTCCTCAACTTGTCGTGCGGTGAACGCGCGCCGAAAGCGGCCCACGGCTTCCGGGGTCAAGAGTCCGTCGCGCAGGCCGGTGAGCACCAGCGGCTGAAGCCGGTCAAGGCGCAGACCCGGCATTCCGGTGCAGATCGTCGGGCCCTTCTCCTTCGCGTTGGCGCAGTAATAGGCTCGGCGATTGCCTGAGCCGGCGACGGTCATGTTGCCCCCGCAGCAGCCGCAGCGCACCAGGCCCGACAGCAGATACTTGCGCCGGCGCAAGGCCACTGGCGCAGCCTCCTTCAGCGTCTTCCGCTGTCCGGCCTGCCGCGCCTTCACCAATTGCCAGAGCTCTGCGTCGACGATCCGCAAGTCAGGGACATCGACCCGGATGATCTCGGCAGCGGGACGCCGCCGGGACACCCTCTGGTCCGTGTCTGGGTTCTCACGGTAGCGCAGGCGGTTCCACACGCGCGTTCCCGCGTAGAGTTCATTGTTGAGGATACCGGTCCCCCGCCCGGCGTTCCCGTAGATCGTGTTGACCTTCCAAGCGCCGCCACGCGGAGAAGGGATTCCGTCCGCGTTGAGTTGGTGTGCGATCGCGCGGGGAGACGTTCCGTCCGCGAACTCACTGAAGATGCGTCGCACGATCGTCGCCTCTTCCGTGTAGATTTCGAGCTGGCCGGTTCGGCGCAGGCTGGTCGCCGGGTCGATCGGTATTCGATAGCCGTAGCTGAGGCCGCCGCCGGAGAGACCGTCTTTGACGCGGCCCTTGAGCCCACGATGCGTCTCCTGCGAGATGCGCTTGAGCTGCATCGCGTCCATCGTGCCCTTCATGCCGATGTGCATCTCGTCGACGCGCCCTTCGGCGATCGTGTGGAGTTCGACCTCGGCATAATCGCAGATCGAGAACAGGTTCGCCGACAGTTCCTGGCTCCGGTTCAGCCGGTCGAGACCTTCGGCGAGCACGACATCAACGAGTTCGCTCTTCACCGCTTGGAGCATCTTCTTGTAAGCGGGCCGATTGCGCTTGGAGCCTGAGATGCCGGAATCTTCGAAGGTCTGGACAACCTGCCAACCTTTGGCATCGGCAAGCTCACGGCAGTTGCGGATCTGGTCGCGCGTCGAGTTCGGGTTCTGCATGTCGGTCGAGAAGCGCGCGTAGATCGCGACGCGGCGGGTGCTCTGCTCAGTCGGATGGTGGTTCACAGGCGGTTCTTCCGTTCGGCGTAGAGCTTGTCGTAGTCGGCGACGCTGTCGGTGAGGTCCAGTAGAGTATCGAGGCCGATCGGATGCTCAACGATGCACAGGTCGGCACCGTGCTGCCGACAGAACCGGGCGAAAGCGTGAGCGTGGCAAGGGTCGCGCGAAATGCGCGCCAGGTCCGTCGCAATAATGGCCTGTGCATCGCCGTTCGCGATGCGGTCCCGCAGGACCGTCAAACCGCGGGCAACCCCTATCCCGCCGACGCCGTTGTCGACGATGACATCAAGGATGCGCCAGCCGCGCGCTTCAGCGTAGTCGGTGCAGAGCCGGCGCTGCTCGGCAATGGCGTCATCATCACTGACGGCGGAACGGAGATAGAGGGCAGCAATCATTGGGTATCCTTCCGGGTTGGGTGAGGGGTAGTCGGATCGGGTAAGCGAAACGTTGAGGCGTCAGGCGGTTCTTCGGGTTTTGTTCATCCATTGCCGCCAGACTGCCCATATCGCGTCAGGTGTTGCTTCCTGCTGTTCCCGCTCCTGCGAGAGCTTGCGGACCGCGGCTTCTGCGAGAAGGTCTATCAGTCTGTCGAGCGGCATCGGCGGAGTCCTTTCCTGTTCGGGCATCAAGCAACCGACGTGGCGGACGCCTACCCGAGCCTTCGCGCACCGGTGACCATAGCGCCCACGGGAGACCCCCGTGGGCGCGCCTGCGTCATTGGAACAGCAGGGCAGCGTGCACCACCAGCAACAGCACGAGGGCGGCGCGCACGAGCAGGCTCGGGTGGCGGCGCACGAAGAGGCGCGTTCGGCGACGGCAAGCGGACATGTTGGCTCCTGTTCGATTGCGTGATCAACTCGCCCGAGATGCGCGACGGGTCGACGTGGCGCGGCGCAGCGGGGCAGGGCGGATGTGCAACCTCTACTCATTGTCGAAGGGCCAGGCGGCCATCCGGGAGATCGCCAGCGTCTGGACCGACCGAACAGGCAACCTCGCTCCGCAGCCCGCGATCTTCCCCGATCAGTCGGCGCCCGTCATCCGTATGGGCGAGGAGGGCCGGGAACTCGTGATGATGCGGTGGGGTATGCCGTCGCCGAGCTTCGCGCTGAAGACCCGCAAGACGGACCCGGGCGTCACCAACATCCGCAACGTCGGTTCGCCGCACTGGCGGCGCTGGCTTGGGCCCGAGCACCGCTGCCTCGTGCCCTTCACCAGCTTCTCCGAGTATCGCGTCGAGCCCGATAAGTCGCGAACCCCCGTCTGGTTCGCGCGCAGCGAGGATCGACCGCTGACCTTCTTCGCGGGGATTTGGACCCGCTGGACTTCCGTGCGCAAGCTCAAGGAGGGGGAGGTAGAGGCCGACCTCTACGGCTTCCTGACCACTGAGGCGAACGGCATTGTCGGCGCCGTCCATCCCAAGGCCATGCCCGTTATCCTCACCGAGCCAGAGGAATGGGAGGCTTGGCTGGCGGCGCCGTTCGACGAGGCGAAGGCGCTGCAACGGCCGGTGCCGGACGATGTCCCCGAAGTCGTGGCGGAAGGGGAGCGGCAGGATCCTACGAAAATATGACGGCCAAGATTAAAGGTCTAAAACTGCTCGGCAAATGCCACCCTGAACCATGGCTTTGCAAGCGAGTGCCCTTCGCTGTGGGATGTTAGAAGTCCGCTTCAGTGTGACGTGCTACTAAACATATATTATGAAGCACACTGGGTTGTGCTCTCCCACTGTCCGTAGGACCACGCGGATATCAAAGGATGAATCGATGACCGACGATTGTGAGCCTATTAAGACGATTACAATCTTTAATTGTTGGCAGAGCGATCTCTGCCCCGCCACGCATCGCAATGCCATCCGCAACGCACTTCGGAACGCGGGGAAAACGCTCGGAAAGAGATATCCGCAGATGAAAATCGTGATCGACGAGGCTCTGCGCGGCAGTAGTGGTGCGCCCAACATTGCTATCGACGTCCAAGAGAGGATTGAAAAGGCCGATATCGTGGTCGCGGACATCACCACAATCACGCCGAAGGGAGCCGAACGGTGCTGTCCGAACCCGAACGTCACGTTTGAGTTGGGTTTCGGAGTCGCGACCGTTGGCTGGAGGCGAACGGTGCTGCTGTTCAACGGGAAGCCACTCTCGGGAGAGGTGCCGTTCGACTTCGAGCAGAACCGCCTGTCCAGCTACATTATGACCGACAAGATGGATGAATCCGGGCGGCACGCGCTGGAAAAGCTCATCGTGAAGGCGCTTCGGGACATCATTGAGCAAGACCCGAAACGGCCAGCGGAGGAACGCGGTCTTTCGCGCCAACAGGTCGAACGGCAACGCGACATTCGGATGGTTCGATGGCTGATGGAGCATCTTCACGTGCCAACGGTGTCACAGATTGTCTCTATGCTCCCGAAACATATCTTGGACCGTCACGTTTGGTTCTACTATTACTTCTGCGGAGTGGCAGATAGCAGCTCGTTTCACCTTTATGACAACCGATTGGCTGAAGCTGTTGTGGCCTTGCGGGATGGGTGGTGGCGAGCCATGTCCGAGGGCGAAGCCTATACGGACATGCGGGGCGCCAAAGGGCACGTGTTCACGGACCGCATATCAGGTGGAGCCGGAGACGTGGGGTCTGCTCGTTGGGACCGCATCGAAGCCGCCGCGAGCGATATGGAGGACGCCCTCCAAGCCATTCTAACGCGTGTCCGGAACGACTACTTGGAGATCGACATCGACGTGACAAACCATACCGCTTGGGAGGAATATCGAGCTGATATGGCGGAAATCGAGGACGATCTGGCGCAGTAGTTCTGGACAATTCGGCTCCGTCCCGACATCCGCTGCATTTGGTAAAGACGGCAGTTGCGGGTCGCTTATGCGGCAAGAAAGACAGACGCGCCGGCGTCGTCGTAGCAGCGACGGAGCATTGGTCGCCGGCGCGTCAGCTTCCGGGGGATCCAGTCCCGGCAGGGGACCTCGCGGCCCTCAAGAACGGCGCCCCGCGGGGCGCCGCCGGTTCAGTTCGGGTGGAGCAACTGAATGCTCAGCCGGATCGCCGCGGCGAAGTCGAGTGCCTGTCGGAGCGCGCTGTAAAGGGCCACGAGCGGCGGCAACGCGGCGCTGAGCGCCTCCGCGGCCGGGCTGACCGATGTGCTTGTCTCGAACGCCTCTGTGCATCCGATCAGGCGCTCACGCGGGATGGCGACCTCTTCTTGAGCCGTTCCGGCGACGATGGCGGCGCGGACCTCGGCGATTGCGGCGTCGACATAGTAGGCGATGTTCGGGTCGATTCCTTCCTCTACATCGAGAGCCTCGAGGAGGTCCCGAACCACCTCACGCGCGGTCGCGCCCAGATGCGGTAGCACGTGGGACAGCAGGTGCTGATCCATTCCGTGCAGTGTAAGCGCCGTCTCGGCCCCATTGGGTTTTCGCTTGCGGTCGGGATCGCTCGGCGTATCCGGCTGCCGCTTTCGCCCTTGTGCGCGCTCAGAGTGAGCTCACTGAGGACTCCCGGATGAGCTCATTGTGAGGGGTGGGACGCCTCGGCGTAAGCCCATGGCATCAACGCGTCGATGTCCTTGTCGAGATGGCCGTTGGCGAGCTTGGTGAAGAGATCGCGTAGGTAGGCATAGGGCTCGACGCCGTTCATCTTGCAGGTGCCGATCAGGCTGGCGAAGCGCGCCCATGATCGACCGCCGTCATCGTGCCCGGCAAACAGCGCGTTGCGGCGGTTCATGGCCGGGCTGCGGATCGCGTTCTCGACGAGGTTGGAGTCCATATCGACCCGGCCATCGTCGAGGAAGAGCCGGAAGCCGTCTTGGCGCCGGAGCATGTAGGCGAGCGCCTCGCCAAGCTCGGATTTGCGCGAGATGCGCGCGGCCTGGGCGGCCAGCCAGGTGAAGAACTCATCGACCAGTGGGCGGGACAGGTTCTGGCGGACCGCCCGGCGATGATCGGGCTCCGAGCCGCGGATGGCATCCTCGACATTGTAGAGCGCAGCGATGCGCACCAGCGCCTCGTCGACGATGGGTGACCCCTTCTTCGGCTTGGCCTTGATCAGCTTCCGCCGACCATGGGCCCAGCAGAAAGCCAGCTTCAACGGCTTGCCGCCCTTGCGATCTGGCTTGGCCAGATGCGTGTAGCCGCCATAGGCATCGACCTGGATCGTGCCATTGA
>NZ_CYPR01000068.1 GCF_001408515.1 Jannaschia seosinensis | reverse complement strand
CGAGGGATTGCGGATAGAACGGCTCTTCCCCATGCCCGGCAGTCTTGGGCACCTGCACGCTCACCGTGCCCGCAGGCGTGTCGATCCGCTTGGGTTTGTAGCCGTTGGCATAGCCGTGACGCTCGGGCGTGCGCTCATAATGGCTCGCGCCGAGAAACCGCTCCCGTTCGATCTGCATCGCCAGCTCGAAAGCCCGCGCGAACACCGAGGCCATCTCGCCGGGCCCGTGCTCGATCAACTGTTCCAAGACCGCCTCAAGCGCCGTATCCTTCCGCCTGTCCATTCGTTCTTCTCCATGGTTGTGTTGCAACTCCATGGAATATCAGAATGGGCAGCTCGTGCTGGGGGGCGCCCCAGCACGAGCTCACGCCCCGCGTCTCAAGCGAATTTCCAGACCTGAGGGTACAGTACCGGTAATTTGACCACCGGTGACCGCATCCACGGCGGCCGCGTCCACGTCGGAGATATGCACGCGGGCGCCGGCTTCGGCAAAGCCGCGGGCGATAGCTTGGCCGATGCCGCCCGCTCCCGCGGTGATCAGGACGCGCAGACCCTTGGGGGGCGTCAGGGACGCGAGAATGCTCATGGTTTCGTCTTCTCCCTCGGGGTCGCGTCAGGTCGTTTCGCCGGCTTCGTCGGCCAGAGAGGCGCGGATGTTGATCGCAGCCGTACGGATGTCGTCGACAACTGCGCTGCGCAGGGTCGTCGCATCACGAGCCTCCATCGCCTCGGCCGCCGCATTGTGGAACTGCATCGACGTGGCCATGTGCTGCCGATCGGGAACGCTTGAGCGGATCGAGGGACCCACGATCAGCCACAGGCGCTGGATCATACCGAGGAGCAGCGGCCATCCCGCTGCGGTGTAGATGCCCGAATGAAAGGCGGCGTTAGCCGAAAGATAACGGTCGGCATCGACGCTCTCGGCGGCGGCGATCAGGTCGCGATGCAGTCGCCGCACTGCGGCCGCGTCCTCGCCTGTGGCCTGACCGGCGGCGCGTATGGCGGCCATGGCTTCGAGGTCGAGCCGGATGGCGGTGGCCTCGTCGAAATCGTCCGGTGTCAGAACGCGAACCCGCAGCGTACGACTGTTGGTCAGCTCCAGCGCACCCTCGGCAGTGAGCCGTGTCAGTGCCTCGCGCACCGGCATGGCACTGACGTCCAGCGCCTGCGCAAGGCCGCGGCTCGAGACGGCCTCTCCAGGAAAGAATGACCCGGCGATAAGGGGATTACGCAGTCTTTTGTAAATCTGCTGCTGAAAGCTTTCCCGCTGAAGCGGCGTGATACCGCCGTCAATTGAGCCCCGAGAGATACCTTGGACCGCCATTTCTTCCATTGCGGTTTATCTGCGATCAAAGATTGCGGAGCGGCTGTTCGGAAGTCAAGCCGGCCGCTGACGCAGGAGACGCCTCGCCCGGAAGGGAGCCGGGCGATGAGGGATCAGGTTCGCGAGGGGCATGCCCCGGCGCGGAAGACATGGGAGGACATGTCTTGAGATTGACCGCGACCCTATCGGCAGCCGCTTTGGCCGCTTCGTGCGGCCTTGTGCAGGCCGAGACACTGGATATGGCGAGCACGTTCCCCAAGAACATGCCGTTTCTCGGCGAAGGCGCTGAGGTGCTGGACGAGAAAATTGCCGCCGCCACTGGCGGCGAGGTGGAGCTTCGCGTCCATGGCGCCGGCGGTCTGATGCCAGCGTTGGAAGTTCTCAATCAGGTCAGTTCGGGCGCGATCCCGGCAGGTTGAGACTTCATGAGTTACTGGGGCGGCACGATCCCTCTTGCGGGGCTCGCCGGTGCCATGCCTTTCGGCCCGGGGCCGGCCCTGTTCACCGGCTGGATGTGGGAAGGCGGTGGCATGGAAATCGTCCAGAAAGCCTAGGACCCGCTGAACATCAAAATGCTGCCTTGCCACATCACCGCGCCGGAACCCGGTGGGTGGTTCAACAAGAAGATCAACTCGGTCTAGGAACTGCAGGGCCTGCGGATGCGGATTTCCGGCATGGGCGGTCAAGTGCTGAACAAGCTCGGTGCGTCGACACAGCTCGTCCCGCGCGGCGAACTCTACGTTGCTCTCGAACGTGGCCGCATCGACGCCACCGAAGTCTCACTGCCAGTGGCCGGTCAGTCGCTCGGCTTCCCGAAAATCGCCAGTATTATTATTACCCTGGCTGGCACTAGCCGGCAAGCTGGAACACGCTGATTGTCAACATGGATGTGTGGAACGACTTTGGTGAGGAGGTGCAGGAGCAGATTCTCGTTGCCTGCAAGGCCACAGTCATGTGGTCTCTGGCCGCCGCGCCGGCGCCACAGGGCGAGACCATCAAGGAGTTCCGCGAACAGGGGGTCAAGACGAAGCGGTTCCCGGACAAGGTTCTAGCCGCGCTACGCGAAGCCTCGACCGGGATCCTCGAAGAGGCTGCCGCGAACGATGAAGTCATCGCCGAAGCCTACCAATCGATCCAGCACTACATGGTCCGAGCACAGGTCTGGGACGACCTGCAGCAGATCCCGCCGGCACCGGCGGCGAACTGAGGCCCCTATGCAGTCGCGTTCCTCTCTGACCCGGCCGGGCCGCAGCTTGCCTGCTGCTGCCCATGATCCTGCTCGCGCTGGCCGCTATCGTGGGTTTACTGCTCAAGGTCGGTCAGATCGCAACCTGGCAGACAGAAGTGCCGCTCTATGGCACACAGCTCAACTTGAATGGGCTGACCGAGCTTCAATGGCACCTGCTGGCGATTATCGTCATGCTGGGAATGTCCTACGCGCTTGCGCGCGATCAGCACGTCCGGGTCGATCTGCTTTAAGGCAGCTTCGGCTCCCGAGGGAAGCATCTGTCTTGGAGCGCAAGGTGTTAACCCGGATAATTCACGAGAAGGCCAGACTACACGACTCCCACCCGCAGCCGTCTCGGGACGACGAGATTTCGGGCGACGAGAGGGCTTTCGGGACCGGACCGCATCCATCGTCGGACCTCATCGAAGCCGGTCCGGAACCAAGATTTCGAGCAGTATCCGTGCTTCTTCCGGGCGGGGTATTTGTGTCCCATGAGCTGGGCTGCAGCACGGCAGATGAGGGCGATGGCAATAGCGGTTATGGCGATGAGCAGAGACAACTTGGACGCGAGCGTCAGGCGGGTGTCCTCCAGGTTCAGCCCCCGCGTCTTGCTGTCGGCGAACAGGCACTCGATGAGCCAGCGCTTCTTGTACTGCCGCAGGATGTGCGCGCCAGTGGCTG
>NZ_CYPR01000067.1 GCF_001408515.1 Jannaschia seosinensis | reverse complement strand
CGGGAACGATCATGGTGGCCCAGCCGCACTAATATTTCCCGTTTCAGCCGGCTCTATCCTGCACCGAACAAGAGCGACCTTCCTCATCGGCCCGTGTGGGATGCGATAGGCACCTTGACCACTTTCAACCAGTTGTAAGTTTTGTCATCCGAACAGGGTCCAAAGCCCTCTGATAGGTGCTGGCAGACTAATTCGAACCAGTCTCAGGAAGGGCAGGGGGCCTGACTATTATCCTGCGCAAAGACCGCGCCACTCGGCGAGAGCGGCGGTGCGGTTGGTCTTGAAGATGTCTCGGCTGGAGAGGCTGCGTTCCTGGTTGAAGTGGTTCGAGACGGAGGCGTGGACGGCGGCGAACTTCTGCAGACTTCGCATCCGCCGGAAGCGCTGCATGGCCCTCTCGCGTCGTCGGAACGGCAGGTGCAAATTCTCCGCGCGGTTGTTCAGCCACCGACCGGTCTCCTGCCGGTCCGTCATGCCGAGGTCCTTCAGAGCCGCGCCGTAGGAGCGAAGCTTGTCCGTCACGAGGGTCTCCGCTCGGCCGTGCTTCTTCATTGCTTTTCTGAGGAATTTCAGCGCAGCCTTCTTGTCCCGCGTCTTCGTGACGAAGCTTTCCAGCACTTCGCCCTCATGATCGACCGCCCGCCAGAGGTAGTGCTGCTCGCCGTTGATCTTCACGAACATCTCGTCGAGGTGCCAGCGCCAGCGGCTCGATTTCATACCCTCGATGCGTCGCTTCCGGATCTCGCCCGCGAACATCGGACCGAAGCGCTGCCACCAGAAGCGCACCGTCTCGTGGCTGACGTCGACGCCGCGCTCGTGCAGCAGATCTTCGACGTTCCGCAGCGACAGCGGGAAGCGGACATACATCATCACCGCCAGGCGAATGATCTCGGAGCTGGTCTTGAAGTACTTGAAGGGGCTGCGCTTGGTCATGCGGGGAGCCTAGCCAGCCGCCTGCTCCGCCTCAAGCGAAGTTCTTCTGACAAGGCCCATCCAAGGGATTGAGTTCCGCGACGGCCTCCGCCACCTTCAAACTGCCGCCTGATCACGCGTCACCAACTTTCGCGCATACCTCCTTGGTCATGCGGGGAGCCTAGCCAGCCGCCTGCTCCGCCTCAAGCGAAGTTCTTCTGACAAGGCCATCGTCGGACCTCATCGAAGCCGGTCCGGAACCAGGATTTCGAGCAGTATCCGTGCTTCTTCCGGGCGGGGTATTTGTGTCCCATGAGCTGGGCTGCAGCACGGCAGATGAGGGCGATGGCAATAGCGGTTATGGCGATGAGCAGAGACAACTTGGACGCGAGCGTCAGGCGGGTGTCCTCCAGGTTCAGCCCCCGCGTCTTGCTGTCGGCGAACAGGCACTCGATGAGCCAGCGCTTCTTGTACTGCCGCAGGATGTGCGCGCCAGTGGCTGGATAGGGCGAAGCCACCACGAGAAGCTCGCCGCCCTTGATACGGCGCGCACCGAAGTGGAGCTCGAGGTCAGGGTGACTCGCTCTGCCAGGCAGGACGGCCGTGAAGCCCCGCACACCCCTGCACCGTGACAGCAGGGAGCGCAGGTTCAGCTCGCGGCCGTTGGTACGGACTATCTGGCCCTCCTTCATGCGGATCGCGAAGGGGATCTCCTGCTCGACGAGAAAAGTGAACCATTCCTGACCGATGAACTCACGATCCGCCAGCAGCATCCGAACGGTTGAGGCGTCGAAATACGCGAGATACCGCTTCATCAGCGCGATGCGCTGAGCGGTCGTGCTGTTGCCGGAATGCGGGAGCATGGTCCACATCAGCGGGACGCGGAACTTGACCGTGATGACGGCCAACACGAGGACGTTAACGTCGGTCTTGCCGATCTTCCAGTTGGTGCGGTCGAGACAGAGATGCCAAGGGCGAGGATTGCCGAGCAGCGAGATCACGATGCCCACGCTCCAATCCTCGGGCAGGCACACATGTTGGAAGAAGCGTTGCAGACGGCGATAGGTCGATGCAACCATGGCGCGACTTGGCCGCTCGCTCGCGATATGCGTCAGGTTCACCGTTCGGGCGCTGATCATGCCAAGCAGGATCATGCAGAGCGTCTCGAGCCGTGACTTGCCCAACGGCACATGCGGAGTTAGCGTTTTCTGGAGATCGGCGAGAGCACGGATATTCAAGGGACCGTTCCTTTGGCGAGGTCGAGTCCACCAGAAGAATCTCTCTTGCCGGTCTCGGCCACCCCAAAAACGGCTGTGTCGTGTAGTCTGGAATGACGTCGGGCAGACGGTTTGGCCCGTTGATCTTCCGCCACTTCTTCTTGGCTGACTTCATGAGTCGGAAGACCATGGCGAGGGCGGTCTTGCGGTTCAGGCAGCCCTTGGTTTTGCGGGTCCGGTTCCTGACCGTGGCGAAGACACTCTCGATCGGGTTCGTGGTCCGAATGTGCTTCCAGTGCTCGGCCGGGAAGTCGTAGAAGGCCAGCAGCTCGTCACGGTCTTTCACCAGCTTGGCCACAGCCTTCTCGTACTTCGCGCCGTAGATTTCGACGAAGAGATCGAAGGCGGCATTCGCCTCCTTCTTCGTCTCGGCCATCCAGATGTCTTGCAGATCGGCCTTGACCCTTTCATGCATGGATTTGGGGGTCGCGCCCAGCACATTGGCGGTCTTGTGAACCCAACATCTCTGCTCGCGCGTGTCGGGGAAGACATCCCGCAGGGCCGTCCAGAACCCGAGCGCACCATCGCCTGTGGCCAGTTCCGGGGGCACAGTCAGGCCGCGCTTCTTCAGCCCTTTCAGCAGGTCGCACCAGCTGTCCGGCATTCTCACGGAACCCGTCTGTGATGGCGAGAATGTCCTTCTCGCCGTATTCGTCGGCGCCAATAATCACCAACATACATTGGCGATCGCCGTCCAGGCGTGGCGTGAAGTAGACCCCATCCGCCCAGATGTAGACGTAGCGCTTGCCCGTGAGATCGCGCTTGCGCCAGGCCTCGTACTCCTCCCACCACGCGGCCTTCAGACGCGTGATGGTCGAGGACGACAGCCCCTCGGCATCAGGTCCGAGGAGCGCCGCCAGTGCCTCGCTGAAGTCGCCCGTCGAGATGCCCTTCAGGTACAGCCAAGGTAGCAACTCCTCGACCGACTTCGCCTTGCGCAAATACGGTGGTACCAGCGCCGAGCGGAACTTGATCTTGCTCCCATCTTCATTGCGGCCGCGATCGCGCACGCGCGGGACCTGCACAGGAATGGTCCCGATCCCGGTCATCATCTCGCGCTCGGGCAGAAAACCATGGCGCACAAGACGCTGGCGGCCCTCCTCGTCCAGAAGATGCGCATGCTCGGCGAGGAAGGCGGATACCTCCGCCTGAACCGCCGTTCGCAGAAGCTCCTTGGCCCCAGCNTGGATTACCTCGGTCAACGGATCCGCAGAAAATTCCGATGGCAGTTCGAACGGGACAACGGTAGATTTGGCTATGGTGGCATATCCTTTCTCTTTTGAGACTGACGGCGCGTGAACACCGCCATGATATGCCGCCTACTTCAGGCCATCACCAACTTTCGGGCATAACTCGCCTCGGGCGGCGCGCTGCTGTTCCACCTTCTTAGCCCGCATAATTCATGAAGCTGCGGACTTGTGCTCCGTGGGATGGTTTCCCCGGTCTCGGTTTTCTTGCGCGCACCCGGTGTTTGCGTCCGGTTGGCAGGCCGGCCGGTGACTTGGGTCTTGGGTGGTGTGGATTGATGTTTCGGGGTTTGTCGGGGCGCTTGCGTCAGGCTGTTTTCGGTGGGGCGAGGGCGTCGAAGAGAAGGAGGAGAAGTCCCTTTCGGGGACACGATGCCGGCAGGGTCACGATGATCCGGGTCTTCTTTTCGACGATGGTGGCGGCCAGTTTGACGAGATGCAGCCGCAGCGTGTCGAACTGGGCGCGGCGCCATGGTGAACGTTTTGGGCAAGCCGCGCGAAGCTTCCACCAGACCCAGTAGGCGCAGCCGTGCAGCATCAGACGCATCTGATTGGCGTTGGCTTTCGAGCACGACGTCCGGTCTGCTGCGAGGTGGGCCTTCCACGCCTTGATGTGGTTCTCGGCCTGGCCGCGGGCGGAGTAGATCTTCTCGTAAGATGCTTACCGCGACCGCCCTCGAGGTTGGTGACGATGTAGCGGGTGTCCCGACCCATGGGACCAACCTCGACGCGGGCGATGACGCGGCGGGGTTTCGACCACGACCGAGCCGCGTAGGAGAAGGTTTTGAACCGGCGCAGCTTCTGACCCGGCGTCCGGACGTAGCGCGCCGCCGTCGATGCCTCCAGAGCCGAGATGTTCCGCGCCAGACGGCCGTTCTTTGACAAACCAAAGATATAGCGCAGCCCGAGCCTGTCACACAGGTCCAGAACCTGCGGGGTGCAGTAGTGGCTGTCGGCTCGCAGCAGGATTTCTGTCTCGGGCCAATGCCTGGCAATCTGCCGGATCAACCGGCGGATGTGGGCCGCGCTCTCGGCCTCATTGGGGCGGCGGGCCGGGCGCAGCAGTGTCCCCACGAGCCGGCCCTCACCGTCGAAGACGACGATCGGCTGGAAGCCGAACTCGTCGTAGAACGCATTGAACAGGCGCAGCTGCTGGTGGCCATGCACCGCGTCAAAGGTATCATCGATATCGAGCACGATCCGGCTTGGGGGGCGCGCAAACGAGTGGCAGTAGAACCGGATCATCTCGTGGCCCATGCGGATAAGGGCGCGGGCGTCTGGCAGGTTTTCCATGCGCGAGATCGTTGGCTGCGAACACAAGGTCGGCCCTGTTTCCGGGCCACGCTCCAGCGCGATCCTGAAGCTGGGATCGTGCCGAAGGGCGGTCGCGTCATTGCCGTCTTCATATCCCGCCGCGATCATCATGATCCGGAACCGGATGATGTCGCACAGGCTATGCTGAACTTTCGCCGGGTCACGCGGATCGTGCAGGCAATCTGCGAGCCGCTGCGCCAGACCCGCCCTGCGCTCAATCTCGCGCAGCAGGGTCAGGCCGGCGTCGGAGCTCATGTCGGCGCCGTCAAACCCGAGCAGGACCGGCTTACCGTTAAGGCGTGACAGGCGGGGCGTGGAGCACGTAGACTGGGTCATGGCGGAGGTCGTCCTGCTGAAATCTGAATCTTTGGCGTCGATAACCAAAAAATGCAGAGTTTCAGACGGTTACGCAACCTCCGCCGCCTTCTCGTGAATTATCCGGGCTAAGAAGATGGAACAGCAGCGCACCGCCGGAAGCGCTGAACGGCAGGTATCCCAGCTCGTCGAGGATCACCAATTCGGTCTTCACCAGCGCCTCGGCGATCTTGCCGGCCTTTCCCTGTGCCTTTTCCTGTTCCAGCGCATTTACCAGCTCGACGGTCGAGAAGAAGCGCACGCGTTTGCGGTGATGCTCGATGGCCTGGACGCCGAGGGCGGTCGCGACATGACTTTTCCCCGTGCCGCGTCCGCCGATCAGCACGACATTCTCGGCCGCATCCATGAACTCGCACCGATGGAGTTGACGCACGAGGGCTTCGTTGATCTCGCTGGCGGCGAAGTCGAAGCCGAACAGGTCCTTGTAGGCCGGGAAGCGCGCGGCCTTCATGTGATAGGAGATGGAGCGCACCTCGCGTTCAGCCATTTCAGCCTTGAGCAACTGCGACAGCATCGGCATCCAATCGTCGGGAAAACAGTCCCCCGGACTGTTTTCTGATCCTCCTCATACCTCGAACGCTGGGGCACCTTGTTCCATGAGGTCATGCACCGCCTGCGCCATGCCCGGCATCTTCAGGCTGCGCAGCATGATGACGATGGCGGCTCCGGCGGGATCATGACGCATGACGTGTTCCTCCCCGCAGTCCGTCGTAGCGTGCGACATTGGCCTCAGGTTCCTTCGTCAGAACGAGACTTGAAGGGGGCGTCACATCGAGCCGGTCGGTCGGTGTGCCATCCACCAGCCTGTGGAGCAGGTTCAGCACATGGGTCTTGGTCGGCACGCCCGCCTCCAGCGCCATTTCCACGGCGCACAGCACCGCCTGTTCATCGTGATGCAGGACCAGCGACAGGATCTCGACCATCTCGCGATCGCCGCCGGGCTTGCGCAGCATCTGATCCTGCAACTGGCGGAATGCCTCCGGCATCTCGACAAACGGGGCGCCGTTACGAAGCGCGCCCGGCTTGCGCTGAACCACGGCGAGGTAAAGGCGCCAGTCATAGATGACGCGGCCAGGTTGCCGGTGCGACCGTTCAATGATGCGCTGGTGCTCGCAGACCACGTGCCCCTCGGCCACGATCACCAGCCGTTCGGGGTAAACATGCAGGCTGACGGGGCGGTTCGCAAAACTGGCAGGGACAGAGTAGCGATTGCGCTCGAAGGTGATCAGGCAGGTGGGCGATACCCGCTTGCTGTGTTCGACAAAGCCATCGAAGGCCGTGGGCAACGGCATCAGCGCAGGCTTCTCGACCTCCCAGATGTCGGCAATGCTGCCGGTCAGGCTGCCATGCGCGGTCTCGGTCCACAGCGCCTTGCAGCGCTCTTCCAGCCACACATTCAACGCATCAAGATCCGGAAAGGCCGGCATCACCTGCCAGAGCCGGTGGCGCGCATCGCGGACGTTCTTCTCGACCTGGCCTTTCTCCCAGCCCGCCGCCGGGTTGCAGAAGTCGGGCTCGAACACATAGTGGCTGGTCATAGCCGTGAACCGCGCATTCACATCGCGCTTCTTGCCCACGCCCACGCGATCCACAGCCGTGCGCATGTTGTCGTAGATCCCGCGGCCAGGCACGCCCTCAAAGACCCGGAACGCATGCCAGTGCGCGTCGAACAGCATCTCATGCGTCTGCAACAAATAGGCCCTGACCAGGAACGCGCGGCTGTGCGACAGCTTGATGTGGGCCACCTGCAACTTCATGCGATCGCCGCCGACAGAGGCCCAGTCCTCGCTCCAGTCGAACTGGAACGCCTCGCCCGGCTGGAACACCAACGGCACGAATGTCCCGCGATCGGTCGTCTGCTGCGCGCGTTGCCGGTCTCCTTTCCAAGTCCGCACGAAGGCTGCGACACGCTCATACGAGCCGTCATAGCCAAGCTTAACCAGATCAGCGTGCATCTGCTTGGCGGTGCGCCGGTCCTTGCGCGACTTGCGCTGCTCCGTCACCAGCCAGCCTGTCAGCTTCTCGGCATATGGGTCCAGCTTGCTCGGCCGCGCCGGTGTCTGGAACCGGGGCTCAACGATCCCCGCCCGCAGATACTTCTTGATGGTGTTGCGAGACAGCCCGGTCCGCCGCGCGATCTCGCGGATGGGCATCTTGTCCCGTAACGCCCAACGTCGAATGACGCTCAAAAATCCCATGTCGATCACTCCAATAACCCCCGACAAATCCCGTCAGGGGCAAGATTCCACATGGGTCAGTTCTCAGTGACAATTTAGACTGCTGCNGGGTCAGTTCTCAGTGACAGCCAACACCCGGTGCTCGAGCGCCTCACCCGGAGGCCCTACCGCGAGGTCGCCTTCCGACGAAAGGTGCGCGAGGCCTAGGGGTATCGCTGCGCGATGTCCGGGCTGATGCTGC
>NZ_CYPR01000066.1 GCF_001408515.1 Jannaschia seosinensis | reverse complement strand
AAGCGGACTGCCACGGGAGAGCACGCGTTCGACGCGCTTTGCGCCGCCCTCGACATCGACCACCGCCTGACCCCGCCGAAGTCGCCGCAGACCAACGGAATGGTCGAGCGCTTCAACGGCCGGATCGAAGAGGTCCTGCAGAGCCACCATTTCCGATCAGGCGAGGACCTGGAGACCACGCTCCACCGATACGTCTGGCTCTACAACCAGCAGCTCCCGCAAGCAGCGTTGGCCAGCAAGGCGCCCTTGCAGGCCATGAAGGACTGGCACAAAATCAAGCCAGAGCTGTTCAAGAAACAGCCATACTACCTTCCGGGATGTGAGAGGTAACCGATACTGCCTGTGGCTTTCTTGGACGTCTCGCCGGATCGTCAGATATTCCGAGTGCCCGTACTCTTGCTGCGGCCATGCCACCTTCCCTGGCGCATGCCTTGGCTCCAAATCCCATCAATCTCACTTGACCCTGCGGTGGTTCCGTGTGACCGGCACGCATGATCCGCCGCCTTTATGACTGGACCTTGGCATGGGCCGCGCATCCCCACGCGCTTTGGGTTCTCGCGGCAATATCTTTCGCCGAAAGCTCCTTCTTCCCGATTCCGCCTGACCTGCTGCTGATCCCGATGATTCTTGCGGCACCGCACCGTGCATGGCTGATCGCGGGCGTGTGCACGTTGGCAAGCGTGCTGGGCGGCGTCGCGGGCTATGCAATCGGCTATTTCGCGATGGAGGCGATCGGCGAACCTATCCTGATCGCGCTCGGCAAGGCGGACGGGTTTGACGCGTTCACCGAACGCTACAACGAATGGGGGGCTTGGGCCGTGCTCACGGCAGGTATCACGCCCTTCCCTTACAAGGTCATAACTATCATGTCGGGCGCGACTGCGCTGTCGCTGCCCGTTTTCCTGGTTTCTTCGGTAATTGCGCGGGGCCTTCGGTTCTTCATCGTGGCGGGCCTGCTCTGGGCTTTCGGTGCCCCGGTACGCGGCTTCATCGAACGCCAGTTGGGACTGGTCTTCACCGTCTTCTTGGTGATGCTGTTCGGCGCGTTCTATGTCCTGAGGTTTTTGTGATTCTCGACCGCTTTTCCAGACGGCGCCTCCTTGCCTTCGCCACGCTCGGTCACGCGGGATTGCTGGGCGGGGCATTCGTGTTCCAGCTAGCCGGATACGCCCCCTGCGCAATGTGCCTGTGGCAGCGTTGGCCCCACGCGGCCGCAATCGTGCTTGGCGTCGCCGCGCTGGCCGGAGTCGCGCCCCGTGTCACGGCCGCGCTTGCCGGTCTGGCCGCGCTCATCACGGCAGGGCTCGGGTTCTTCCATGCCGGCGTCGAGCAGGATTGGTGGGAGGGCCCGTCGAGCTGCACCGGCGGCGGCGAAGGTTTGGGCGCATTCTCGGGCGCGGATCTGCTATCGACCGAGATCGCCGATAGCGTCGTCCTGTGCGACGACATCGTCTGGCAGCTCGGTCTGACGATGGCGGGATGGAATGGCGTGCTGTCCCTTGGGCTGGCGGTGATCTGGGCGGTTGCGGCCTCGCGCCCCTCGACGGGCCGCGTCACGCCATAGCCCCTCGGGTCAGTGCAGGGTGAATTCCCCCACGACATTGCGCCATTCGCCGGCGGCAATCAGCTTGCGGTGGCTGAAGCGCACGGAGTGAAGCGGGCCCTCGATCTCCTCACCCCAATATTCGATGAACCGGAACAGGCGCGGGTGATCGGGCGCGAGATCGTAATCCTGCCAGATGAAAGTGTTGAGGACGTGCGGATGATCGGGCATGCGATAGAACATCTCGGCCGTCGTGAGGCCGTAGCCCTTCATCATCATCTCGGTCTCGGACATTTCGCAGGTCATCTGGAACGCTCCTTTTACGGCCCCCGTCCCGATGAAACGCGGCGATCCCGGCTTTCGTCAATGAAAATAAACCGTTGGCACTCCTTCCAGACGGCTGCTTCGGGAGCGGCTGCGCGCCTCTGACCCACGTTCCGACAACCGAACCCGTTGAGACCAGATGAGGGGGATGCTACAGGATGTCTCAACAAGATATGGATTCCGGCCGAGGCGAAAATTCGCATGAACGACGACCCGCAAACCCCTGAGAACGAAAACGAGCCCCCTCGCGTGCCGATGGCCCATGACGGGCCGCAGATCGCGATTGTCGATGAGATGCGGACGTCGTTTCTCGACTACGCCATGTCGGTCATTATTTCGCGTGCGATTCCCGACCTGCGCGACGGGCTAAAACCCGTTCACCGCCGCATCCTCTACGCGATGATGGAGGGCGGCTACACCCACGACAAACCCTACCGGAAATCCGCCAAGTCGGTGGGCGACGTGATGGGCAGCTATCACCCGCACGGCGACTCGGCCATCTACGAGGCCCTTGTGCGGATGGCGCAGGACTTTTCGATGTCGCTGATGCTGATCGACGGTCAGGGCAATTTCGGCTCGATGGACGGCGATAACGCGGCTGCCATGCGCTACACCGAAAGCCGACTTGCCAAGGCCGCGCAGATGCTGCTGCTCGATCTCGACAAGGACACGGTCGATTTCCAGCCGAACTACGACGGCAAGGAGCGGGAGCCGACTGTCCTTCCGGCGCGGTTCCCCAACATGCTCGTCAATGGCGCTGGCGGCATCGCGGTCGGTATGGCTACCAACATTCCGCCGCACAATCTGGGCGAGGTGGTCGACGCCTGCCTTCACCTGATCGAGCATCCGGATGCGTCGGACGAGGCGCTGATGGAGATCGTGCCGGGGCCGGACTTTCCGACCGGCGGCATGATCCTCGGACGCTCCGGCATCCGCAAAGCTTATCTGGAAGGTCGCGGCAGCGTCATCATGCGTGCGCGCACGCGGGTGGAGGAGATCCGAAAGGACCGCTTCGCCATTGTCCTCGACGAGATCCCCTATCAGGTGAACAAGGCCACGATGATCGAGCGGATCGCCGAGGCCGCCAAGGAACGGCGCATCGAGGGGATCGCCCACGTTCAGGATGAATCCGACCGCGTCGGCGTGCGCGTCGTGGTCGAACTCAAGCGGGACGCGACGGCCGAAGTCGTTCTGAACCAGCTGTTCCGCTTCACGCCAATGCAGACGTCTTTCGCCTGCAACATGCTCGCGCTTAATGGCGGCCGGCCGGAGCAGCTTACGCTGCGCCGGTTCCTCACCGCGTTCCTCGAATTCCGCGAGGAGGTCGTCGCGCGCCGCACGGCATACCTGCTCAACGAGGCGCGGGACCGCTCGCACGTGCTTTGCGGTCTAGCCGTGGCGGTCAGCAACGTGGACGAGGTGGTCGCCACGATTCGCGCCTCGGCGGACGCGGCCGATGCGCGCGAGAAGCTGATGGAGCGGCGCTGGCCGGCCCACGATATCGCCGATTACATTCGCCTGATCGACGATCCGACCCACAAGATAAACGAGGACGGCACCTACAACCTGTCGGAGCGGCAGGCCCGCGCGATC
The DNA here is from genome assembly GCF_001408515.1 of Jannaschia seosinensis. GTDB lineage: Bacteria > Pseudomonadota > Alphaproteobacteria > Rhodobacterales > Rhodobacteraceae > Jannaschia > Jannaschia seosinensis. Next base: position 9,175 of record NZ_CYPR01000066.1, on the reverse strand, counting down.
CTTGAGTTGCGCCTGCAACGCCTGACCCAGATCGGCGTGAAGGAAGTCACCGATGAACTCGAAGCTCTGGCCGCGAAGATCAAGGATTATCTCGACATCCTCGGCTCGCGTGCCCGCATCCTCGAGATCATCTCGACCGAACTGCGCGAGGTCCGTGAACAATTCGCCGTGCCGCGCCGGACGGAGATCACCGACTGGTCCGGCGATATGGATGACGAGGATCTCATCGAGCGCGAGGAGATGGTCGTCACAATCACTCAATCGGGCTACGCAAAGCGGACGCCTCTCGCGGAATTCCGCGCGCAGAAACGCGGCGGCAAGGGGCTGAGCGGCATGGCCACCAAGGAGGAGGACGTCGTCACGACCCTCTTCGTGGCCAACACGCACACGCCGCTTCTGTTCTTCACGACCGATGGAATGGTCTACAAGCTCAAGACCTGGCGCCTGCCGCAGGGCGGCCGGACGGCCAAGGGCAAGGCGCTCGTCAACCTGCTGCCGATCCAGATCGGAACGGGAATCGCCGCGATCATGCCCGTGGACCGGGACGAAGCTGATTGGGGTGACCTGCAGGTCGTCTTCGCCACCGACCACGGAACAGTCCGGCGCAATGCCCTGTCCGATTTCGCCAACGTCATGCGCAACGGCAAGATCGCCATGAAGTTCGAGGGCGAGAGCGAAGGCTGGAAGCTCATCAACGCGCGGATCGCGTCGAACGATGACGACGTGATGCTGGTGACCCGTTCGGGCCGCGCGATCCGCTTCCCCGCGACCGATGTCCGGATCTTCAATTCCCGCGCCTCGGTCGGCGTGCGAGGCATTCGTTTGGGCGAAGACGATGCGGTCGTCTCGATGGCCGTCATCCGGCACTTCGACGCGACCAGCGAGGAACGGACGGCTTATCTCAAGATGCGCCGTGCGATGGCGGGTCTTGGCGACGACGCCGAGGCCGAGGAGGAGGAGGCGCCAGCCGATCCGAACTTCTCGACCGAGCGCTACTCCGAGATGTCGGCGGCCGAGGACCTGATCCTGACAATCACCGAGGGGGGCGCGGGCAAGTTGTCGTCGTCCCATGATTATCCGGTACGTGGACGCGGCGGCATGGGCGTCGGCGCGCAGGACAAGGCGGCGCGTGGCGGCCCGATCATCACGGCGTTCCCCGTGGATCTCGACGACCAGATCATGCTGGCAACCTCCACCGGACAATCGATCCGCGTGCCCGTCGACGGAATCAGCTTCCGCTCGCGCAGTGCCGGTGGGGTGAAGGTGTTCGACACGCGCCGGGGCGAGCGGGTCGTGTCGGTCGCGCGCGTCGCCGATCAGTCCGACGAGGTGGATGAGGCACTGGGCGATGGAGGTGACGCGGCAAACTGACGCGGCGTCATGCTCCTGTTGGCGGTTTTGCACGATAAGGTCGCGTTAAACCGCTTTTGTGGCGATGGTATCGACCGTCTGTCGATTGGACGCCGCCACTGACTGGGAGGTCGCCAATGACGCTCGACAACTGGGACGATCTCAAGTTCGTCCTCGCCATGAAACGTCACGGGACAATGTCGGCCGCGGCGCGCTATCTCGACACGAACGTCGCCACTGTTTCTCGGCGGATCGAACGACTGAGCCAGGAACTGGGCGTTCCGCTTTTCGAGAAGCGGGCGGGCATCTTCGTGCCGACCGAGACGGCTGACCGGCTTGCCACGATTGCCGAGGAATTTGACCACCGCCTGAGGACCGAGATGGCCAACGTGCATTCCCGTCTCGGCGAGGGCGTTGTTCCGATCGAGATCGCGGCTCCGCCCGCCGTTCATCAGGAATTCGTGCTGCCGCGGACGTCTGAGCTGGCGGAATACCTTCCGCAGGTCTTGCTGACCTTGAGCGACAAGACATTTGCACAGGGATTGGGCGAAGCGGATATTCAGGTGCGGATCGGCCGGCCGGATGGCGGGCGGCTCAAGGCACGGAAGTTCCGTGACTTTTCGATGCGCATCTATCACGGGCCTGACCATGTGCTCGACGGCGAGTGGATCGGCTTGTCGCACCGCTATCCCGATGCTGATCTCTTGCGCGAGGTCTACAAGAAGGCGAGCCGCCTGCCCCGCTACCGCGTCGAGGAGATGCCTATGGCGCTCAACATGGTGCGAAACACAGGCCTGCCCGGCCTGCTGCCCGACTTTCTGGTGAAGGATGAATACGGGCTGGTCCTCGCGGATCTTCCCGACAACGATCTGCGCGGAGAGCTGTGGATCACGTACCACGAAACGCGGCACGGCGACTCGACGTTGCGCGCCGTGGTTGACTGGTTCTGTGCCAATAGTGGGGGCGAGACGATCCGCCCGGCGAGCGAGTAGCTATATCATTTTCTTGAAAACGGTTTTGCGGAATTGAAGGTATGCGCCCTGTGCCGCACGACCCTAGGGTCCGATCTGCGGGGCAGCACAGGCAATGAGGCATCCGGCGCCGAACGACCGGAACAGGGGCAGGATACGAGCAGGCCCTGACCCGCAAAACGAGAAGACTTCCACGCAAGGCGTGCCGCGCCGCCCCTTCCGGGCGGCTTTTTCATACGGGGTTTCCCCGGGGGGCCGCACGCCTTATCTGACAGGCATGACAGAAAGACTTCATATCGTCGGCGGCGGAATGGCCGGATCCGAGGCCGCATGGCAAGCCGCACAGGCTGGCGTACCCGTCACCATTCATGAGATGCGGCCGCGTGTCGGGACGTTTGCGCACCGCACCGGCTCGCTGGCCGAGATGGTCTGCTCGAACTCCTTCCGCTCCGACGATGACGAGCAGAATGCCGTCGGACTTCTGCATTGGGAGATGCGGGCCGCCGGCGGCCTGATCATGGAGATGGCCGACCTCCACCGCCTGCCCGCGGGCGGCGCGTTGGCGGTCGATCGTGATCCCTTTGCCGAAGCGGTGACGGAGCGCCTGCTCGCGCATCCGTTGATTGAGGTCGTGGACGAAGAGGTGACGACCCTGCCGCGCGACGGCAGCTGGATCATCGCCACGGGGCCGCTGACGGGCTGTGGGCTGGCACAGGCCATCGCGGCTGAGGCGGGTCAGGCGAGCCTGGCCTTCTTCGACGCGATCGCACCGATCGTGCATTTCGACTCGATCGACATGAGGAAGGCATGGCGCCAGTCGCGCTACGACAAGGGCGAGACGGAAGCGGAACGCACCGCCTACATCAACTGCCCGATGGATCGCGATCAGTACGAAGCCTTTATCGATGCCCTCCTTGCGGCCGAGAAAGCTGAGTTCAAGCCGGGCGAGACGGCGGGCTACTTCGATGGCTGTCTTCCCATCGAGGTCATGGCTGAGCGCGGCCGCGAGACGCTGCGCCACGGTCCGATGAAGCCAGTCGGGCTGACTAATCCGCATCAGCCGAAAGTGAAGGCCCATGCCGTGGTGCAATTGCGCCGCGACAACGCGCTTGGCACGCTTTACAATATCGTCGGCTTCCAGACCAAGATGAAGTACGGTGTGCAAAAGTCTGTTCTTGCCATGATTCCTGGGCTGGAGGAGGCGCGGTTTGCGCGGCTTGGCGGGATTCACCGCAACACGTTCATCAACTCTCCGACGCTGCTGGACGGGCAGATGCGGCTGCGGTCGCGGCCAAACATCCGCTTTGCCGGACAGATCACGGGCGTCGAAGGCTATGTCGAAAGCGCCGCCATGGGTCTGCTTGCCGGCCGTCTCGCGGCGGCGGAAATGCGCGGCGAAACGCTGCCGGAGATTCCCCCGACCACGGCCGTCGGCGCCCTCGTGTCGCATATCTCCGGTGGTGCGGACGCAAAGTCTTTCCAGCCGATGAACGTCAATTTCGGCCTCTTCCCGCCGGTCGATGCGCGCGGCGGACGTCGCAATCGGCCCGCGCGCTACAAGCTCTACACCGACCGGGCAAAGGTGGACTGGACGGAATGGCTGGGGCATTCGGCAGCCAAGGCTGCGGAGTGAATTTTGCTCATGCGCCGGCCATCGTCGCGTTATTCTTCCGGCAGTCCGGGCGGACCGGTCTTGATGAGATTGTGGAGGCGCGAGTCGTCCTCTGGAAATTCTGGAGGGCCCTTCAGGCCAACGGCATGTTCCGGCTGAAACAGGCGCGCTTCAAGCCAGCCCCCCTGACTGAAGTGCAGGACACCCAAACCTGCACCCGTTGCCATCTGTGATCACCCGGTTTGCGCCCTCGCCGACCGGGCCACTGCATCTGGGCCACGCTTGGGCGGCTATGGTGGCCGACGACTTCGGGACGATGCTTCTGCGGATCGAAGATATCGACCGTCAGCGCTCGAAGCCTGAGTGGGAGGCGGCGATCTATGACGATCTCCGCTGGCTCGGCCTCGACTGGCCTCGCCCGGTGATGCGCCAGACCGAGCGGATGGCCGCCTACGATGCAGCTTTGGACCAGCTTTGGTCCGACGGTCTCCTCTACCCCTGCAAATGTCGTCGGCGGGACATATTGGCCGCCGCTTCCGCGCCGCAGGAGGGTGCCCCGCTCCTGGGCCCGGACGGGGTCGTCTATCCCGGCACATGCCGCAACGCGTCGCGTGCGGGATCTCGGCCCGAAGGCGTCGCCCTGCGCTTGGACGCGGGGGCCATCGGCGATCTCGCCTGGCGTGAGCGGGATACCCCGCGCAGGATGAATGGCGCGACGTTTCGCGAAACGATCGGCGATGTCGTCGTCGCCCGTCGCGATTTCGGCACGAGCTATCATCTGTCCGTTGTGGTCGACGACGCTGTGCAGGGCATCGATCTGGTCACACGGGGCGCGGATCTCGCCGAGGCGACGCCGGTCCACGTCGCGCTACAACGGCTCCTCCGGCTGCCGACGCCCAACTACCACCACCACGACCTTGTCCGCGACGGAGCCGGGCGACGACTGGCGAAGCGCGACGACGCGCGCGCCATCGCCAGCTATCGCGACGCGGGATGGAGTGCGGACGCATTGCAGGCGCGTCTGCGCGAAAGCCGCATCGCTCCCTGATCCCGCCGGTCAGGCGGACGCTGCACCTGCCGCGGGCTGCGCCGTCTCCACCAAACGCGCGAAGAAGCTGGCCCCGATCGGCGCCACCGCATCGTTGAAGTCGTATTCCGGGTGGTGCAACGACGCGCCCGGCCCTGTCCCTAGGAACACATAGGCGCCGGGGCGTGCCTGCAGCATGTATGAAAAATCCTCCGCACCCATCTCGCGGACGGCGTCGGGATCGACGCGATTATCCCCCACCACCGCGCGGGCAACCTGCACGGCAAGCGCGGCCTTGTCGGGGTCGTTGATCGTCGCCGGATAGCCTCTGTCGTAAAGCAGATCGACCGCAACGTCGTAGGTTGCGGCGATACCTTCCCCGATCGCACGGATGCGACGTTCGGCCATGTCGCGGACGGCCGGATCGAAGGTGCGGACCGTGCCGGACAACTTCGCCTCCGCGGGGATGATGTTGTTCGCGCTGCCCGTGTGGATCTGCGTGACCGAGAGGACGAGGTCGTCGGTCGCGCAATGGTTTCGAGTCACCACCGTCTGCAGGGCGGTCCCGAGGCCGAGCGCCGCCACGACAGGATCCTTCGTCTCGTGCGGCAGGGCGCCGTGCCCGCCGACGCCGCGGATCGTGAAGTTGAACTCGTCCACAGCGGCGAGCACCGCACTGGAATTCGTCATGAACGCGCCCTCTTCAGCGCCCTGCGTGTTGTGAATCCCGAAGACCTGCGCGATGTCGAACCGATCCATGATGCCTTCGCGGACCATCACGTCACCGCCGCCGCCGGCCTCCTCTGCCGGCTGGAAGATCAGCGCGACGCGGCCGGTGAAGTTGCGCGTCTCGGCGAGATATCTTGCCGCGCCCAGCAGCATCGTCGTGTGCCCGTCATGGCCGCAGGCATGCATGTATCCCGCATTTTGCGACGCGTGTTCGGCGCCGGTGGCCTCGTTGATCGGCAGCGCATCCATGTCGGCCCGAAGGCCGATGGTGGGCCCGTCCCCCTGCCCTTCAATGATCGCGACGATGCCAGACTGCGCAATCCCTTCATGCACCTCGTCGACACCGAAGGCGCGCAGCTTCTCCGCCACGAACCGCGCGGTCTCGGGCAGATCGAAGCCCAGTTCCGGGTGGCGGTGCAACCAACGGCGCCATTCGCGCATCTCCGGCTCCATTGCGGCGATCGAGTTGATGACGGGCATGGGCTTGTCCTTTGCGTGCGGCTAATCGCAGATGACACCGGCAGCGGAGGAGACGCAATGGACGACATCTGCACCACACCCGGTGGCGGGCTGCCCCGACTTCTGGCCATCATGGCACGGCTGCGCGACCCCGAGACGGGGTGTCCGTGGGATATCGAGCAGGACTTCGCCTCCATCGCCCCCTACACGATCGAGGAAGCCTACGAGGTGGCCGACGCCATCGAGCGGGACGCTTGGGACGAGCTGGAAGGGGAGCTGGGCGACCTCCTGCTCCAGGTGGTCTACCATGCGCGGATGGGTCAGGAGACAGGACGCTTCGACTTCCACACGATCGCGGATCGGGTCGCCCAGAAGATGGTTGACCGCCACCCGCACATCTGGGGCGAGGCCAGCCGGGAGAAGTCGGCCGAACAGCAGGTCGCCGATTGGGAGGCCGCCAAGGCGAAGGAGCGCACGGGCCGCACGCTCGATGGTGTGGCGCTTGGCTTGCCTGCGTTGCTGCGCGCGGTGAAGCTGCAAAACCGCGCGGCACGGGTGGGGTTCGACTGGCACGAGACGGTGGCGGTGCTGGACAAGCTGCGCGAAGAAGCGGCGGAGCTCGTCGAGGCCCGCGAAGACCTCACGGCCAGCGAAGTCACGGAGGAGATGGGCGACCTCCTGTTCGTCATGGCGAACCTCGCCCGCCATCTCGGCGTCGATCCCGAAGGCGCCCTGCGCGGTGCGAATGCAAAGTTTCAGCGCAGGTTTGAGGCCATTGAGGACGCCCTGTCGGCGGAGGGGCGAACCCCGGCGCAGTCGGACCTGGCGGAGATGGATGCGCTGTGGGACGCCGCGAAACTGCGTAAAAAAGAGCGATAAAAATAATCGGGATTGACCTGATTGTTTTAGTCGGGAATATGGGGCCCATCTTTCAACAGGAGGCCTCCGATGCTTCGCACCACCATCCTTACGACCACGGCCCTGGCAATCGCCGCGCCCGCATTTGCCGCCGAGGTGAATGTCTATTCCTACCGCCAGCCCGAGCTGATCGCCCCGCTCGTGTCGGGATTCGAGGAAGCTTCCGGTCACACGGTCAACATCGTGTATATCGACAAAGGCATCACCGAGCGTCTGCAGGCAGAGGGCGGCCGCTCTCCCGCCGATCTGATCTTCACCGTCGACATCTCCCGCCTCTCGGAGGCGAAAGATGCCGGTGTCACCCAAGCAGTCGAGAGCGAAGTCCTCTCCACCAACATCCCCGACGCCATGCGTGACGACGACGGTCACTGGTTCGGACTGACCACGCGGGCCCGCATCGTCTATGCCAGCAAGGAGCGCGTGGGCGAAGACGAGGTCACCACCTACGAAGACCTCGCCGACCCGAAGTGGGAGGGCCGGATCTGCACCCGCTCGGGCACGCATGTCTACACGATCGGCCTGATCTCCGCGATGATCGAACATAACGGCGTCGAAGAAACGCGCGAGTGGCTTGAAGGCGTGAAGTCGAACCTCGCCAAGGCTCCGGAGGGCAACGACCGTGCGCAGGTCAAGTCGATCTGGGCCGGTGAATGCGACATCTCGATCGGCAACACCTACTACATGGGTGCGATGCTGGCCGACCCGGAGCAGCAGGAATGGGCCAATGCGGTCCGTATCGAATTCCCCGAGTTCAAAGACGGCAGCGGAACGCACGTCAACATTTCCGGCGTGGCGATGACGGCCGGCGCACCGAACCGCGATACGGCGCTTGAGTTCATGGAGTACCTTTCCTCCCCCGAGGCGCAGGAAATCTACGCCGAGGTCGTGAACGAATATCCCGTTGCCGTGGGCGCCGAGCCATCGGAACTCGTGGCTTCCTGGGGCAGCTTCACGCCCGACGATACCGACCTGACCGCCATCGCCAGCCACCGCGCCGAAGCGCTGAAGCTCGTCGAGGAGGTCGATTTCGACGCCGGCCCCGGCAACTGAGCCAAAGACCGCAGGCTGCCGTTCCAAGCGCTGTATCAAGGCGCTTGATCCGGCAGCCGCTACTCGGTCAGGATAATCTCTGATCAAACGGTCAATCCCACCGCTTTCTGAGGATCGGCCCACAGTTGCCGTTTCAGACTTGGAGCCTTTCACCGTTTCATAGACTCTTTCAGCACTCTCCCGCTCGAAAAGGTCCTTTTGCGGGTTCCGTTAAGTCAGATGGCCAGCGAGACACTGCCGCAAGAAAGCGTGTTTTACATCGCGAGGCCTTGGCCGATCCTGCATTTCGCAGTTTTTCACGGGGAATTACGGCGATCCCGTCGCACGAGCCGCATTTGAATAGCGTTTCTATGATCAAGGATAATCGAGAGCTCCTCGCCCGCTTGATTCCATTCGAATCGACAAATGATTATCTTTGACTGGTATAATGCAGTGGAGCGACGGGTATTGCTCCACTCATTGTCCGCCGCGGAAACTTCGGCGAACAGCATGCTTAAGTGTCACATCCCGGAAGGTAGTATGGCTGTTTCTTGAACAGCTCTGGCTTGATTTTGTGCCAGTCCTTCATGGCCTGCAAGGGCGCCTTGCTGGCCAACGCTGATTGCGGGAGCTGCTGGTTGTAGAGCCAGACGTATCGGTGGAGCGTGGTCTCCAGGTCCTCGCCTGATCGGAAATGGTGGCTCTGCAGGACCTCTTCGATCCGGCCGTTGAAGCGCGCGACCATTCCGTTGGTCTGCGGCGACTTCGGCGGGGTCAGGCGGTGGTCGATGTCGAGGGCGGCGCAAAGCGCGTCGAACGCGTGCTCTCCCGTGGCAGTCCGCTTGCGCAGGCCGAAAAGGCGGTCGGTGAACTCCTTGCCATTGTCGGTGAGAATGGTGCGGATGCGGAACGGGCAGGCGCGCTCCAGATCGCGCAGGAAGCGCCGTGCGTTGGCCGCGGTCTTTGCCGGGAAGACACGGATGAAGACCCATCGGGTCGCCCGGTCGATGGCCACGAAGAGGTAACGGCGGCGGGTCTCATCGGCCATTTGCGGCAGGTATTTCACGTCGATGTGGAGGT